>JBBWVW010000038.1:0-3360 GCA_050256425.1 Arenicellales bacterium | reverse complement strand
GCTGACCGGGTTCAATACCGACCATTCCGGGTTCGTGTCGGCCTGGACTTCGCAACTGCCGACCACCTCTGTTGGTGTGGTTGCCTTGGCAGGGGCAGGTGGTGTTGCACGCGCGATCGGTCCGGCTTTGGTCGAGCTTGGAGCCAGCGAAATCACAATTTTTGATACCTCGACTGACCGCGCCAAGGATCTTGCCAAACGTCTTGGGTCCTGCGCCACAATAGCGTCACCGGACCAGTGGCTCGAGGCCATCAGAGGGGCCGATGGCTTGGTCAATGCCACGCCGTTGGGCATGGAGTACAATCCTGGCAGTGCATTTGCAGCCGACCTGATCGGGAAGCAGGCATGGGCCTTTGATGCAGTGTACACGCCTACCGACACTCAGTTTCTGACCGATTGCAGCCACGCCGGGCTGACCATTCTGACTGGGTTCGATCTGTTCCAGCATATGGCGATGCGTAGTTTCCAGACCTATACTGGGATCAGTCCCAACCCCAGCGTAACCCTGTCCAGTTTGGCTGTCTTACGTCCAGGCTAAAGTCGTTGGGTCGATAATTTTACCCGGGGCGTTGCCCCGAACCATTCCCCCGCTGCAATTAATTGAGAGAAAAAACAATGGCAAAACCAAACATCGGATTTATCGGCCTAGGCTTGATGGGCGCTGCCATGGTGGGGCGTCTACAGTCCCTTGGCTATAGCCTGACCGTTATGGGGAATGTGTCGCGACCTCGCATTGATGCTGCCGTAGCCAAAGGTGCGGTTGAGGCCGTAAACGCCCGAGAACTGGCCGAGGCGAGCGATATCGTCATGCTATGCATGGATACTTCTGCCTCGGTTGAGAGCCGGATGAATGGGGTTGATGGCGTGATAGCCGGATTAAAGCCGGGAGTAATCGTGATTGATTTTGGCACCTCATTGCCGGAGTCAACCAAGGTGCTGGGCAAAAAAGTAGCCGCAGCTGCGGCAACCTATCTGGACGCTCCACTGAGCCGGACACCCTCACATGCGGTGGATGGGCTGCTGAACATCATGTGCTCCGGCGATCAAGCTGCATTTGATCAGGCCCGCCCGGTACTGGACGACTTGGGTGAGAATGTGTTCCACCTGGGCGCGCTGGGAACGGGTCATAAAATCAAACTGATCAACAACTTTTACGCGATGACCACTGCCAACGCCATGGCCGAGGCTTTTGCCATGGCGGACCTGGCCGGTGTGTCCAGGCAGGGACTGTATGACGTGATGTCTGCGGGGCCGCTGCAGTCCGGTATGATGGATTTTATCAAGGCCTATGGCATAGACGGCAACGCAGAGGCGTTGGCCTTCTCGGTGCGCAATGCAGCCAAGGATGTGGGCTACTACCGGAAGATGGCTCAGGACCTGGGCGCTAATACCATAATGTCGGCATGCGCCAACGAGGCGCTGACAACGGCTGTTGAGCAAGGCATGGGTGACAATCTGGTGCCACAGATGGTCGATTTCTTTGTCAAGCGTTTCTCGGACTGACCATCAAGCGGGGGCAAACTATCAAGAGCACTGGTCGGCAACTTTGAGCCAGAGCCAGAGCCGAAGCCGCGTCGTTATGCCTTTGATCCTGTTGCGGCCGGGTTTCACCGTGAATCGCAAGGGGTCCTCGGCGCCAGATTCTCTACCACGGCACCGGCTGGATAACCCACAGGGCCTGAGACGGCGTATGTGACCCCGCCCTCTTGGGATCCTGCCGGCCCACAAGGCATTTCCCAATATCTGCCGTGAAGCCTTGGAAGCACTCGGCGCGAGCGTCAGCTGTTCAGGTGGGCAAGCCCCAGCCCGCGCCTTGGCCATGGCACTTCTATCAACTGTCCGCTTTGCGAGAGTGTGATGTAAGCGGTTGTAAGGTCTGGCCCGCCAAAACAGATGTTCGTGGTATAGCGGTCGGGGAACGCAATGTGTTCAACATCGCCGGATTCGGGGGAGATCACGCTGATGCCGCCGTTGATCAGAGTCGCGACACAGACCCGCCCGTCCTCTTCCACGGCCAGACTGTCGAAGCGCTGATAACCTGCAGACCCGGCGACGAACCGCCCGCCGTGAGGCGAAGGCCAAGGCTGGGCAGTAATTTCCCCCGGGGCTATGAGGTCAAAGGCCCACAGCCTTGCCGGTGGCGTCTCAGCGACGTAAAGCGTTCGGCCATCGGGCGAGAGGCCAACGCCGTTCGGCATCTCCACCGGGTGCGCCACCGTTTTGACTCCGCTGCCATCAGCAAGGCCGTAGAGCACGCGCCCTCGATCCTGGTCGTTGGGCCGGACCTTGCCCAGATCTGAGAAATAGAACCCGCCGTGCTGATCGAAGACAATGTCATTGGGTCCTGACAGCGGTACACCGTCGGCCTCGGTATAAAGGATCTCAACCAGGCCACTTTCAAGGTCGACGACCTCGATTCGACCCCCACTGTAGTCGGTAGGCTGCATGGTCGGCCGTACGCCCATCTCGTCGACATGCCACTGGAAACCCCCATTGTTGCAGACGAAGCACCGCCCGCCCGGGCCCATGGCAAGGCCGTTAGGGCCACCGCCGGGTGTCGCTACGGTCTTTTTACCGCCGTCCGGCAGCACTCGTGTGATGACTCCGCGCTTGATCTCAACCACCAGTACGCTGCCGTCAGGCAGTGCCACGGGGCCTTCTGGAAATTCAAGCCCCGTAGCGACCACTTTGAACTCAAGTGTGTTTTCCGACATACGCCTAGCTGCTCCGTACAGATGGATAAACGGATCTCAATGGGCAAGCGCCCGCTCTACAAAGTTGAGACGGTCCTGACCCCAGAACAACTGATCACCGATCAGGTAGGCGGGTACCCCGAACACGCCTCGGGAAATGGCCTCTTCGGTGTTGGCATCGACTTCATTTCGGCTCACCTCGCTCTTGGCCAGGGTTGTCAACTTCTCAACATCGAGACCCGCTGTCGTGAGTGCAGCACTGACCACCGATGGATCAGCAATATCCTGATCTTCGACCCAGCAGGCGCGCATCAGCGCATGGGCCAGGTCTGATGGATCTTCCCCGGACTGCCGGGCTGCGACGACTGTACGGTGCGCCAACTGGTCGTTAGTCGGAAAGAACCGGGGCTCAAGGGTGAGTTCGACGCCCAAATGATCCCTCCAGCGGGTGAGCTCCTGCATGCGGTAGGCCTTGCGCTGATCCGAACGGTCTTTCAGCTGCAGGCCGCCAGTGCGGGAGAAAATCGTCGTCGTGCTGACCGGTTTGTGATTCAAGGTCACCTGGTGACGGCGTGCGATCTCCCGCAGACGGGCGTCACCGAGATAACTCCAGGGCGAGATAACAGAGAAATAGTAATCAATGGATCTGGTCATAGGACACCTCACT
>JBBWVW010000037.1:0-13567 GCA_050256425.1 Arenicellales bacterium | reverse complement strand
TTTCTTGATCTTTAACTTGATACCTTTGTATTTGCCGTCTGGCAGCCTTTTGGGAAGCTTATATTTTTTGGTGGTTAAAAGTCGGTACAAGGCTTTATCTTTGCGTTTAACTTTTGCTTTTGTGTTTAACTGCCACTCATTTTTGATTTCGTTATATCGGCCGGAATATGACTGTCCACCGAGAATTGATGTTAAGCCCCAATAGAAATATTCTGTAACCATGCAAGCGTAATCACAGGTGCGATCGTTATAGGTGTACCAAGCCCTGGGCGGATACTTTTTCACTGGCTGACCTGGTCCTTTGTATCCTCCTCTTGCTTTATCCATCGCCTTTGCAATCTTTGTTCCTGACTTTTCGCCAAATTGCTTTGGGTATGCATAAGCATAGCCGGTCTGAGTGACAAGATGCAGCACTTCCTCAATGGTTGCATCACGCCGATTCTTTTTCGATCCCTGAGGAAAAATCTCATCCTCGAAAAGCCACATACAGGAGTCATCTCCATCGTCACCGCAATATACGCTGACGCACCCGCCGTTTCTTTTTCTTAACTGTTTGACAACTTTCGGGTTATCGACCTTCCCATTATTGTTGTTATCCAGGTATTCGGCTAGGACACGGGCTACATGAAGTACTTTGCTATTGGAGACACACGATTCTGCGTTGACCGGGATACCAAAAACATCAATAGTTTTTGTGAATCCACTCTGTTGCTGCGCCCATACCGGTGATACCGGAAGGGTGACCGCTAGACTGACGAAAAAAATAGCCGGGAAAAGGTTGCGTGTGATCATGAGAGTGCTTTTGAAGAATGCCGCGGTTTTTGCAAAAACCGTTGGCCAAGCCTCGAGCCATCCAGGCGAATCATTGTTACAGACAGGAGATCAAACGTCAAAATAGTTACGCTTCTGACCCGATGATGCCAGGTGGGCCCTGGCGGCCAAGTACGTACGCACACCATCGAACTCCTCGAAGGTGGAGATGAACTGTGCAAGCTTGGGGTAAGGGTCCAGCAGTATTCTCAGCATCTTAATTATCGGTTGCGGATAACTCTTTTGCACTAGTCAAGGATGCGATCTAAGGTCCAGATCGCCAATTCATGGACCAAATGCTCCTCTTCTGCAAACCGTCCCTGTGGTCGGGTTTCGATAGATTGACCAATCTGTTGCGCTTCACAAATCGCGTTATCCTCGGCTGTCGCTGTATCCCATCGTTCAAAATAGGATTGAACCGTTTGCTGAAAATCTGGTGTCGCAATCGTCGATTCCGCAAAACATGATCCTACTTCCAGACGAGACCTCGTAGGACCTTGCGGCTGAATTGCGAGCCACCACATACTATCTGGCGCGAAAACAAACTGCGTACAGGGATATATATTGGTAAAAAAGGTTCCCTTGCGTTGTTCTTTAGATAGGTCTGGATTGATTGGTAAAGTTTGTGAGGAATTGGGGAGTATCGAAAGCGTTTTCTTTCCATCTACATATACAAACAGGCAAGACCACTCACCTGCAGTCGCTTTTGGGTGTGATTGTTGTCGTCCAAGCGTAGATCGATGAACGGTACCCGTATGATAGGTTTCTAGAGCATTTTCAATGAGTAGTTTCCAATTGCACTGTACGTCAAAGCTTTTTCGCCTCACGCATCTTAGCAATTGCGGGCGGTAGTTGCGGAAGAAATCGGGCATATCTCCAAGCCAATCTTTTAACTCTGGCCCATCGTCACTGTATCGAATAAATAGAAATCCCTCCCAGCTGTCCAGTTTTAGTGGCAATAGACTGTATGATTCTTTTTGGAAATCATGAACGCCCTTCATTCCCGGCGTTCGCACAAGTGCGCCTTCGCACGAGTAAACCCAACTGTGATAAGGGCATACAATATGTTTTATTGAGCCGGACCCTTCAAGCAGCCGCATTCCACGATGACGACAGGTGTTGAAGAATGCGTTGATCTGTCCAGTTTCATTTCTGATAATTATCGCTGGACCGCCAATGCCATCATAGGTCAAGAAGTCTCTGGGATTGGGTAGCTCATCTTCTCGCCCGACAAAATGCCAGCCATGGTTAAATATCTTGTCGACCTCCCGTTGGTAGAACACTTGGCTTGTATAACACCAGGAAGGCAGAGTGCTGGCCTGTAGTAGAGGCTGCCGGACCTCCTGGTAGTGTATCGGGTTGAGAATATCGGTCGGAGTCATGACTCAACGCAGGTAAAAATCGGATGGACAAGTCTACAATTAGACTGAGGCAAAAGAAAATGAGAGTGTATTTCAATGCTGGTTAAGCCATCTCGACGTCTAGATTTCACACAGATCCCCATTTTAGATATTGAATCTTTGGTATCGGGTCAAAGCGATCCAGAATTAATTGCAAGCTTGAGAGCCGCATGTACCGATGTGGGTTTTTTTTATATCAAAAACCA
Source organism: Arenicellales bacterium (assembly GCA_050256425.1). Taxonomy (GTDB): domain Bacteria; phylum Pseudomonadota; class Gammaproteobacteria; order Arenicellales; family UBA868; genus UBA868. The sequence goes on along the minus strand of JBBWVW010000037.1, from coordinate 11,151 downwards.
TCAGGTCCCGCTTTCGTTGGTTAGGGCGCTTAAAGACGCAGCTAAGGAATTCTTCCAAGCACCCATGAGTGAGAAAATGACCATTGCAATCGATTCTCGGATTCAAGGTTATCTTCCTTTAGGGTACCGGAGTTATGAGGGCGAAGAGAGGGCGGGAACCAGCCATCAGGAAGGGTTCTGGATTGGCTACGAGCGGGCTATTTCTAACCAGATGCCCCTTAGTGGCCCTAATCAGTGGCCAAAAAGATATCCCGCTTTGAAGGATGCGATGCTTCGATATTTTGATTGCCTGGAAGGCCTGGTAGAGGCACTGTTACAAGGTTTCTCTCGTGCGTTGGGCCTGAGTCCAAATCATCTTTTGACATATTACAAGCAACCTTTGAGTCGTCTTAAGGTAAATCATTACCCTCCGCAGCACGACCCAGTCAGTGACGATGATATTGGCGTCGTACCCCATTCAGATTCGGGCGGCTTTACCATATTGTGGCAGGATGAATGGGGGGGTCTCGAGATTCAGAATAAAAACGGGGAGTGGGTTGGAGCGTCACCTGTAGAGGGAACATTTGTCATCAATATTGGCAACATTATGCAGATTTGGAGCAACGGAGAATTCTCCTCAACGCCACACAGAGTCGTCAATCGCAGCGGTCAGGACCGATACTCCATACCATTATTCGTCAACCCCAGTGCTGATACGCTGATTATGCCTGTAGTGGGAGAAAGTGAACTTTACGATTCTTTTAATTACGGCCATTACCAGCGTGATTTGTGGCGTCGAACTTTTCCAATTGCGAATGTTGATTAAGATTTTACCTTTCCGGTTGAAAAGGAAAAGTCCATGAAATCGAAAAACACTCATCACGTAGGTCCTGGAGAGGTGGTGGGCCTAGAGGTAAAAACAAACGCGCTTGTTCGTGTGTCAACGCCCTATGGTTGTCAGGTGGTAGATACTTGGGGGTTTCTTATCTCAAGTGACATTGAGTATCTGTCAATGGCTCATAACCACACGGCACTTTACAGGATCAGATTTAAAGTAGGAGACACGTTAGTTAGTAATAAATTTACCCCTCTTTTACGATTGGAAAAGGATACAACAGATGGGTTCCATGACTCGCTTCATGCCGCTTGCTCAATGGGCAGTTATTCTTTTTTTGGTGAAACTAATCACCATCCTAATTGTGAAGACAATCTTCGCCAGACACTTAAAGAGTACGGCCTAGAATGCCAGATTACTCCTCCGCCATGGAATCTATTCGAGAGATCTGTTATAGACGAAAGAGGCAGGCTTCATGATGAGGCTACGGGATCCACAGCAGGTGATTTTGTCGAGTTGCGTGTCGAACGCGACCTCTTATTGATATTCTCAGCATGTCGCTCGACGGTAGGCAACATCAATAACGGCCGTCCCCTGGGCGCAGAGATCTGGGTTTCCGATCCAGAAATTCAATAGCGCTAGATTGGGTCTTCTGGGCTGTGGACTGGCTTGTATGGGTTGAGGGGGGTCAACTGACTGACAACCACATCCAAATTCCTCTATATGGTTTCCTTGATACCTAAAGCTTTTCGGTAAACAGCCACCAACATGGCTGCTGTTGTTAACATTAAGCCAATCTGGAACGCCGAATTAGCAATGTTCCAGACAGGGATCGCTGGGATGATTAAAACGGCACTTAAGAAACTATTGATAAAAATCAATCGGGTCTCGGTTTCTGGGAAATTCCATGCCTTGATGAATGTGGGAATTGAAGCAAAAGTATTCGCCGCGGTCGCAAGCAAAACTGCGATGAGTGGAGAGCTTGCGAGCTGCCAGAACAATAATGCTGTCAAAGACAGGCCGCCGCAAAACCAGTCAAACCGGGTGAGCTGCCAATAGCTTTTTCTGTTAACAAAGGAGCCCAGAAATATCACCGCGGGAACAACACCACCAACCAGCACCCTTACTGAAGCCCAGATATCTGCGTCTGCTGAAAAAGCCGCACCGAGGCTGACTAGGGGGGCCAAGGCCCAGAGAAACCAGGAAACCCGGTTGGGCTTGGTTCTGCCTGCTAGGGTGTCACGAAAATAGGCATACCCTCCCCACAACATAAGGAGAGCGCTGATAATCACCAGAGAATGCGGAAAGGTCATATCAGCGGTCATTTTGCAATCATGTAGTACTTGCGCCGCGTTTCCGTGATTTCCCAAGCGCATCGGATTCCTTTGGCAATAAAGTCAGTATCGTCTGCTGTAAAGGTATCTGAAGGGTCATCGGCATTTGTGTTGGGAACGAAGCAGCGCGGAACATCCCTTACTGGGGCCGGTTTAGCCAGCCAGGAACCCTTTGCATGCAGTGTCCACAGGCGCGAAGGCAAGACTCACCAGATCAATGAACAAATGGCACGTACCCGCAGCAGGGCATCTGGCCGATGGGTATTGAGTCCAGTGATTCCGTCGACAACACTGCCAATCCCAAAACTATACCTGACCCAATTCCGTGTGCGGCTTGCTGTAGAAAAAATCAACACCTTCACAGCTGGCGCAGGCCGCAATTTGGCGAGTGAATCATTCTGCTGATTCCGTCTGGCCTTTTAGTATTTTGACCTGCGTAGCCTAGAGATAGCCCGCACAAGGAAAAACTTGCTGAACGAAGATCTAACGCGGGTCTCTGGAAGAGAGCCTTTCCCCTCACAAGCCCGGCCTTAGAGACAGTGGGTAGGCTAACCATGATAACTTGTATACAATATACCAAAACTTGGTATTGGAGCACTTAAATAATGAAGGTTCATGAATATCAAGCCAAAGATATTCTCAGACAGTACGGTGTGGCGGTTCCAAAAGGCCGCGTCTGTTTCAGTGTTGACGAAGCCGTTGCCGTCGCGCAGGAACTTGGTGGGAGCAAATGGGTGGTTAAAGCTCAGATTCACGCCGGCGGCCGTGGCAAGGGCGGCGGGGTGAAACTTGCTGACAGTATCGCCGAAGTCCGTAGCCACGCCGAGGCTATTCTTGGCATGACCCTGGTCACTCATCAGACCGGGGCCGACGGCACCGAGGTTAAACGCTTGCTGGTTGAAGAGGGCGTACCGATCAAGGATGAACTTTATGTCGGAATAGTAGTGGACCGGGCTTCGCAAAAGGTCGTTTTCATGGCAAGTTCTGAAGGCGGAACTGAAATTGAAACTGTCGCTGCCACAACGCCCGAAAAAATTCGCAAGGTTATGGTGGATCCGGATATAGGGCTAACCATGGCGGACGCCCAATCCCTGGCCGGCGCTATTGGGATCCCAGCTACCCTGCATGCAGAGAGTGGGAAAATATTTCAGGGCTTGTATCAGGCTTTTTGGGACAAGGACGCTTCACTTGCAGAGATCAATCCTCTGATTGTTACCAAGGATTCGCGCATCATGGCGTTGGACGCCAAGTTTAATTTTGACGACAACGCCATGTATCGTCATCCAGATCTGCAGGAGTTGCGAGATCTGGATGAGGAAGACGAGGATGAGATCGAAGCCTCTAAGTTTGGTCTTAACTATATTTCCCTCGATGGCACGATTGGCTGCCTGGTAAATGGCGCCGGCCTGGCGATGGCGACCATGGATATTATTAAGTTGTACGGCGCATCGCCGGCCAATTTTCTTGATGTAGGCGGTGGCGCCACAGCCGAACAAGTTACCGAAGCGTTCAAGATTATGCTCAAGAATGAGGGCCTGAAGGCAATTTTGGTAAATATTTTTGGTGGCATCATGCGCTGCGATGTTATTGCTGAGGGGTTGGTGAATGCAGCTAAAGAAGTGCAATTATCGGTGCCGTTGGTAGTGCGTCTGGAAGGCACAAACGTGGAAGAGGGTAGAGCCATTCTGGCCCATTCCGATATTGAAGTGATTAGCGCTACCACCATGGCCGATGCGGCCGAGAAAGTGGCGGCCGCAGCAGGGGTATAAAAGTATGTCGGTCCTCATCAATAAAGATTCACGAGTTGTGACCCAAGGTATTACCGGCAAAACGGGAATGTTTCATAGTCATCATTCCATCGCCTACGCTAATGGCAAGGATTGCTATGTTGCTGGCGTTACCCCTAAGAAAGGCGGGCAGGAAGTAGAGGGGATACCTGTCTACAATACGGTTGCTGAGGCTAAGCAGGCCACCGGTTGCAATGTGGCGGTTAACTACGTACCCCCGCCATTTGCCGCCGCTGCTATAGACGAGGCTGTCGATGCGGAAATGGACGTCGTTATCTGTATTACCGAAGGCATTCCCGTCAAGGATATGATTCGCACCCGTGACCGGATGCGCGGATCCAACACGATTCTGGTAGGGCCCAACTGTCCGGGTGTTATTACACCTGAAGAGCTTAAGATCGGCATCATGCCAGGTTATATCCACAAGAAAGGGCGGATTGGAGTGGTTTCCCGGTCGGGCACGCTGACCTATGAAGTCGTGGATCAGTTGAGCAAACTGGGCATGGGTCAATCGACCTGTGTGGGCATTGGTGGGGATCCGGTCAACGGTCTAAAACATGTCGATGTCATGAAGATGTTCAACGACGATCCCGAGACCGATGGCGTGGTCATGTGCGGCGAAATCGGTGGCACCGATGAGGAAGTTTGTGCTGAATGGATAGCTGACAATATGACTAAACCGGTGGTCGGATTTATTGCTGGGGTTACGGCGCCCCCTGGCAAGCGCATGGGCCACGCCGGTGCCATTATTGCCGGTGGCAAGGGTACTGCAGATGAGAAAATCGCAGCGCTTGAGGCGGCTGGTGTGAGCGTGACCCGAAACCCATCGGACATGGGAAAATTGATGCTCGAAATGCTATCCCAGTAAATTCTCAAAGCATGCAACGATCAGTTTGTTAAACATGTGTTTTTTGTCGAACATTCGTAGTCGAGTAACAATATTCCCCATATTAAATAAAGGACTAGACGATATTTAGGTTTTGAGAAATCCGAGAAATTCTCCATAAAAAGTCCCCTGAAAGCACTTTGATTCGCCGCTTTACTTTTTCCTGGTATGTGGTATACAGTATTCCTAGATTTCCCCAAAGATGAGCACTTACCTGAAGATCTACAACGGTGAATCGACGGTCGCAGCAGGGGGTCTATTTACTGACGTTTTTTAATTCAGGGCTCTATTTTAGTGATTGGCTACAAAGCTGGCCGCTATCACCGTAACTCAGGTACTCAAGAATCGGGCCTAGTCGAAGCTGAAAGATGTGATTGCCAATATGGATATTAATTCCACACCTGAACTGCCCAAGGCGGATGAAAGAAGGCTGGCAAAAGCGCTTGGCGTTAGCCGTACGCCCCAACCGGCTGAGCCTCAGCAAGCAGACTGAACAGTACGTCAGATATCTAAATAAAACACTGCCGGTATTCCGGCTCCTATTGTTGAGAGGCAAAAGAAATGGCAACAAGCCCCCAAGAAACAAGTAAGACCGCACACGACACACTGGCACAGAAAACCAAGGATGGTTCAGTCATATCCGGTGGACACCTCGTGGCAAAAGCCCTTAAGGCGGAAGGGGTCGATACCATTTTTACCCTTTGTGGGGGGCACATTATCGACATCTATGATGGCTGCCTTGATGAAGGTATTCGCATTATAGATGTGCGTCACGAACAGGTTGCGGCCCATGCGGCTGATGGTTATGCGCGCCAGACCGGCAAGCTTGGCTGCGTGGTCACGACTGCTGGGCCCGGTTGCACTAACGCTGTTACGGGAGTGGCCACTGCGTTTCGATCAGAAAGTCCAATTCTACATATCGGTGGTCAAAGCTCACTGGCGCAGCACAAGATGGGTTCGCTGCAGGATCTCCCCCACGTCGATATGATGACCCCGATCACCAAGTTTGCGTCGGGTGTGTTTTCCACTGAGCGCGTCGCCGACATGATCGCGATGGCCGCACGTGAATGTTTTTCCGGCGCCTATGGCCCCTCTTATCTGGAGATTCCCCGGGATATTCTGGATGCCGAAGTGCCTGTGGAGAGAGCGGTGATTCCACAGCCGGGATCCTATCGCGCCTCAGTGAAATCCATAGGCGATCCGGCTGATATTGAAAAGCTTGCTGATATTCTCGCGAAAGCCGAGCGTCCAGCGGTACTGCTGGGACAACAGGTCTGGTCCTCCCGGGGGCATGAGGAGGCTATCGAATTTGTGCGCGCACTGGATATTCCGGCTTATATGAATGGCGCCAGCCGCGGTCTGTTGCCGCAAAGCGATCCGCATCACTTCGATCGCACTCGCAGTGATGCCTTCAAGAATGCTGATGTAATCCTGATTGTGGGAACGCCGTTCGATTTTCGCATGGGCTATGGCAAACGTATTTCCAAGGAAGCAATTCTGGTGCAGATTGACCAGAGCTATGCGACGGTTGGTAAAAATCGGGATATCAGTCTTGGCTTGGCTGGCGATCCCGGTGCCATTCTCGCTGCGGTGACCCAGGCCGCTTCGGGCCGTATCGCCAGTGGAGCACGTCAGCAACGCCAGAAGTGGATGGCGGAGTTGCGCGAGATTGAGGCGACCAAGCTCGAGAAGCTGATGCCGATGTTTACTACCGACCAGAGCCCGATTCATCCTTATCGTTTAGCCTATGAGATAAATGAGTTTCTGGGCGAGGACACAATCTATGTTGGCGATGGCGGTGATATCGTGACTATTTCTGCTCAGGCAGTCCGCCCGCGCAATCCGGGGCAGTGGATGGATCCAGGGGCGCTTGGCTCGCTTGGCGTGGGTACTGGGTTTTCCATGGCAGCCAAGCTTGCGCATCCCAATAAAGAGGTGGTCTGTCTCTATGGTGACGGCGCCTTTGGCATGACAGCCTTCGATATGGAAACCGCACAACGCTTCGGTGCGCCGTATCTCGCGGTGATCGGTAACAATTCGGCCATGAATCAGATCCGCTATGGACAACTCGCCAAGTACGGCGAGGAACGTGGTGATATCGGCAATAAGCTCGGCGATGTGCCTTTCTCCAAGTTCGGCCAAATGATTGGCGGATATGGCGAAGAGGTTACCGAGGCGAGCCAGATTCAGCCGGCAATGCAGCGTGCACGGGAAGCGATTGCGAAGACCGGCAAATGCGCCGTGGTCAATGTCTGGGTCGACCCCAACGAGTACGCGCCGGGCACCAAAGCTCAGACCATGTACAAGTAACCATTCATTTGCAACTGCTATAGCCTTAATAAAAAGAGAAAACCAATGTCACAACCACTTAACGGTATAAGAATTCTGGATTTCACACATGTCCAGTCTGGGCCCACTTGTACTCAGTTGCTCGCATGGATGGGTGCCGATGTGATCAAGGTAGAGCGCCCCGGTGTTGGTGATGCCACACGAAAGCAGCTCGTGGATGTGGAAGGGGCTGACAGTCTCTACTTCACCATGCTCAATCACAACAAACGCTCCCTGACCCTCAATTCCAAGAGCCAAGCAGGTAAGGAAGTGCTTGAGCGACTGGTAAAAAAATGTGATGTGCTGGTGGAAAACTTCGCCCCAGGGGCGCTTGACCGGATGGGATTTGGCTGGGAACGCATCCAGGAACTTAATCCCCGCATGATCATGGCTTCAATTAAGGGATTCGGGCCGGGACCTTACGAGGATTGCAAAGTTTACGAAAATGTGGCGCAGTGTGCAGGCGGCTCTGCATCCACCACAGGTTTTCACGATGGCTTGCCTATGGTGACCGGTGCGCAGATCGGCGATTCCGGCACCGGCTTGAATCTTGGGTTCGGTATCCTGGCGGCGTTGTTACATCGGGAGAAAACGGGCCGCGGGCAACGCGTGCTTGCCGCCATGCAGGACGGGGTAATTAACCTGTGTCGGGTCAAGTTGCGTGACCAACAGCGCTTACAGGCGGGCCCTCTGAAGGAATACTCACAGCACGGCCAGAACGTACCATTTGGCGAGGCCACGCCGCGCGCCGGTAACGACTCCGGCGGCGGGCAGCCGGGCCGTATCCTCAAGTGCAAGGGATGGGAGACCGACCCGGATGCGTACACCTACTTCATTACCCAAGCCGCCGTTTGGAAAAATATATGTGATGCCATTGACAAGCCCAACTGGAAGGAAGACCCAGACTACGCAACGCCAGACGCGCGTCTGCCACGCCTGAATGAAGTCTTTGGTGTGATCGAGGATTGGACCATGACCAAGACCAAGTACGAAGTTATGGAAATATGTAATCCACTCAATATCCCGGTTGGGCCGATTCTTTCAATGAAGGAACTTGCTGATGAGCCGTCGTTGCGTGCAACCGGCACTATCGTCGAATGTGACCACCCTGAGCGTGGGCCGTACCTTTCGGTCGGATGCCCGGTAAAACTTTCGGATAACGCTGTTACCGTAACCCGTTCACCCCTGCTTGGTGAACATACCGATGAAGTGTTGTCAGAAGTGTTGGGATACAGCGACGAGGATATCGCTTCTTTCAGGGAAGCAGGTGCAGTTTAAAGTTATCTTCCGTGCGCCATATGTCCACGGGTGAACTGGAGTAGAAAATGAAATTAATCGTTCATGGTCAGCAGGCCTTCGGCAAGGCCGTTCTTGAGGCGATACTGGATAAGTCTGTCGACGAAGTGGTCGCAGTGTATTGCGCACCGGATAAGGAAGGCAGACCTGTTGATCCGTTAAAAGAGCTTGCTCTTGAAAAAGGGCTTCCGGTATTTCAGCCGGCGTCGTACAAAGATCCGGAAGTGTGGAAGCAACTCACCAGTCATGACGCAGATCTGTGTGTCATGGCCTATGTGTTGTTGCTCGTACCCGAGGAAGCGTTGAATGCGCCCAGGTACGGGTCGATCCAGTATCACCCGTCGTTGTTGCCGATGCACAAGGGACCAAGCTCCATTAACTGGCCCATTATTTTCGGCTCTACCAAGACTGGATTATCTATTTTCTGGCCGGATCACGGACTGGATACCGGGCCGGTTCTGCTGCAAAAGGAAGTAGATATCGAGCCAGACGATACATTGGGATCAATCTATTTCAACAAACTGTTCCCTATGGGTGTTGACGCCATGCTGGAATCGATTGACCTGGTCCGGGATGGCAATGCACCAAAAGTCAAGCAGGATCCTCAGGACGGTACCTATGAAGGCTGGTGCCGCAAGGCGGATGTTGAGATTGACTGGAATAAATCCGCCGATGAAATTTACAACCTGATACGGGGTGCGAACCCGCAGCCTGGGGCGTGGACCACCGTCAATGGTGAGGAAGTTAAGGTATTCGATTGTCAAAAAACTGCCAGTGCGAGCGGCGAAGCAGGCGCTGTTGTCAGTATTGGTGAAGACGGGGTTGTGGTTGCCACTGGCGAAGGTGGTATTCGCATTCTGAAGCTTAGGCCAGCGGGCAGCGGGAAAGTCAGTGCTCACGAGTTCGCCACCAATCGAAGTCTATTGGTTAATACGAAATTAGGTGTATAGCCAGTTCGAGTATTTTGTACAACCCCATTATTGAAACCACCAGGCCTGCGCAAAGGAATCGATCGCATGCTGGTAATGAAGATGATGAAATGAGTGATATTGAGTTTGTGGTGAGCCGTATCACCTTTGATTGAGCGCCGGAATATGGATCCTCAGAAGGTTCAAAACAGCGTGCTGGCGGTGAGCTCAGCGTCCATTCAGCTACGATTATAATATTCTCGAAACGCGTCAGGCTTCATATTAAGTATCAACTAAGTGCAGGTGACCTATGAGTGATATCAAGCTGGCCCCGATTGGCGTAACCCAGATACTCAAGGACCAGGTCTATTCGATGCTGAAAGATGCGATTGCCGAGATGGATATTTATTCCACACCCGAACCGCCAAAACTGGATGAAAGAAGGCTGGCAGAAAATCTTGGCGTCAGCCGTACGCCAGTGCGCGAGGCTTTATCGCGGCTGGAGCAGGAGGGGTTGGTCAGAAACGTGCCCCGGCGTGGCACTTATATCGTACGTAAGACCAAGAAGGAAATCCTGGAAGTGGTCTGCGTCTGGGCCGCGCTGGAAAGTATGGCGGCTCGACTCGCCACTCAGAATGCAAGCGAAGCAGAGATCAGCAAATTGCGCAAGATGTTTTCGAGCTTTGATGACAAGGAGGAGGCCCGGGCGCACATCGATGAATACTCGGATACGAATATTGAGTTTCATAAAACCATTATGGCGCTCAGTAAGTGCGCCCTGATTCAGACCATGGCCAGCAACCTGTTTTTGCATATGCGATCAATACGTGTTCAGGCGGTAAAGGAACATAATCGATCCGATCAATCGGTGATCGATCACATGCGCATCATCGAAGCTTTGGAGCAACGCGACGCCGACAAGGCCGAGCGGCTGGTGCGTGAGCACGCCATGAGCCTCAGCAAGCATATTGAAGAGTACGCGAAATACCTAGATTAGCACTGCGGCGTAGTTGCCGATTGCCTTGTTGTGTCTGCCATTTGTATCCCCGACGAGGGAGTGATTACCACTCGACAAGCTGCTAGTCCTGAAAAATCATATCCGTCGCCACGTAATGCTAAGGAGCAGTGGAGGCGACTGGTACAAGGACGGTATAAAAAAATAAGCCTCTGGTCTTAGCGGCCAGGCTCGCTGATGTCGCTAAATCTCTGGTCAAGGTGTGCAGCCATGTCGTGTCCCGCCGGGCCGATGGCGACGAGCGCCTCGCCCAAGCCTGAACCCGACCCTTGGTATGGCGTGATCTTCAATTGGCCTCCGGCATATTGCACTTGCGCTATCTCGTTGCAGTGCTCAAGTCGCACCAGGCCCTTCAATCGATGAACACATGGATCAAGGTGGCGTAGCGCTTTGCGCAAGCGCTGTTCTTCAATAACGCCAGTGAGTTCTAAGGTCCAACGCTCGAACTCGCTTTCATGGCTTTGTCCGGGGATCGATTCGAGCACCGCCTGTGCTAAATTTTCGCTGGATCGGCAGGACGGCTGTCTCGCCACTTCAAACGGCAACTTCGAATCCACCGTTGGAAATAATCGGGCGTTAGGGTTTTGCTGTTGCAGAAGGGCTGTAACGCTTGACTGCTTGGTCTCATCCACCAGGTCGCATTTATTCAATAACAACAAATCACTTTGTTGTACTTGGCGCGCGACAACAGGTCCAACGTCATGATCACTTAACCAGTCGCTGATGGTTGCGCAATCGACCAGGCAGATAACGTTTTCCAGACTGAGGTCCGGCTCTGCCTTG
>JBBWVW010000036.1:0-15141 GCA_050256425.1 Arenicellales bacterium | reverse complement strand
GAGGCTACTGATCTTAAGTACCTGGAGGCAACTCAGGCCAGCGAGGCCAGCACAGCAACAGCCGATGACGCAGAGCAGATGATTGCGCAGGCGAGTGCCGATCTGGACGCCGCTAAGGGGGTTGGAGGCGTCTGGCGTCTGATTGATTCAGCAACGGGTGGCAAAGCCGTGGGTATCAGCAAATTACTCAAGACGGCAAAGGCAAAACTCGAAGCGGGTGACGCCAGCGAAGCCTACCGGATGGCCAGGCGGGTATCGGAAGCCGCACAGATGGGCGTCGCTCAAGCGGCTGAACAGGCAGATGCGGGACCGGTCTATAACTGAGCCGCCCGCGGGCTATATCGAAAAGGCCTCGGTACACCGGGGCCTTTTTTTTCACAATTGGTTAACGATGTGACGGCGAAACGGCTATGAGCCGGGAATTTGGCCGCTGATCATTGCCGATGATCTTGTGAAACATTCCAGTTCCTATTCAGTAGGTCTTATTACCCAGGTGTTTAGCCGGGTTCGCCAGGGCCGCTTGCACCGTGTTGCCTCGGCGTTGGCGTTCACTACCTTGTTGGCGCTGGTACCGCTGATCACAGTGAGTTTTTCGATTCTGTCGTTATTTCCTTTTTTTTCCCGTTGGCGTGGCAGCGTCGAAGATTTTCTGTACAGTAATCTGGTGCCGGCGACGGGCGAGGTGGTGAGCGGCTATCTACGCGAATTTTCCAGCCAGGCAGGAACGCTGACTGGCCTGGGCTTGGTTGCACTTATGGCAACCGCCTTGCTTTTGTTGTCAACCATCGAGGATGCGCTTAATGGCATCTGGGGGGTGCGCAAAGGCCGTACACCCATGCAACGCCTGCTGCTTTACTGGGCGATGCTGACCTTAGGTCCGATATTGGCGGCTGCAAGCTTGTCTTTGAGTTCCTATCTGGGTTCATTGGTCTTTTTGGAATTGATACCGGGCACGCAACTGGTCAGCGCCACGGCTTTGCTGGGATTGCCGGCCCTAGTGGAGGGCCTGGGCTTTCTCTTGATATACCTGGTGATTCCAAATTGCCCGGTACGATTCCGTTATGCCCTGACCGGGGCGATAACCGCTATGGTCTTGTTCGAAATGGCAAAGCATGTATTTATATTGTTCATTGCCAATTTCAACACCTATCAGATTATCTATGGCGTGCTTTGGACGATACCGGTGTTTTTGGTCTGGATTTTTGTGTCCTGGCTGGTCACGTTACTGGGGGCGTGTGTGGCTGCAGAGATGGCGGTGTTGGCGTCGGCAGTCGTTCCCGCGCCGCGGATGCGCCCAGTGATGGGATCGAACACTGATGCAACTCAGAACCGCTCGCGCAAGAATCGATAAGACTTGTGGCCAAAGGAGGGATCCAATTGCATTTCTTGACTACTCTCCGATGGCTCAACGACAAGCCTGCCACGAAGCGCACGCCAGGGGGCCATGCCCGCGCAGATCGTCGAACAACTTGCCTAAGTTTTAATATATTATTATATTGTAACAATATTTGGGCTATCCTCGAACCTCCCTGGAGGTCTTTTCGTATGACACTATCTGCTGCACTCCGAGCAGTTCTCATGTTCGGTTTGGTTTTTGTAGCTTGGCCGGCAATGGCGGGCGAAGTCCGTGATCCGGCTGTGCATTTTTTCCACGACAGTTTCAATGATCTATCTGAGGAAGCCGAAATCGCACAAGAGGAGGGTAAGGTCGGCGTTTTGGTGATGTTTGAAACGGACAATTGTCCCTGGTGTACGCGAATGAAGGACACTGTACTGAATCAGCCCCAGGTGCAGGATTATTTTCGAGCTCATTTCCGGGTGATTGCACTCAACACGGACGGGGATGCTCTGGTGACAGGATTCGATGGAGTCGAAGTGTCAGAAACTGAGTTTGCACTTCGGCATAACCGAGTCCGCGCCACTCCAACATTCTTGTTTTTCGATCCTCAAGGGAAATTGCTGACCCGCTATACCGGTACAACCCGTGATCCACAGGAATTCCTCTGGTTGGGCGAGTATGTCGTTGGAGCCCATTTCAAGACCGAGCGCTTTTCCCGGTACAAGCGCAAGCGCCGGGAGGAATCCTCCTGAGTCGATGTGCGAAGGCGGTCTTTGGCTTGGCAGTAGATCTTTGATGATGTGTCGCACTGCGCAGCTAGCCCTATTGGTGTTTGGTGCCGGATTGGCACAGTTGCCAGCGCTGGCGGACAGTGCTATTGCACCATTTGAGCCCCTACCTCAACCGTTGACACTCCAGGACGCCCTGCGGCTGGCTGGCGAAAACCATCCGAACCTGCGCCTTGCGCGAGCCGGGGTCTCAGCTGCCCAGATTCGCTTGAGGAAAGTGGAATCAAGTTTTGGGGCAAGCGTATTACTTGAACTACAGCCGCGTGCGGCAAGCAAGGCTTCTGTGCCTGGTGTCGATTTTCAAGACGACAGCCGTTATGGGTTAGTGTGGCGCAAACGTTTAACCGATTTTGGTCGGAGCGCCAGCCGGCGTGAAGTGGCAGGAGCAACCCTGGAGGCCAAGCAGGCGATCTACGAGGCAAGGCATGGCCGCCACACTCTTGAGATCATGGAGCGTTTTTTTGCAGTCACCCTGGCCGATTACGCTTACCAGATGCACGATGAGCGTATGGCGATCAGTTATTTTCGCTACACGCGCATGCTTGAGCGCCAGACCCGGTTTGAGCAGTATTCTGATCTGGAGGTGGCTGAGCGCGAGGTAACGTATCGCCAGCAGTATGTTGCACGCCTACAAGCAGATTTGCAGCGTCGCCAGACCCGGCACCAGCTCGCCCTCGCATTGGGTAGGCCAGGTGAGTTATCCGGCGAACTGGTGATGCCTGATCTTGCGGTCTACCGCAAGCGCGAGATTCCTAAATACACAGACTTGGTGGATCGGGTTATTCTGTCATCCCCTGCGCTACAGTTCCTGCGCCACGATGTGGTCGCGGCAAAGGCCGCCATTGATGTTGCCCGAAAGCTTCATTCACCGGTGTTAAGTGTCGAGCTTGAGGCCCGTGAATACGTCAACAGCACGAGTTCCAGTCGCGATCGGTACCGGGCCAACCTCAAGTTCAGCATGCCTTTGTTTGATGGAACAGGTGGCCGTGATATTGAGGTCGCACTGGCGCAAAATACACTTTTGCACAAACAGGCTGCCCTCGCGTCATCAGAGTATGCGGTACGCGAGGAGGTGCTGATGTTGCTGCACGAGCTTGAGGTCAACCGGGCAGAGGAGGCAGCGGCGCAGGCGCAGGAAACCTATCGCGGCTATTACCAGGATCGCAGCCGCGCCATGTACGAACTGGAACTGCGCTCGGACCTGGGCGATGCACAGGCCGCAGCGGCTGAAGCCATGCTGGAGTCAATCCGGGTTGATTTCGAGCGAGCGCTGTTGTGGGCGCAGCTCGATAGTCTGCTTGGGTTGTCATCAGCCCTGATCCAGGAGAATTAAACGCTATGAAAGCCCTCATCCGTCCGCTTATTGGAGCACTGCTACTGATTGTTGCCCTGGATGCATTTGCACAAACCTTGCAAGGGTCTATTGGCTGGAATCGTCGAGTGGCTTTGGGTTTTGGAACGTCAGGGCAAGTGGAAGCCGTACTGGTTCAGCCGGGGGCCGCAGTGAATAGCGGCGAGATTTTGGTGAGGCTTGACGCAACAGTTTACGAGATCGCATTGCGCAAAGTGGCTAATGTCGAGGAACTGTATCGCGTCGAACGGGACGAACAGCGCGCCGATTTTGATCGCGAACAGACGCTATTTGACGAAGGTTCTTTACCTGCAGTGCAGTTGGATCTGGAAAAACTTGAACTGGCACGTGTCGAGTCCGCCTACGCTGGCGCTTTACTCGAACGTCAGCACGCCGAGTTTCAGCTCGAACTTGCACGCCTGAAAGCTCCTTTTTCAGCGTGGGTTATCGATTCGGCGTTTGCGCCTGGTCAATATGTGAACCATGATTTGGGCAATCCTCCGGTGATCACGCTGGCTGAGCGAGGGTTCTATCTTGCCCGGGTATTGGTCAATGCCCAAACCGCTGCCGCGTTCTCAGTGGAAAGCGACGTTCGGGTTCAGGTAGACGGTCGAGAGTTTGAGGCGATCACCAGCGCGATCGGCCTTGAGCCAGTTCCTGGGTCTGAGCAGAATGCGCAGTATCTGCTCGCGGTTCGTTTTGCCAGTGACCTGTTGATTCGCCCTGGCACTGCATGCACGGTTACTCTGCCTTGAGCAAGAGTCCCTGTGAGCAACCCTTATAGTGATGCGATAGTTTGCAAGGTAGTGACCAACTCGTCTAGGGGATAATCTGCCGATTCACCGTTGGCACGGTTGCGGTATTCCACCGACCCATTGGCCAATCCACGTTCCCCCACAACGATGCGGTGTGGAATGCCAATCAAGTCCATCTCTGAGAACATGACTCCCGGGCGTTCATCGCGATCGTCCAGTAGCACTTCGAAACCGGCGTCGACCAGTTCGTCATAAAGCTCCTCTACGACCTGCGCGACCTTTGGCGATTTTTTGAGTCCGATCGGCACAATGCACACATCAAAAGGTGCCAGGGGTGGCGGCCAGACAATGCCGTTGTCGTCGTGATTCTGTTCAATGGCGGCAGCAACGATCCGGGTAATGCCAATTCCGTAACAGCCCATATACAGCGGTTGATTGCGGCCGTTGGCATCAAGGTAGGTCGCATCCAACGCCTCGCTGTACTTGGTGCCCAATTGAAACACGTGGCCCACCTCGATGCCCCGGCGTACCTGGATTTCTTTTTTGGAATCGGTTGGGCACGGATCGCCATTGACGGCTTGGCGAATATCCTGGGTTGTAGGCTCAGGCAGGTCGCGCCCCCAGTTGACGCCGGTGAGGTGCACATCGTCGCGGTTGGCACCGCAGACAAAATCTGCGAGCACGCCGGCACTGTGATCAACAATCGTAGGAATTTTCAGGCCCATAGGCCCAATTGAACCCGGGGATGCACCGGTGGCGTTATGGATGGCCTCTGCACTTGCCATCCGTAACGGCTTGGCGACCTCGTCCAGGGATTCGGCTTTGACGCTGTTCAGTTCGTGATCGCCACGCAGGATGAGGGCAATCGGTGTTCCCGAAGAGCCTTGCACTACCAGGGTTTTCACGGTTTTCTCGGCATTCACTCCGAGAAAATCACAAAGATCAGCAATGGTGTGTTGGTTTGGGGTGTCGACTTCACTCATTTTTTCGCTGGGCGCCGCACGCGAACTAACCGGCCGCGCGAGATCAACTTTTTCGACATTGGCGGCGTAGCCACATGGTGAGCAAAGCGCGATCGCATCCTCGCCTGAGTCGGCCATGACATGGAATTCGTGCGAAAAATTTCCACCGATGGTTCCGCTGTCCGCTTCGACGGCCTGAGTTTCGAGGCCGAGGCGTTTAAAGATTCGTGTATAGGCGTCGTACATCGTTTGGTAACTTTCGGCCATGCCTTGGGTGTCGCGATCGAAGGAGTAGGCATCTTTCATGATGAATTCCCGAGCCCGCATCACCCCAAAGCGCGGCCGAATCTCATCGCGGAACTTGGTTTGCACTTGGTAAAGATTGACCGGCAGTTGACGGTAACTGCGGATCGTCGAGCGCGCGAGTGTCGTAATAACCTCTTCATGGGTCGGGCCAAAGCAGAAGTCACGCTGGTGGCGATCGGTAAAACGCAGCAACTCCGGACCATAGTCGTCCCAGCGGCCGGATTCACGCCACAGCTCGGCGGGCTGCACGGCGGGCAGTAAGACTTCCTGGGCGCCGGCCCGATTCATCTCTTCACGCACTACAGACTCAACTTTGCCTAGGACGCGGTGACCCAATGGCAACCAGTTGTAAATCCCAGAGGCCACCTGACGGATCAGGCCAGCCCGGAGCATCAGTTGGTGACTGATAATCTCGGCGTCAGTAGGAATTTCCTTAAGTGTGGCAAGAAAAAAACGGGAGGTGCGCATAAATCGTTGGTTGGATTAGCGGTTATTAAGATGGAGTGTATGCGTTTTGTCGCGCTGATGGGTTTTCACCTTTGACATGGCCAGTCCAGGCCCGGCTCTTGGTTCCGTGTCGCTCAATGTTTAATTCCCGGTTTGGATTTTCTGAACTGAACCCGCACAGAATCAGTTTTCTCACCGCCTAATTTGGGCCGAGACGTCATTTCTATCCCGCGGGCTTCATTCAATTCCCTTTCCCGGGCGCTAATCAGGGAGAGACAATCTCGCATCCTAACGATGGTCTCGCTCGACAGGACATGGCGAGTGCCTTTATGTACCGCCGTCTCGCGAGCGATCTCAGTCAATATCAAACGCATCTCACGCAATACGCGAGCCTCTATGGTTTCTGTTGCCACCTTATGTAATTGCCCTCAACTCATCCAAGATTTAAGCCCACTAGAAAATCTAGTAAACACAAAGAGTAATGCAGCTTGGTTCATGGAGTTAGTTTAAGCCTGGACTGCTTGGTAAGTCCTAACAACAACTTACTGCCAAAATCCCATTTTATTTTAAGCCCACAAAGTAGGCGATCAACCCCATGAGCAGTTTCAACCCGTGCGGGGCTTAGTGAGAAGGCGCTGAGCAGATCTGACCAGCTTCACTGACCGCCACCGATAACATGGCAAAGTCCAGATTTCTGGATTTTTGCAGGTCGTTGATCATCTGGGCCAGGCGCTCAGTGTCAGCGCGGTGAGTAGCAACCCACTGGCGAACCCCGGCCTTGCCGCGGCCACCTTCGGTATCAAGAATAGTGGCAGTGATCGTACGTTGGCTGAGATGCAGATCAGAACGCAGGGTTGAGCGGGCAAGGGCGTGCCAGTGATTGGTGATCGGCAAGTCACGAATGTGATCGGAAAGCCAGTGCAAACCGAGACGATCACCGGTATCGAAATAGACCGTCGCGACCTGGGCGATATCATGCTCACGACTGTTGGCCACATCGGCGATGTCTAGGGCACTGGTCAGGGCAGCCAGAGCTGCGACGTGGTTGGCCAGTGTCGCCGGCACGGCTGCATTCAAATAGCGGCGTACCCGGCGTTTCTGAGTCAGGCGGTTTGAAGCGGCCAGCGCCCGGGGAAAATTGCGGCGAAGTTTATCTACCCCACTGCGAAATTCGGCCACCGTTGCAGCAATATCAATTGGCCGCTGCCGGTGGCGTAACATCCAGGCAGTGGCGCGCTCAAGCAATTGGCGAGTCTCATGCATAAGTTCTCTTTGTGTTTTCGAGGAGACCTGATGATCCAGTGCCTCAATTTCGTGCCATAACTCACGTAGCCGGAAGATTTCGCGTACCGCAGCGTATGCCCGAGCCGTGTCGGCTGGAAGACCGCCCGTCAGTTCGTTCATTCTCAACGTGAAGCCCGATCCGACGCGATTGATCATGCTGTTCGTCACATGGGTCGCAATGATTTCCCGGCGCAGGCGGTGGGGCACCATGAAGCGGTCAAAGCGAGGGCTCAAGGCCTGGGGAAAATAGCGTTGCAGGTCTTCACCGAGGAAGGGATCTTCAGGCACGTCCGACTCAAGCAGGATCTGGTAGGTCGAGATCTTGCTGTGGGCTAACAGTACCGCCAGTTCAGGCCGCGTAAGGCCTTGGCCTCGGGAAATACGTTCGGTAATCTCTTCATCTCCGGGCAGGTGTTCCAGTTCCCGGTCAAGTCCGTAACTGCGCTCGAGTTGGCGCATGGCGCGGCTGTGGTGGTGAATCAGGCTCGGTGCCCGGTCTACTGCCAATGCCAGTGCCTGGGTTTGTGCATAGTTGTTGCGTAACACCAGGAGTGCAACCTCTTCGGTCATCGCCTCCAGCAGGGTGTTGCGCTCATCCATATCAATCTCATGCGCTTCGACAGCTGCGCCCAGAAGAATCTTAATGTTCACTTCGTGGTCGGAGGTATCGACCCCGGCGGAGTTATCAATTGCATCCGTGTGGCATAGACCTCCGCGACGACTGAATTCAATTCGGCCCAATTGAGTGAGTCCGAGATTCCCCCCCTCGCCAATGACGCGGCAGCGCAACTGTGAGGCATCAACCCGCAACGCATCATTGACCCGATCGCCGACCGATTCATGACTTTCGGTCGATGCTTTGATATAAGTTCCGATGCCGCCGTTAAACAGCAGGTCGGCCGGGCTTTTTATCATCTCGTGTATCAATTCGGTTGGACTGAGTTGCTGCGCACCAATGCCTAACGCCTTACGGGCAGACTCAGTTAGCTCGATCGACTTGGCGGTACGTGGCCATATGCCGCCTCCGGCTGAGAGTTTCGCCAGGTCGTAATCAGCCCACGTGGAGCGGGGCATTCGAAACAGTCGTTCGCGCTCTTTGAACGAGGCTTTGGGATCCGGGTGCGGATCAATGAAAATATGCTCGTGGTTGAAAGCGCCGATCAGGCGGATATGAGGGGAAAGCAACATGCCGTTACCGAATACATCCCCGGACATGTCGCCAATACCCAGAACAGTAAAAGGTTGCGCCTGGGTATCAATATCCAGATCGCGGAACAAGCGCTTGACTGACTCCCACGCACCACGGGCAGTGATGCCCATGGCCTTGTGGTCGTAGCCAGTCTTGCCTCCCGAAGCAAAGGCGTCGCCCAGCCAGTAATCGTATTCAGCAGCCACGTCGTTGGCAAGATCCGAGAACGTTGCTGTTCCCTTATCGGCGGCAACGACCAGGTAGGGATCATCTTTGTCGTAGCGTACAACGCGGGGCGGTGGAATGACGGAATCGCCACGGCGATTATCTGTCAGATCGAGCAGGCCGCGGATGAAAGTCTGGTAGCAAGAGCGTACTTCATCGCCGCGCTCACCTGGTTCGAGTTCGGACAGTCGCCGCGCAATAAATCCGCCTTTGGAGCCGACAGGGATAATGACAGCGTTCTTGGCGATCTGTGCTTTGACAAGCCCCAGGACTTCGGTGCGAAAATCTTCCGGGCGATCGGACCAGCGCAGGCCACCCCGGGCCACTTTACCGCCACGCAGGTGGATCGCCTCGACCCGGGATGAGTAGACGAAGATCTCTGCCATCGGCCGTGGCCGGGGCATGCGGGTAATTACGCTACAGTCGATCTTGAACGAGAGTCGCCCCGGTTGCTCAGGGCGATGGTCTTGAAAATAGCTGGTTCGGAGCATCGACTCAATAAGATTAACGAAAGCCGAGAGAATACGGTCTTCGTCTAGATTGGTAACTCGTTCAAGCCCAGCCGCGATTTCATCTCTTATGTTCTGTACTGTTTCGGCGCGATCACCGGCCAGATCTGGATCAAAGCGGGCGTGAAACAGTCGGATGACCCGGATGGCCATATGCGGGTTGCCTGCTAGGGTCTCAATCGCATAATCCTGGCTGTACCGAAAACGCAGTTGCCTCAGGTAGCGATAGGCTGCGCGTAATAACGTGGTCTCTTTCCAGTCGAGACCAGCACGCAGCACCAGTCGGTTGAAGCCGTCGTTGTCTGCCTGACGACACCAGACCCGTTGGAACACAGTTTCAAAATGATGTTTGCCGTTATCGACATCAATATCGTTGCGGTCACGGTCTTCCAGATCAAACACATGCAGGAAAACCAGTGACCCTTCCTGGCTTGTTATCCGGTAGGGGCGTTCAGATAAAACACGAAGACCCATATTCTCGATGACCGGCAGAACATCCGAGAGGACAGCCGCGGCGCCTGGAGAATAAAGCTTGAGCTGTGCGCGATTGGTCTGACTGTCGCGCTCGCGATACAGTTCAATACCCAACTGCGAACTCCGCTCGGCAGCGACAATCTGTTCCAGATCACAGGCCCCGTGCTGGGGAGTGAACTCTTCCTGGTAGGCGGTTGGAAAGCCATCGCCCCAGGTTTCGAAGCGAGCCAAGGCAGTCTCCCCTCCATATTCGGTTTCGAGCGATGAGTGCAGGTCTTCTCGCCATGACCGCGCGGCTTGCGCTATGCGTTGCTCGAGTGCCACAGTGTCTGGCGAGAGCGCACCCTCGGGATCGACGCTAATCAGGTAATGAATCCGCGCCAGCACCGAGTCGGAAAAATGCACATCGAACTGAAGTGTGTGGCCAGCATAGGCTTGCAGAAGAATGTTTCCTATTTTCTGCCGCAGATCGCTGTTGAACCGGTCACGCGGAACAAAAACCAGGCAGGAATAAAAGCGTCCGAAACGGTCACGGCGTTGAAACAGACGGGTACGTTGACGCTCCTGTAGCTCGAGCATTCCGATAGTGATCGAGTACAGTTCTTCATCACCGATCTGGAACAGGTCATCTCGCGGGTAACTTTCAACGAGATTCTGCAATACCTTAATGCCATGTCCGTTTTCGGGAAACCCGCTGCGCTGTAGCACGTGCTTAAGCTTGAGCCGCAGAACAGGCACGTCAGCTACGCTGTGAGTGTAGGCGGCTGCAGAAAAAAGGCCCAGCAGGCAGGTCTCACCGGTTAACTGGCCCTGTGCATCAAAATGCCGTACCGCTATCAAGTCCATGTAAGCAGGGCGGTGTACCAGCGAGCGTTTGCTGGATTTAGCAAGTAGTAACGGGTCGGATTCGTCAAGATAGCCCGGCAGTTCTGAAGGCAGTGCAAGAAGGCGTTGGTTTAAGTCTGAGTCGGGTTGTGGGCGCAAGATGCCCAGTGCTGAGTCCGCCCGCGCGACCAATGACTGTCCTTCGCCTGCCAGGGCGTCAAATTCAATGGCCCCAAGGAAAGTAAAGTGATCATCTGCAATCCAGTGGCAAAGGGCAGCCACTTCGCCAGCGGATTCCGGGTCCAGTGGGGTGTGATCGGGATTGATGCCCTCAGCGGTCGCCAAAGCCAGATCACGCATGGCTTCCCAGTCGGTATCAGCGGCTCGGACCTCGGCGAGGACGCGGTCAATTTCCTGCGTGATTGCCTCGAGACGCTCCGGTGTAGTCTGGTGGCTGACCTGAAAAGACAAAAACGATTCTTTACAGGCTTCTTTGTCCTGATTATTCAGACCTACCATGGTGCCATCGGGATCACGCTCGACGCTGATCACGGGATGAACTGTCAGATGAATGGTATGACCCAGTCGGTTCAGGGCCATGCGGATGGAATCGACCAGAAAGGCCATGTCATCAACGACAATCTCGACCACACTGTGCCGCGTCTGCCAGCCGTGAACTTCGGTCGTGGGGTTGTAGATACGCAGGCAGGCGTTCCCAGTTACTCGGCGCTGTGCAAACTTAAGGTGAGCCAGGGCTGCCCCGTAAAGGTCGTTCAAGGGAGCCTGTTCCAGATCCTTGGTGGGTACTCGGTGGTAATAGGCCTTGAAAAAGGACCTTGCGCGCTCGACCTGTGTTGCTGGAAGTCTTTCCCGCGCAAGATCGGATAGCTGTTGGATCAGCTTATCGAGTGTGAAATGCGGTGTGACTGACATCCAGTGAAGCCTCCACGACTTTTTCTACAGGGGCCGACAGATTGCAATATACGTGAATTCCAAGGTGGGTTAAATTGTTTTGACCAGATTGATATGAACCGATACGGTTGCAGGTAAAGGTCATTACCGTGCTAAGGCACGATAATATCTGTTGGCCTTTCAGGCACCACATTTAATGGGAGTAAATTATGATCGACCAGCCGCTATGGCGGCCTACCTCCGAGCAGATTGCCGGCAGCAACATGACAGCTTTTGCCCGCGATGCGGCATTACGCTGGGATCGGGTATTCGATGACTACACAGCGTTGCATCAGTGGTCGGTCAGCGAGCCCGGCCAGTTCTGGGCCAGCGTCTGGGAGATGGCTGGTGTGATCGCCTCTGGCAAGATTGATCCGGTAGTCGAAAATCCCAAGCGGTTGCCCGGGGCACGCTGGTTTCCCAATGTTCGTCTGAATTTCGCCCGCAACCTGCTGCGTCGTCGCGATGACGCGCCGGCGCTGATTTTTCGTTCAGAAGACAAAATAAAACGTACGCTGAGTTATGCCGAGTTGTATCGGCAGGTGGCAGGACTTGCTGGCACACTCCGCCAGGCCGGCATCGGGCCAGGAGACCGGGTCTGTGGTTTTATGCCCAACATGCCCGAAACAGTGAGCGCCATGCTGGCGACGGCGTCCGTGGGCGCGACATGGTCATCTTGTTCACCGGATTTCGGCGTGCAGGGCGTACTGGACCGATTTGGCCAGATCACGCCCCGAGTACTGTTCAGCGCGGATGGTTACTTCTATAACGGCAAGGCGCATGACTCTCTGGAGAAGTTGCGTAAGATTCAACAAGGCCTGCCGTCACTGGAGCACACCGTGGTCGTGCCTTTTTTCTCAGACGATCCTGACCTGTCACAGATAATCGGGGCTGTGTCAGTCGATGAGTTCAGTTCTTCCGAGGAGGAGATCGATTTTGTCGATCTGCCCTTTGATCACCCGCTCTACATCATGTATTCGTCAGGAACCACAGGTGTGCCCAAGTGTATTGTCCACGGTGCTGGCGGGTGTTTGTTGCAGCACCTCAAGGAGCAGCAGTTGCACGTTGGATTGCGCCCAGATGATCGGCTTTTTTATTTCACGACCTGCGGCTGGATGATGTGGAACTGGCTGGTATCCGGGCTGGCCAGCGGTGCTACGCTGGCGTTGTATGACGGCTCTCCTTTTTTCCCGGACGGAAACGTCATTTTCGATTTTGTTGAGCAGGAGAGAATCAACATCGTGGGAACCTCGGCCAAGTTCATTGATGCCATTGCCAAGGTCAGCCTGTGTCCGCGCGATACTCATGATCTGTCTAGTGTCCGCACTCTGCTTTCCACCGGATCACCACTGATGGCCGAGGGTTTTGACTATGTTTACGCATCAGTCAGTGATAGTGTCTGTTTGTCTTCGATCTCCGGTGGTACCGATATCATGGGTTGTTTTGTCGGCGGAAATCCCAACCTCCCGGTGTGGCGTGGTGAAATTCAGTGTCCGATGCTGGGAATGCAAATCGAAGTGCGTGGCGATGATGGCTCGCTTCTGGGGCCAGGCGAGAAAGGTGAACTGACTTGTGCCAACGTTTTTCCATCAACGCCAATTGGCTTCTGGAACGATCCGCACGATGCCCGTTACCACGCAGCATACTTCGAGAAATTTGAGGGGGTGTGGTGCCATGGCGACTACGTTGCGACTACCGACCACGGCGGCATCATTGTCTACGGTCGTTCAGACGCTGTTTTGAATCCTGGCGGGGTTCGTATCGGTACCGCCGAGATTTATCGGCAGGCAGAGCGGATCGAGCAAGTGGTTGAGAGTCTGGTGATCGGCCAGCAGTGGGCGGGAGACGTGCGTATCGTGTTGTTTGTGCGTTTGCGGGCCGGTGAGGTGCTGGATGACGAGTTGCGTGGCCATATCTGCGCCGAGATACGCAATAACACCACGCCGCGTCATGTCCCAGCAAAGGTGATCCAGGTCAGCGATATCCCACGCACCAAGAGCGGCAAGATCGTTGAGCTGGCTGTGCGAAAAATGGTTCACGGCGAACCGGTCACCAACCGCGAGGCACTGGCCAACCCCGAAGCACTCGAGCTTTACGCCAACATGGCGGATCTGGCCAACTGAGGGAGTTTATAAAGCTTTAGTTTTGAGACATCTCGATAACCCGGTAGCCGCTCGGTGCCAGCAGGCGCAATGACACGTCCAGGTGATCCACAGCGCTAAGGGTAGCGACGAGGCCATGCGCCACATCCTCAAGGCGGATCGGTATTGATCGTCCGTCGCCAAGACCAATCGGGGGAAGTGAGAAACCCAGCGTCGAGAGCAGTGTGCCTGCTGTGCGCTGCAGTTCGTGGACATAAGTAGCCAGGGTCAGCAGAGTGGCGAAATCCCCATTATCGATTGCCAGGGTTTCATTGTCGGCAAGACAGGTCCGCCCAGTACGTTTTTCACCCTGGCCGATGGTCCACCACTGGCATGCCCGCCTGGCCGCCTGACCGGCTTGTCCCGTAGCCGTTATTGTCAGCGCTGTTGCGGCCGTACCGGCTGGGTTGACAATACCCAGGCTTTTTAGCATTGCATCGAGTTGCGCGCGTTTTTCCTCGGTCAGGTTGTCACGATGCGCTTGCAGTTGCGCGGCAATGCCCGAGATCTGATCGACTGAGCGTTGTATTACATCGGGATCAACCCGGGTGAGCTCCTTTTGTGCGTGCCGGATCAAGAGCACCTGGCGGTCACTGGCCGAGAACAGTATCTCCTGGCGCGGTGTGGCGGAATGGGTCAGTCGGATACGGCCATCGCTGATCAGTATCTGCGCTTTGCCGGCTATACCGTTGTCGATGGTGTCGATCAGAAATCGGGTAGCCGCCTCTGATGATTGGATCGTGAAGGCAAGCAGGGCGGCTGTAGCCATCTGGCCAATGCGCCGCCTGGTTTGCAGCGCACCCTGAACGAGAACCCAACAAGCGCCGATGTTGGCCAGCACTTTGTACATCAGTCGTCCTCGTGCTTGGTTTGTGTGTTGATTTGGTCGCAAGAGACCGGGTTGCCGTAATTGACAAGACAGGGAAGGTAGTCTAATCATACATATTGTTCCGCTAGCAGCGTCACGATAACACAGGAAGCGAACGGCTATACTCGGACACCCGTTTTTGATCTGAACACTCTTTTTATTTATTAGCTCGATAGGCAGTGCTGATTTATCCCGACATTGACCCAGTTGCGATCAGCGTGGGGCCGCTAGTTGTGCATTGGTACGGTGTTATGTACCTGATCGCTTTCATGACTGGCGGTATGCTGGGTCTTTACCGTGCCCGCAAGTCCGATGTCGACTGGACTTCTTCACAGGTCTGGGATTTGGTCTTTTATGTGGCCATTGGTGCCGTGGTTGGCGGCCGTCTGGGGTACGTGGTGTTTTATAACCCTGGCTACTATTTTTTACACCCGGTGGAGCTGTTGTCAGTCTGGTCCGGTGGGATGTCGTTTCATGGCGGCTTGATTGGTGGCAGTATCGCTGTGCTTCTTTTTGCACGTCGCTTTTCTAAGAATTTACTGTCGGTTGCTGATTTTTTGGCACCATTGTGCGCGCCTGGCCTATGTGCAGGGCGAATCGGTAACTTTATCAATCAGGAATTGTGGGGACGGGTAAGCGATTCACCCTGGGCAATGGTTTTCCCGGCGGTAGGGCCACTGCCCAGGCACCCCTCACAGCTGTACGAGGCGGGTCTTGAGGGCGTGGT
>JBBWVW010000035.1:0-4328 GCA_050256425.1 Arenicellales bacterium | reverse complement strand
TCCCACATCAAAACGCATAGGGTTACCGGCACCGACAGATATAAAGCCGGTAAAACCGATCGTGAGAATCATCATTGCAACAAGCAGTGCCTTGGTGTTTCGAAACGTACGGAACAACATCGCGTCTCTCAGTGCGGCGGTATTACAAAAACGTGACCGCTGCACCAAAAGCCCAACGACCGAACCAAACACAAAAGCAACCAGACATTGGCCCGTTGGACTCATAAATCCCCTTCCAGAACACGCTTGTAGATGAGCGAACCGAACCATGCGCCCGCCAGGATCCCACTGATAGATAAATAACCGCCCAGATTAAGCTCTGGTGTCAGGCCAAAAAACGTGCTTACATTGCAGACAAAGGCAAGGCGGATACCGATACCCATCAGTAGGCCGCCGATCGTAATCATCACCCACTCGGAGATACGTCTTGGAAAACGCCAAAAAAATTCCTTACTGGCAACCGCGCCAACGATTGCACCGAAAAGCATTCCTAAAGAGATATAAATCTTCCAGTAACTCGCATCTGGCCTGAATACTTCGTGCCAAAACGGAATACGGTCAAGAGTGTCGCCAAGAAAAAACTGGGCGATCAGCCCCGTCATCATGGTCTCTCCTCCTCCGACTGTCCAAGCGCCAACGATCAGGAAAAGGAAAATATCCAGCACTGCGATTGCCGATAGGGCAATTACTGGGTCTAGAGTTTTCTTAAATAGCTCCATTTATCTGTAAGATCGTCTGATTGTTTACTCTATGATTTTCTTTATGTCGTTGCCTTTAAGACAGGCAATCAAAACAAGTTCAACTACGGCTACAGTTCTTTCCAATCATGGCTATAATCTTAGTGGATAGGTGGTATTTATTGCCTACAAAAGGGCTTATCAAAGGAATTACCTGTGTCGATCTTTATTGAACCCGACAGTGCTCTGGAGCATATGTTTAACGCCTGCACTACGGAGCAGATCAACGAGTTTATTCCAGAGAAACGCAGCCTTCGAATACATGGGCAATCAACCACTTTGCGTCTAGAGCGAGCGTTCTGGAATGTGCTAGAAGAGATCGCCACAGACCACGATACTTCAATTAATGGTGTGATCCAGAAAATTGCTGATCAATGCCTGGTTGCGAACGATAAAAACCTAGCGTCGTGTCTTCGGGTTATCTGCCTTAAGTATCTCAATATCTACTCAAAACCCTCAACTTGATCTTCAGTTGAAATTGAGTATTGCCAGCCTTCAAGTGATCAAGTTTCATTGAGGCTCATAGCGGTGTCTTTTAAGTCTTTAACGCTGTGCAGGTATTGGTTTAGCGAATCCAGACTATCCGGATCACCGGCAATCTCCCGCCTGGCAAAATCGATCGCCGCCACTTCGTGGTCTGTCAGTATCTTCAGTACCAAATGATCCTCCTTGGGCGCCATAGCCTCCAGGGCGGCAAATTCATCCAGATAACCCGGGTACCGCTGAACGATATGTGCCATAAATTGCAGCCAGCCCATATTCTGGTGCTGAAGGGTCGCCTCTTTACCCTCGGCTTTCAGAATCGATTCGTCTCGCGGACTAAGGGCATATTTCTCAAGTAACGGCAAAACAGACTGCGCTGCATAGCGTTCTACTTTTGCCAGGAGCATCAACTTTTTATGCTCAGCGAAATGCTCTGCCAGGCCCAGAAAATAGGCCTCACCAGAAACCTCCTCTTCGTAATAGGTTAACAGTGTCTGCAAATAGCGCTTTGTTGGATTCATTCAACAATACCGTTGAGCCTGAAAATTGCTTTTTCGTTCATTCAAGGCAACAACGCTTACAGGCCCGATCGATCCGCTTAGACCATTGCGGCTTTAGACTTCGACTCGGATTATTAATCTGCCACGGTCCTATGCTGGCGCACCACAGGAAACTTGTCGCACTCAATAGATGAACCCTCGACCAGACCTGGCGCCCGGTAGGTTGAAAGCGACGGGATATCGTGAAACGTGATTCCATCTCCAACCCAGTTTATTGAAAACGCCGCCCGCCGGCAATTTCGTGTATTGCCCGGCGCACTGTGAAAAGTGTACGAATCCCAGGCCAGCATATCACCGGGTTCGAGTTCACACCCAAGTATCTCGGCGGTCGGATCATCATCAATAGCGGGGACCATCGGACGGTCATGTCGCCCATGGCGGTAATCGGCGTCACCGGAAAAATCGACAGCCTGATATAGACATGCTTGGGCATGAGATCCACGCCAGAACCGCAGTGCGGTCTCCATTGGGATCCGATCCAGCGCCGTCCAGCAGTTAATCACACCCGTCCCATATAACGGATAGTAGGCGTGATCCTG
Source organism: Arenicellales bacterium (assembly GCA_050256425.1). Classification (GTDB taxonomy): domain Bacteria; phylum Pseudomonadota; class Gammaproteobacteria; order Arenicellales; family UBA868; genus UBA868. Next base: position 2,009 of record JBBWVW010000035.1, on the reverse strand, counting down.
GTGCCATGGCGTGGCTGCGCTCGCAGTACGCGCCTCCTTGATCAGTAAAAAATCATAGAGCAGGGTTAGTGCATCAGACCCCAGCAATGCCCAGGCCAGATCGGGCGCGCGGGAATCAAATATTGCTTCACGAAAAGAATCTACCTGCTGCCAGGCCTGACTTGAAAAAGAAAAGCGACCAGGATCTTCCGCTTTATCGACAATATCGATGTCTTGACTGCCACCCGACAAAGCCTCATCAATACCTGCCTCGATCAGCGATAACCAGGCCATGTCATGGGCGTTTCTCAAACAGACCACGCCGTCCCGGCGGTACGCCTCTTGCGCCCGACTCCCGGGCAGCGCATGGGCCACATCAAATTCGCGGATAGGGGTTATGTTTTTTTGCGGATCGCGGCCCATCTCTTGCTGCCTGGTAACCCTGAATCCCACAGTTTAATATGCACGTTGATCTGAAGGCAGTGTTAGTTATTAAATAGGCGTTATGGCCAGAATCTGGAAGCAACTTCGAGCGCTCCTTGAGCCGCCAAGGCACCCCGGGGACTCCAAACAACCGGTTAAACCAATCGAGGCCGAGTTACGGGCGGCCAAGGCGGCCTGGCAAAGCGAGCAGACCATCGTCGCCGCAACCCGCTATATCACCTTGCTGGAGTTTTCTAACCTGACCAGATAGGCACTACGTTGATAGTAGCGCCCCTGAAGATTCTGCTTTTCGAAACATCCCTTAGACGTTTTTGAGTCTGTCATCCGAGGCTGTCGAATAACTGGAGCCCGCACCTCGAACACAGTATCCCGATCATTGGGCTTGAGCCATCGTGCCTACTCACTTTGCGCGATGAATACCCGGCATTACTCACAGCGCCCCTAACCAACGACTGATCCGGGCAATCGCTGTTGCAAGAGGAGTTTATCGCGCGGTCGCACGAACAGCTACGTTTTGGCTTCTAAACCAATGCGCCTTGTCGAGTGGCAGCTCACGGACACTGCCATCAGAAAGCCTTTGCCACGCTAGACGCAATGACTTCAACACTGCAACTGTTTCCGGGTATTGAAACGGAATTCATTACTTCCAGCTGCTGCGGAATGGCCGGTGCGTTTGGTTATCAGCGTGAAACTTACGGCGTCTCTCTCCAAATGGCGGAACTATCGCTATTGCCTGCTATTCGCAAATTACCGGATGCCGCCGTGATCCTCGCCAATGGCACCAGCTGCCGGACACAGATTGTGCACGGCACGGGTCGCCAGGCGCTGCATTTAGCGGTACTGCTCGATCAACGCCTAACCGGCCATTAGCGCCCGAAAAACTACCGGGGCGTGTACCATAGTCGCTCCTGTTATTTAAACCATTCATTGGATCATTGACCATGCCCTATGCCAAGACACCCGATGGTGTACAACTTCACTATGAAGAAAGCGGCGAAGGCCAGACGATTGTCTTTGTGCACGAATTCGCCGGCGATCATCGCAGCTGGGAAGCACAGATGCGGTACTTCTCACGCCGCTACCGCTGCGTTGCGTACAGCGCTCGAGGCTACACCCCCTCAGACATTCCGTCTAAAGGATCGATGTACTCGCAGGACATCGCCCGTGACGACATACTCGCTATTCTCGATCATCTGGACGTCGAAAAAGGACACATCGTCGGCCTGTCAATGGGCGGCTTTGCCACCTTACATTTCGGCATTCACTATTCCGAGCGCGCTCACTCGCTGGTCGTCGCCGGCTGTGGGTACGGTGCGGAACCTGATCGTCGAACACAGTTTCAAGAAGAGACTGAAAAGGCCGCCGAGATGATCGAATCCAGCACGGGCGATGCTTTTGCCGAACAATATGCGCAAGGACCCACCCGCGTGCAATTCCAGAACAAGGATCCCCGCGGCTGGGCGGACTTTCGTGACCAACTGGCTGAACATTCCCTCGACGGGGCAGCACTCACCATGCGCGGTGTGCAAAGAGAACGTCCCTCGTTGTTTGATCTTGAAGCGGACCTGCGCGAAATCACCGTACCC
>JBBWVW010000034.1:0-1951 GCA_050256425.1 Arenicellales bacterium | reverse complement strand
CACACCCAGATCCAGCAACCGGTTCATTTCCTCGCGCTGGTTCACCGTCCAGACATGAGTATGCAAGCCGCGTGCTTTCATAGCGCGAATGAAGCGATGATCAACCACCTTGATTCCGTTCCACCATACCGGCACCTGGGCGCACGCTGCCTGCAAAGCCCCAGTCGGCACACCGATACTGGCCAGACGTGCCCGGGTCGTCTCAAAAGTGGCCATCGAGGTGCAAATCCCTGGCAATGCCGCGCGGATGTGACGCAAGCGCTTGTCGGAAAAAGATCCGATACAGACACGCTCCTGGGCGCTGGTTTTGCGGATTACCTCGATCAGTGGCTCGACGGCTTTGTCGGACTTGGGATCGATGTTGAAACGGGTCAGGGGAAACGCAGCCAGCAGTTCTTCCAACAGCGGAATTGGTTCACGGCCGTGAACCCGGGCCCGGGCAATCACCGAATAATCCAGCGCGGCGATGCGCCCGCGGTCTGATGTTACCCGGTCGAGCCGATCATCATGAAAGGCCAGCAGTACGCCGTCACGCGTACAGTGCACATCGGTCTCCAGATATTGAAAGCCCTGAGCGACGGCGCTCTCAAACGCGGCCGCTGTGTTCTCTGGGGCGGCCTCGCTGTCACCACGATGGGCGAAGGCCAGGACACCTGTGTGTTCAAGAAAAGCGTGACTGGGCATTGGCAATAACTCCCGGGGCACAGTGCGAAACTGATCGGCTATTCTGAGCGCAAAGACTCGGGCCAAACCCGCAAGGTCCCGGCACGGCATTGGCCGGTTAAGATTAGCATCCCAAGCCCTCAGTGATATAACCACTGGTCAACCGCCCATGGCCCAACCCCTGGTCCTTATCCCGACCTACAACGAACGTGACAACCTGATTCCCTTTATCCAGGCGGTACGCACTGCCCTACCAGAGGCGGATCTTCTAATCATTGATGACAACTCCCCTGATGGTACTGGGAAGCTGGCTGATACATGCGCGAGCGAAAACCCGGGAGTCGATGTGCTGATCACAGCCCCCTTGTGCCGTCACTGATGTTACTGGGGGTTCTGATGGACTTAAGGGTTCGGCATCACCGTAGACTGCAACGGCAGGGAGATAATCCATGTCAGGGAGATACTCCATCACTGCATGAGTCCTGCATGATTGGCGCGCCATTTTAGTCGGGCTTGTGGCGCAACTTCGCGGCCACGAAATCCTTTTGCGGTATGTGCAACAGGCGCTGTATCTTGCGCATCAAATGCAGTTCGTGATCATCGAGGCGCCCGTCAGCATAGACCACCCGCCACATCTGTTCGACCAGGGTCAATCGATCCTTTTCGTTCCAGTGCTGATTGATCAGCGAAGTAAACCCGTGCAGGCCGATGGCATCTCGCGCCTGAGTCTCAGCCAACGCCAACAAGGCCTTTGAATCCACGTCACTCAACGAGAACTGGCTACACACCAGTGCGTGTATCGTCGACCTCTCTGTATCGCCCAGATCGTAGTCCGCCATCGCAGTCTCAAACAGCAAAGCTGCTGCGGCCAGGCGCAAAGATTCCTCCACGGCCAAAGGATCATCCTGCACCTGAAGCCGCTTGCGAAAAAACTCCCCGATTGCGTCAATCATATGATCTGTAACCCCACCTTTGAATCGCGCATTCTAATCCTACTAAGGGAAAAGCGCGTAAAACGGCTGGATGCAGTGCAACCTTGCCACGATGGAAAAACCACAGTGCGGCCAATGAATCAAAAAAGGGGGCGGGGCCCGACGAGCGCCGTCCCTAACTCCGCGGTCATTAATGGAGGAGATATGCAGGCGGTTTAACCCATATCCCCCTGTTAACCGCATTGATCCAGATCAACATTGCCGGACTCTGAAACCCACCCATAACGGCCCAAGTCGCCGCAACACCTTAGGGAGCCTTCAGCATACAAGTTTCGTCCTGGCTATCGCGCTGACTG
>JBBWVW010000033.1:0-5560 GCA_050256425.1 Arenicellales bacterium | reverse complement strand
TGCGCCGCTGCGCTACCAGGATCCGATAGATCAGATGTTGTGTGCCCTGAAGTACCGCCAACAGCTGTCTTTTGCCCGTACCGCGGCAGGGTTGATCGCCGACATGGTCCGCGAATCTGACAGGCCAAGGCCTGATCTGCTGGTCGGTGTACCTATGACCCAGCGAGCGGTACGCAAAAGAGGGCTCAATCAGGCCGTCTTTCTGGCACGGCTGATAGGCCGGCAATTAGGCATACCCACCAAAAGCACACTTATCAAAAAGCTGCGGGAAACTGATCGTCAATCCACATTGAACGCATCTCAAAGACAGCGCAACCTTAAGGGTGCGTTTCACTGCAAAGGGTTGCTCGAAGGCAAACATATTGCGCTGGTGGATGACATCCTCACCACCGGCGCCACTGCCAACGAGATCAGTAGAGTGCTAAAGGCTGCCGGTGCTAATCGTGTTGATATCTGGGTATGTGCACGTACACCTGAGGGATAATGTTGAGACAGTCCCTGCGAAGAACCTTAACCAAAACAAGGAGCCCCGGCAGTACCGGGGCTCGAAATGTTAGTCTCCCGCTTTTCAGAAGCGAGTAATCGTAGTCTGTTCGTTACGCTGCTACTTACTTGCACGCAGCTGGCAGGAAACTGTCGCTGATCGTGCCGCCATCACATGTCCAGGTTATCGATCCTGTACCCGCTGCTGCTGTCAGCGTAAGAGTCTTGCCCTGTATATCACTGTTCACCGGGGCAGCAGATCCCATTTTAATTGTTATGACACTCGGGTTCGTGCCGGACGTGGCGATTTCCACGGAAGCCGTGTACTTGCCCACGTAATCGGCGCTGGCGCCTGCCACCTCATTTGTACCTGGCCACGAACTATTGGTCTGATAATACTCTGCCACCGCCGTTTTGGCAGAGCCTGCCAGTTGTATGCCCTCAGCGACCTGAGCGCGCCCGACATAACTCGTATACTGCGGTATCGCAATCGCCGCCAGGATGCCGATGATCGCTACCACGATCATCAACTCGATTAAAGTGAAACCACCCTGCTTTGTATCGATCCTATGATTCGTTTGTTTCATTTGACTTCCCTTCCTTCGTTTATTCAGCGCGAGTTCGCCGTAGTGTGAATTATATTCTATTGGGCAACAGGATACGGTGAGTGTGATAGCGATCACATTTAACGGGGCTTTTATGGAAGACTGGGGTTCTATCGCTACACTTTCGTTGAGATAATCTGTTACAGTTTCTTTACTATTTATAGTTCGAAAATCGCCCAGCGGCCTATTCTAAAGGGTTAACTCTACGAGGCCTTCTCCACTGGGCGGCGCCACCAGACACCCGTTATGGAAAACAGTCAGCCCGCGTACTCGATTACCGTCAGGGGCACCACTTTAAGTGGGCTGGCGCGCCGCGTGGTGGAGCGGCAATTAGTCACTCGCGAGCGTTCACGTGAAATCCATGATGCCTCGCAAAAACATCGCCACTCTTTTTTGCGTGAAGCCCTGACCCAACCAGAGATCGACCGCGGGCGATTACTGTGCTGCGCCTCCGAGGAATCAGGCATGCCGCTCATGGACCTGGCGGCGTTCGATCTTACCCAGCGACCACTGGAACTGGTCGATTCCGGCTTTCTGGAAACTCACGGGGTGCTTCCACTTTTTCAACGCGGCTCAAAGGTCTTTCTCGCAGTATCTGATCCTGCCGATATCTCCGGGCTCGATGCCTTCATCTTTCAGACCGGTTTTGGCGTAGAGGCCATCCTGGTTGATGTTGATCTGCTCAACAAGGTCATCCGTGACATTGTCAGCGGCATCAGTTCAGAGCTGGCCGACCTGAATCAGGATGACAGCCTCGACAGCATAGCTGGAGAAGATTCCAAAATCCCGGGCGACAAAGATGCCGAGGTCGATACCCCGGTGGTGCGCTTTGTAAACAAAATTTTCATGGATGCGATCCGCCAAAAAGCATCCGACATACACATCGAGCCGTACGAGGAAAAACTCCGGATTCGTTACCGACTCGATGGCGTACTCCACGAAATCGCAACCCCGCCACTGGCGCTCACCGCCAGGATTACGGCGCGTATCAAGATACTGTCGCGTCTGGATATCGCTGAACGACGAGTACCCCAGGACGGGCGGATGAAACTCCGTTTGTCCAAAGACCGCCAAATCGATTTTCGCGTCAGTACGCTGCCCACCCAGTTTGGCGAAAAAGTCGTCATCCGCGTGCTTGACAGCAGCGGTAGCGAGCTGGGGCTGGAAGCGTTGGGCCTGGAACCCGAGCAGTTCCGCCTTTACCAAGCAGCAATCCGTAAACCCTACGGCATGATACTGGTAACCGGGCCTACCGGCAGCGGCAAGACAATATCGCTGTACTCGGCCCTGTCTATGCTGAACTCGCCTGTGGTCAACATCAATAGTGTTGAAGACCCAATCGAAATTAACCTTCCGGGAATCAATCAGGTCAATATCAATGACAGAGCCGGCCTGACCTTCGCCACAGCGCTGCGCTCCTTTTTGCGACAGGATCCCGATATCATTATGGTTGGCGAGATTCGCGACCTGGAAACCGCTGATATTGCCGTGAAAGCCTCGCAGACCGGACACCTGGTGCTGTCCACCTTGCATACCAACGATGCCCCGGCCACAGTGGTTCGGTTATTGAATATGGGTGTCGAGCCTTTCAACGTCGCCTCTTCAGTCCACCTGATCATGGCACAGCGACTGATCCGCCGACTGTGTAGAACCTGCCGCAAGCCGGCCAAATACCCTGACGAAGTGCTGACCAGCGCCGGGTTCTTACAGTCGGGAGATCACCAAAAACTAGAGCTGTTTGGGCCTGACGGCTGTGACGAATGTACTGGCGGTTACAAGGGCCGCACTGGCATTTTCCAGGTGATGCCTGTCAGTGAAGCAGTTACCGGTCTGATTATCCGTAATGCCGGCCAGGATCAAATCGAGCAACAAGTTGCAACCGAGGGTGTGATGACCCTGCGCCAGGCCGGGCTGGTCAAAGTGCGCTCGGGCATCACCAGTCTCGATGAAGTGCTGCGAGTCACCAGCACCTGATCTCTTGGCCGCTAAAGCCGAAAAAAAACTGGCGACCTTCACCTGGTCCGGCACCGACCGCCGGGGCAAGAAAGTCTCGGGTGAACTGGAAGCGCAGGGGCCTGCTTTTGTGCGTAGTACCCTGCGCCGTGAAGGCATCAGCGCCAAAACGATTCGCAAGAAACCCAAACCGCTTTTTAGCAAGAAGATCAAACCCAAAGATATTTCCATTGCCAGCCGACAGGTAGCCACCATGCTGGGTGCAGGCATTCCGATCGCCCAATCATACAAGGCCATCGCCGTCGGCACCGACCACCCGGGGATTCGGGATATCTTTGGCAGCATCCGTGCCGACGTAGAGAGCGGTACCAACCTGAGCGAAGCGTTGGCAAAGTTTCCCCGCCAGTTCGACGAACTTTATACCAGCCTTGTGGCCGTAGGTGAGCGCTCCGGCAACCTGGACGACCTGATGGACAAAGTCGCCACCTACATGGAAAACCTGGAGGAGATCAAATCCAAGGTTAAAGGAGCCATGTGGTACCCGGCGGCCGTTATGGTGGTGGGCTTCGTCGTCACCGTACTGCTGCTGGTGTTTGTTATTCCCCAGTTTGAGGATCTATTCGCCGGGTTTGGCGCCAGCCTCCCTGGACTGACTGCGGCGGTGATTGATCTATCCAAAAGCTTTCGAGATTACTGGATACAGGTGTTTGTAGTTATCGTCGGCGCCTTCGTGGCAGTGTCTATGACCTATCGCCGTTCGGCCGCTATGCGCCATGGGGTCGACCGCCTGTCGCTGCGCTTGCCGGTTTTCGGCGGGATCCTGCGCAAGGCCGCGATTTCACGCTACGCACGCACCCTGGCAACTATGTTTGGCTCCGGCGTGCCGCTGGTTGAGGGGCTCCAATCGGTCGCTGGTGCCACCGGTAACCGTGTCTACCATGATGCCTGTTTGGAGATCCGCGAGTCGGTCAGTACCGGCCAGGCCCTTTCTGTGGCAATGGCGCAGACTGGTCTGTTCCCGGCCATGATTCTGCAGATGACCACAACCGGCGAGGAATCCGGTGAACTGGAGAAAATGCTCGATAAAGGGGCGGAGTTTTACGAGCGCGAGGTCCGCGAATCGGTGGATAACATGAGCAAACTCATTGAACCCATCATGATCTCCGTGCTCGGCGTCATCGTCGGCACTCTGGTGGTTGCCATGTATCTGCCTATCTTTAAGATGGGGTCGGTGGTCTGACGCCAGCCCACGTAACTGGCTAAACAAAGGTGGGCGCCGAACTGGCCTTGATGCTAGAACAAGATTTGATACTGTCGATTGTCACGGTAGTGTTTGCTCTGCTCATAGGCAGTTTTCTCAACGTCGTGATCGTACGCCTGCCAAGGCAAGTGCAGTGGCAGTGGGAAAAAGATGAGCAAGGCACCACGCCACCCCCTGGCATTGCCTGGCCGCCCTCGCACTGCCCAACTTGCGAGCATACGCTGAGCTGGTGGGAGAATCTGCCTCTGCTGAGTTACCTGCTACTACGCGGGCGCTGTCGGACATGTGGAACTGGTATCTCTTTACGCTATCCTCTGGTCGAGGCACTTACCGCCTTGTTATCACTGGTTGTGGTTCTGAAATTAGGACTACAGTGGCCCACTGTTGCCGCGCTAGCGCTGACCTGGGCCCTCATCGCACTAGCCTTTATCGACCTTGAGCATTTTCTACTGCCTGACCAGATTACCCTGCCGCTGCTGGCTGCGGGACTACTGGTTAACGCCATCGGTGGTTTTACTGATCCTCTGTCCGCACTGATTGGCGCGGTATCAGGCTACGGCATACTCTGGGCGGTGTACCATGCTTACCGCGTAGTGCGCCCCGGACGCGAAGGATTTGGCTACGGTGATTTCAAGTTACTGGGAGCCCTTGGCGCCTGGCTGGGCTGGCAACTGTTGGATCTGGTTATTCTGTTGAGCGCGGGTGTGGGGGCTGTGGTTGGGATCACCCTAATCCTGCTACGCCGCCACCAACGCAGCGAACCCTTGCCTTTTGGGCCTTACCTGGCGGGAGCAGGCTGGCTGGTGCTGCTGTGGGAGAAAGAATTGCGCCTGCTACTGGACACACTATTTAACCCGTTAGTCACGTTATTAAGCAGAGTTCTAGCCCCACTACTGAACCCGTTATTCACATTATTCACGTGATTAAGCAAGATTCTAGCGTAGGCCGATGCTGAGGATCGCACTCACCGGCGGTATTGGCAGCGGCAAGACCGCGGTGACTCAACACCTGTCCGCCCTGGGCGTGCCGGTTCTGGATGCGGATGACTTCTCCCACCAGGCTACCCGCCCTGGCGAGCCGGCGGTCGCACAGATCGCTAAAGTTTTTGGCCCGGGCGTCCTCAGCGCTTCAGGCAATCTGGATCGGGCCGCGCTGGGACAGATGGTCTTTGCCGATAAAGGCAAGCGCAAGCAGCTTGAGGCAATTTTGCATCCTGAAATCCGCAAACGCATGAATGAAGTCGCAAACACCCTTGACG
>JBBWVW010000032.1:0-6306 GCA_050256425.1 Arenicellales bacterium | reverse complement strand
GCCGTCACTGCACCTTAAAAACACCTCTGTCAGGCTTGTGATCCTAAGCCATGAAAATTGATGATACATTGTCGCTATACGCTGGCCCGGACCACTTAAGCAGGTGTGCTGGCCGACGGGAGATATCTTTTGTATGAAAAGACTTGTAAGCAGCATCATCGCTGTTCTTGTTGCCGCTCTGGCTATGCCGGTGGCTGCGCAGCAACTTACTTTTCATTATGGTGTTATCGGCCAGCACGATGACCAGGAGTTGTATGTACTTGAAAACGGTGCGGCTGTTGCATCCGGCGCTAAGTTAAAACTGAACTTTGAGTACCCCACGGGCAGCTGGTTTTACGTGTGCTACCTGTCGAGTACCGATGACTATGCGTTGTTGTATGCCTCGGCCACTGGCGTTGATGCAAACGACAAGACCACCTTTGATACCCTGGGCTGGCTGGCACTGGATCAGAACGTGGGCACCGAGACTTTTACCCTTATCGCGAGCGAAGCACGGCTGGAGAGCTTTGAGACGTTGCTCGATAACTACGCCAAGGCCAGCGGCAAAAGCCGCAAACGCTTTGCCAAGCGCATTACGCGGGCCTTGCAGGATCTGCCGGGACAACTCGCCGGGCCATCGGGTGTACAACTGGCCCAACGGCTGGACAAACCGGTGATGGGCGGGGTGACCTTTCGCGGTGTCACCAGCGAGGAATTGTCCCCGCACAGCCTCAGCCACAAAGTCAGCGGTGATCGCATCTCGCAGGCTGTTTTCACCATAGACCACCAGTAAAGCGATTTGGAACAACGGGCTCTTTCCCTTCGCACCCTGCTGATCGGCAACACCCTGGCGCTGGCCCTTGTGCTGGGATTGCAGGCGCTCTTTCCCACGACACTGCTCGATTTTGAGCTGCGGATAATAGACAGCCGCTTTCGGGTGCGACAGGCACTTGATCTGGCGCCTGCCTTCAGCGAACAGCTGGTACACATCAATATCGATAACTACGCCAAGACCCAGTCGGAAAATCCGCTATGGGAAAAACAAACCTACGCCCGGCTCATCAGCAACATTGCCGCAGCACAGCCTGAAGCCATTGCCTGCGATATCATGTTTGTGAACTGGGCCGAGCAGTCCGGCAATGAGGCTTTGGTGCAGGCGGTAATTGATGCGGGCAATCTGGTCAGCCCGTTTCTTGTGGACACATCGCCTGATGCTGCCAGAGCCCCTGCGGCTCTGGCACTGGATGCCAACCCACGGCTCGCACCGGGCAAGGCGCCCCACGCGAGCGGGGTGCTGGTGGCGCCTTTTGCTGCCCTGATGGAGCAATCAGCCGGGCTGGGTTTTGTTAATCTGCAGCCTGACCCGGACGGGGTGATCCGGCGGGTATCGTTACTGATGGAGCTCGATGGGGCGCTGGTGCCGTCTTTTTTTCTGCAAGCGCTCGCGGTACAACTGGATTACGATCTTGAGCAGATCGATGTACCTGATCGCTCGCAGGTGGTGCTGCGCAACTTTCCCAAACCCGGCACGGGCATGGCGCGCGATCTTACCCTGCCGCTTGATCGCGACGGTAATCTTCTGGTCAACTACGCCGGACCACTGGACCTTGCCACTTACCCAAACTCCTATAGTGCCTGGAACCTGCTGACGGCAAGCACCACACCGGATTTTTCGGGCAAGTTGGTTTTTCTTGCCGATACATCAACACAGGCCAGCCAGTATGGCGACGTCAGCCCCACCCCGCTGGACAGCACCTTTCCGCGGGCCTACATCTGGTCCAACGCCGCCAACATGCTGCTGACCGGCGCTTTTATTACCCCGGTGCCGTACGGCTTCGCGATCGCTATGACCGTGCTGCTGGGGGGATTACTGGTCTTTGTAGCATGGCGCCTGCGAACGCTGTGGTTCAGCGCAACTGCGCTGGGGATGCTCGTGATGTATGTCGCTGTTGCCTTTGGCGCCTTTGCCAAGGGCGGCTGGCTGCTGCCGGTGCTGCCGGTGCTGACACCGCTGGTTGTGATGTATCTTTTTTCCAGCATGTACCGCTACGCCCAATTGGAACACTACGAGGGCGTACTTGAGGGCAGTCTCAAGAGTTACCTCTCGCCGCGGCTGATGGATCAGATCCGCAGCGACCCGGACATTCTCAAACTCGGCGGCGCGCGCAAGCGCATTACAGTACTGTTCAGCGATATCGTGGATTTCACGGCGTTTTCCGACCAGGCCGACCCACAGGAAGTGCAGGATGTGCTGGAGACCTACTTTGGTGATACCGCGTCAGTCATATTTGCCCAAGATGGCGTGATCGATAAATACATGGGTGACGGCATTCTCGCTTTTTTTGAAAACGACAGCGATGACATCACCAGTGCTTCGCGGGCCGTCGCCTGCGCGCTGCAAATGCAGACACGGGCCCATGAACTTGATCAGCACTACCGTGAACAGAACCGCTTTCCCTTTGCTATTCGCATTGGCTTGGCCACCGGCTACGCCAAGGTGGGCAATATCGGTCCGGTCGAAAAAATCGATTACACCGTGATCGGCAGCGTGGTGAACCTGGCCTCAAGGCTGCAAAGCGCTGGCGAGCCAGGGAGCGTGATCATCGATGAGGACACCTGCTTTTTCGTCAAGGCCACTCATGCAGTCACGAGCCTTGGAGCACAAAACCTCAAAGGATTTGCCCGGCCAGTAGAAATCTTCTCAGTCAGCGCCGGCTGACTGATCGTTGCCGCTCCTCAACCTTTGCTCCCGGGCTTTTCCCGAAACGCTATGTTCAAGCAATGGCTTGGGGCTGTCCAACCATAAACCGCCGCCCTTTCTCGGTGCTAAATCGGCTGAGCCCAGATTCAGCCCAGTTCGTGCTTGGCTCGACAAACTGACGTAAGATAGTGTCGGCGTTACCCTAGGCGAGCGCCCATTAAGAGGGGATAACACAAGACTAAATTCTTTTCTTGCAGAAAGCGCCGGCTATTTTTTCAAAGGTTGTCGCTCGATTTTTCGTCGATATGCGCTGCGGTCCCAAGCAGCACTGATGCCCTCAACGCGCTAGCGCGGCCATACCATAACAACATTGTCAGGCAAGCCACGGTTGGTGACTTTCAGCACTGCGATATTGCAGGTAACCCGTCAATAATTAATGCAGATAAACAAAGAAGGCAGCGCTGCACCCTTGGTTTTGGCCCAGTTACCAATGTATGACTGGCCGGAGATTGCAACGGCCACCGATGCCCTGTGGGGTGCCATCCGCGATGCTCTCAACCAACGCGAACTCCGTGCGCCCACCACGCTGGATCGCTCACTCCCTCGCGAGCAAGTCTGGCTTTCAAAACGGTTACTGCTGAGCCAGACCTGCGGGTTGCCGCTGGTCCAGACTCTGGGTAAACAGGTAAAAGTGCTGGGCAGTTTTGCCTATGAAGGTATCGCGCCAGCAGGCGAATATCACAGCGTAATTATTGCCCGCGCCGATAACGGCAAAGACCTTGCCTCACTGCAGGGCAAGCGTGCCGCCATCAACGGCGCCGATTCCTACTCCGGCTGCCTGGCCCTTAAATGCGCAGTGGCACCCTTTACCCCTGGTGGTGGGTTTTTCAGCGAGGTCCTGGTCACGGGCAGCCACCGCGAATCGATCCGTGCAGTGGCCAATGGCAGCGCCGATACCGCGGCGATTGACTGTATCAACTGGCAGCTGGCAAGGCGTCACGATCGCGCTGTTAAGACGCTTGATATCATCGCCCATACGCCGAGCCGCCCGGGGTTGCCGCTGATTACTGCGGGCAGTAAAACCCAAGTCGAGCTTGACCTCATGCGCGAGGCTCTGGTCAGCGCAGTGGCAGGTCTCGATGAAAATACCCGCGCCGTGGTGGGTATCAGGAGTTTTCAGCCCCTGGATGATACTGCCTACGCGGTGATCGCCAACGACCTGCGCCGCTGCGGTGATCTCGCCCTTAGCCCGGTCTGATACCAGGGGTCACCACACAAGCCGCACCGTTTTGCACATGAAATCGCCATGTGAACGACCTTGCCGTGACACACTTAATAGCGATGATTAACTGATCGTAATAAATCTACCTCTTGGGCGCTAACTCCCATCACTCAGTCGATGATAGGATCACTTAGAACCTGCAACGAGCTACAACTATGAAACACTTTCTTGGCGCACTCCTTGTCAGCATCATCGTGCTGGCATCAACCACCACCCGGGCTGCAGAAGGCACGGTGAGTTTTGAGGTCATGAAGCCACAAACGGCTCTTGACGCAGCGCAGGCAGCGCTGGAACACTGCCGCAGTATGGACTTTCAGGTCGCAATCGCGGTAGTAGACCGATTCGGCGGAGTACAAGTCGTACTGCGCGACCAGCTTGCCGGTGCACGCACCGTCAATACTGCAATCGGCAAAGCCCGTACCGCGGTCGGGTTTCGCACCAACACCTCTGACATGGTGTCGGTCACAGCAGCCGGGCAACCTTCTGCGGGTATTCGTAACCTGCCCGGCGTGATCATCGTCGGCGGCGGCGTCATGATCGAGGCCGCTGGCTCACTGGTGGGAGGCATCGGCGTCTCCGGGGCGCCAGGCGGCGACATGGACGATGTCTGCGCCTTTGCCGGCATAGAAGCCATTGAAGATCTGCTGGAATTCTAAGGCGTCACCGATTCTGCCTATAGCGACACAAAGGTGATAGCGATCACACCAGCCGCAAACCAGCCTTCCTATACTAGGTGAAATACGCGATCACAGACTTGCACAAAAGTACATCACAAACGAGGCACTCCAACATGAAAAAAACTTTGATCACTGCCGGGGTTATCAGCCTGGCACTGCTGGCGACCGGTTGCAGTACCGTGCCGAGTAAACAGGAGCAGGGCGCTGCTGCCGGTGCAGTAGTTGGCGGCGTACTTGGCTCTGCGCTGGGAAAAGGCCACAGCGACCGGGGCTGGGCAATCGCGCTGGGCGTGATATTCGGTGCCATTGTCGGCGATCAGATCGGCGCGCAACTGGATGAGCGTGACCAGCTGCTTGCCGCGCAGAACCTGCAGTACTCACTGGAATCGACCAAGGACGGCGCTACCACGACCTGGCAGAATCCCAACACCGGGCACAACGGTACAGCCACCCCGACCAAGACAACCTCTGCCACTGACGGCAGCCCGTGCCGTGAATTCACCACCGAGATCCAGGTCGGTGGTGAGACTCAGCAAGGCTACGGTACAGCATGCCGCCAGGCTGACGGCAGCTGGAAGATTCAGAGTTGACCCGCAGTACTCTTTGCCCTGCTCGGGGCAAAGAGTATCAGTCGGGTTTCAGGTTATAGCGAACGATACACCACAACGCCCACAGGCCGTCTTTGTAGCCGATCTTCTTGCCCTCCTCGTAGGTGCGCCCGGCATAACTGATGCCTACCTCGAATATCCGCAGACGATTGCCATCTGCCTTGCGATAGCGGGCCAACCGGGCGGTTATCTCCGGCTCAAACCCGAAGCGGTCTTCAACGAGTTTGATATCTTGGATGATCTCACGACGAAAAACCTTGTAACACACTTCCATATCGGTCAGGTTGAGATTGCTCATCATGTTGGAGAACAATGTCAGTACGCGGTTGCCAACCGAGTGCCAGAAATACAGCACCCGATGTGATTCACCACCGGCAAAACGAGAACCGTAGACCACGTCGGCGCCATCTCGCTCTATGGGCGCCAGCAGGCGGGGATAGTCCCGAGGGTCGTATTCCAGGTCGGCATCCTGCACCAGCACTACGTCCCCGGTAGCCGCCGCGAAACCTGAACGCAGCGCCGCGCCCTTGCCCTGGTTGATTTCATGAAATATCCCTTGAACCCCTTCCTCGCGCGCCAGGGTTTTCACCAGCTCTCGACTGCCATCGGTGGAGCAATCATCCACCAGAATGATTTCGCTTGTCACAGGCGCCGCACGCACCCGGGCAACAATTTGTGCCAAGGTGGCGGCCTCGTTGTAAACCGGTATGACAACGCTGACAATCATTCAAAGAACTCGGCAAAAAGGACGGGTATTGTGCCATTAAAGTGCACTGCCCTCTTAACAGACCCAATAACGGGCCTGTCCGTACTGCCCATAACTGTGCGCACCGTCACAGTGGGCCGCCTGTGGCAGACTTACACTGGTCACGTTGGAGAAAACCGGCAGAAAACTGTAAACACCTTGAATATCCAATTGCCAGATGCCCGCAATTACCCGCACATCGCAATGCGGGCGGGCGGTTTTACCCTGATCGAATTGATGATCACCATTTCCATCGTCGCAGTGGTCGCAATGATCGGTATACCCGCAATGGGCGATTTCATACTGAATAACCG
>JBBWVW010000031.1:0-4121 GCA_050256425.1 Arenicellales bacterium | reverse complement strand
GATCGCTTTTCGGCGCTCACCCAATATCCGGATATCAAAGGTACTACCTGGTGATTCGAATCCTGAGTTGACGTAAGCGAAAGCCAGGCTCTTTTTTACGGTATGACCGTAACCACCGCTGGTGGTCACCCCGATAATGTCGCCACCGCTCAAGACCGGCTCGTTACCCATGGGATCCGCATCATCGGCGTCCACTTCGCAGTAAACCAGGTGGATCGGTACACCCTCTTTCTTCTTGCGCTCTACAATATCTGCACCGATGTAGCCACCGGATTTGCGAGCAAAACGCAACATGTCGGCCTCGACCAGTGAAATCTCTGTGGTCAGCTCTGCGCCCCAACCCTTATAGGCCTTCTCCAGGCGCAGCGAGTTCATAGCATAGGTTCCAAAGCGGCGAATACCATGCGCCTCACCTGCCTGCATAAGTGCATCGTACAGATCACCGAGCTTGTCCATGGGGCAGTGCAGTTCCCAACCTAACTCGCCTACGTACGAGACCCGCAAGACACGAACGACAATATCCGTAACCGTGATCTCTTTTGCACTCATCCAGGTAAAGCCAGACTCGTTGGTAAGGTCCACATCGGTCAACGATAAAAGCACTTCGCGCGATTTGGGACCGCTAAGCACCAACACCCCATAGTCGTCGGTCACATTACGCACCGTGACATCCTCGCCAGGCTCTATGTGCTGCACCAGCCAGTCTAAATCGTGCAGTTCCGCGACGGCGCCGGATAACAGATAGTAATGGTCTTTGGCCAGGCGGGTTACGGTGGCCTCGCTCTCGATACCGCCCAGCGGTGTCAGCATCTGGGACAACACGACACTGCCATCTTTAGCAGGCACCCGGTTGGCGCAGACCCGCTCCAACAAGGCGTGCGCGTCAGTCCCTGTGACCTCGTACTTGGCAAAACTCGTGAGATCAGTAAGACCAACGGCTTCGCGCACTGCGCGACATTCTTCGCCGACCGCCTCAAAACTGTTGTTGCGTCTGAAGCCGTACTCCTCGTTTACCCCCATAGAGGCGTACCACTTGGCCCGCTCCCAGCCAAAGGTGTCGCCGTACACCGCGCCAGCCGCTTTGAGAGTCTCATACAGTGGCGTAACCCGGGTGGGCCTGCCTACATCTCGATATTCGCCGGGCAGATGCGGCTGATACATCTGCTGATACTCATCTATGGATTTGGCAATCGCATAGTCGCCACTGGCCCACTTGCCATACCGGCGCGGATCCATATCGCGTACATTGATCTCAGTCTGGCCGTGCACCATCCACTGCGCCAGGTACTTGCCACAGCCCGGACCCTGAGTGATGCCGATAGAAGCCCCGCAACACAACCAGTAGTTGCGCAACCCTTCCGCTGGCCCGAGCAGAAAGTTACCGTCAGGAGTGTGCGTGATCGGGCCGTTAACCACACGTTTGATACCGGCGTTGGTCCAACAGGGAATACGCTCAGCGGCGTATTCAAGGCTGGTTTCCAGGCGCTCCAGCGCCGGACTCAACAACTCCATATCAAAGCCCCAATCAATGCCATTCAGACCCCAGGCCTGCGCGCCGGCACGTTCGTAAGGTCCGATTAGAATACCCTGCTGCTCCTGGCGGTAGTAACACGATGCCCTGGGATCACGCACCACCGGCGGTTCGTGATCCAAAGCCTCCACCTCGGGCAGGTTGTCGGTAACCAGATAATGGTGCTCCATATTCACGATCGGCAGATCCAGCCCAACCCACTTACCCACCTGTTTGGCGAAACTGCCGGCGGCGTTGACCAGGTGCTCACAGACAATGCTGCCCTTGTCGGTAATAACTTCCCACTCGCCGCTGGCCAACAAGCGTGTGTCGGTGACTTGGGTGTGGCGATAAATCTGGGCACCACCCATGCGGGCACCGGTAGCCATGGCGTTGGTTGCGCTGGCCGGATCGGTATGGCCATCGTTGGGGGTATAAAAGCCCATCTTCACGTCATCGACGACCAACAGCGGGTGTAGCTCCCGGATCTCGGAAGGGCTGATCAGGTGACATTCACTGCCGACTGTATCCAGTATCCCCTTGACGTAGTGAAACCAGTCGACTTCCGCGTCGGTCAGTGCGAGGCGAATAGCACCACACCCATGCCAGCCAGTGGCCTGACCCGTCTCGGCTTCCAGGGTCTTGTAAAGCGCTGGCCCTTCCTGGTGGAGTTTGGCCATGCTGAGCCCCCCGATGAAGTGCGGTATCAGGCCGGCCGCATGCCAGGTTGAGCCCGAGGTGAGCTCGCCTTTTTCAACCAACACAACATCATCCCAGCCTTCCTTAGTGAGAGAGTACAGTAGGCCAGCGCCGAGTACGCCGCCGCCGATGATGACCACTCTTGCATGCTGCTTCATCTCAAGACTCCATTGAATCTCTTTGCGTATCGAACGCAAGACCTAAAATCTGGGCAAGTTGGTCTATTGCCTGTCGCGACAGGAACACGCCTTTATCAATCACCGGCCAGTATCGTATCGAGCGCCCCGATCAGTTCTTGCACCTCTTCGACAGTGTTGTAGTGCACCATGCTCACACGCACCACACCATCCTCGGGATCCATTCCCAGCGCTTCGACACAGCGCAGGGCATAAAAATCTCCTGAGCCTACGCCGATCTGGTGTTCAGCCAGTTGCTGCGCGATATGAGCAGAAGGCATCGCTCGGGCGTGAAACGCAATCGTCGAAGCCCGGCTACCGGGAGTTGCATGGTCCTGCCCCAAAAGACGAATGCCATCTCGATCCTTTAGGTAATCCAACAGCATATTCGCCAACTTTGCCTCATGCTGACCTACTAACCCAAAGATCTGGTGAGCGCGCTGGTGTAAGTTGAGATCGCTGGTGCCAAAGTGATGATGATGCAGGGCGTCGAAATATTCCGTGACCCCAGCGAGGGCCGCAATCTGTGCATGCTGCGGCCCAGTTGGGTTCAGGCGATAACGCGATTTTTCTTCGTTAAAAAAATGACCCTGTCCCTCGGTTTTTTTCAACGCTTCACTAGACCCCCACAAGACGCCTTGGTGAGTTCCAAAGGTTTTGTACGTACTGTACGCATAAAAATCAACACCCAGGGTCTGCATATCCGGAATCACATGCGGGGCATAAGAAACCCCGTCGGCCACAACCAGCGCGCCGACCTTATGCGCCATCTCGACGATGCTGGCCATGTCGTTGTGAGTACCCACCAGGTTTGAACATAAGGTACAACAAACCAATCGGGTCTTGTCGCTGATCAGATCCTCAAGATCCGAAAGCTCCAATTCGGCATCAGCCTTGCCCACGCGCCACTCACGCATGATCACGCCATGCTCGGATAGGCGCCGCCAGCAACCCACGTTGGCCTCATGGTCCTGGTTGGTTACTATGATCTCATCACCGGGGCGAAGCAGATGACGAAGACTTTGCGCCAGCACGTAAAGATTCAACGTAGTCGATGGACCGATTGTGATCTCTTCCGGAGCGGCATTGATCAACGCAGCAATAGCGGCGTAGGACTCATCCATCTCCTCCCCCGCCTGCTTGGACAGGGCGAATGCCCCATAGGGTTGCACTTTGTGTTCAACAAAAAAGCGCTGTAACCGACTGATAACCGTGGCGGGCACGTAAGACCCTCCGGCATTTTCAAAAAAAGCCCAGTCACGGGTTTGCGGGTCGGCAAACGCGGGAAACTGCGCGCGTACAAAATCGAGATCGAGTTCCATCTTCTCCCCAAGCTGTTTCAGCCAGTTTCAAAGTCTGTTGTTTTTCTGCTGCCCGAACCCGTTTCAGGACTGGCACTTTGGGCAATAGTACGATGCCCTCTGGCCAATAACCTTGCGCCGAATGGACGAGCCACAGTTTACACAAGCTGCCCCGGCACGTTCATAAACGTCTAGCGACTGTTCGAAGTAACCCGGCTCACCGCTCACCTGGGCATAGTCACGCAGTGTAGTGCCCCCGGCATCGATTGCCTCTGATAACACTTTCCTGATAGCGTCCAGCAGTCGTTGGAATTGCGACAAACTGACACGCCCGGCTGCACGACCCGGGCGGATACCGGCACGAAATAGTGCTTCACTGGCGTAAATGTTACCCACACCCACGAGTATCCTGCCGTCCATGATGAACTGCTTGAT
>JBBWVW010000030.1:0-35323 GCA_050256425.1 Arenicellales bacterium | reverse complement strand
CCGTACCGTGACAACTGTTCGGTGAGGTAGTCGAAGGCGACATCAACCGAATCAGTTATCAGAAACAGTTCCAGATCGCTCCTGTTTATGGTGCCATATTCAATCAGCATCTCGAAATCGACTGCGCGTTTCCAGTAGTCGGTACCGAAAAGGACCAGAGGCAGGTGCTTGCGGATTTTGCCAGTTTGCAGGAGAGTGAGTATTTCAAAAAGCTCGTCCATAGTGCCAAAGCCCCCAGGAAAGAACACCACAGCCTTTGCCATGTAGGCAAACCAAAATTTGCGCATGAAAAAATAATGAAACTCCAGTGACAGCTCACGGGTGATGTGCGGATTGTTCCCCTGTTCGTTCGGCAAGGAGATTCCAAGGCCGATGTTGATCCCGTCGGCGTCCGAGGCGCCCCGGTTAGCGGCTTCCATGATCCCCGGACCGCCGCCAGAGCAGACCACAAAACGCCGATGGCCTTCGGGCAGGTTCTTAGACCAGTTGGTGATCCTTTTGGCCAATTCACGGCAATCCTGGTAGTAGCGGGCCATCGCCTTCCAGTGTTTCACCTGGGTATCATCATTGGGCGGTGGCCCAGCTTCGGCGCCATCAACAGGTTCAGGGGCTCGTGCCGAGCCCATGAACACGATAGTGTCTTCGATCTGGTTTCGGGTAAACCGCGCAGCCGGTTCAACAAATTCGGCAACGATGCGCAATAGCCGTGCATCAGGGCTATCGAGGAATTTAGTGTTCTTGTAGGCTTTCATTTTTAATTTTCTCCCGAAGCATTTTTTTAACTGCCAAGGTGGGAACACACTCGCCGCATGTTAACTTAGGCGATAAAGTGGGGTTCAGGGTTTTGATTTCTGCGTATAATGTATACCAGTAATTGAGCGTACTAGGCGGCGGCCCATGTTGCGACCCGACGCCCAAGTCCTTTATCCAGTCAGCGATCGTAGAGTAGGACGCAAGTAGCTTAAGCTAGTTCTGTTCTGGCAAGAGTGGAATTCACTCGGAGTCTTGCGAAAGGCGGAGTCGAACCTGATGAAAGCAATTGTCAATGATAGCTTTGGTGGCCCTGAAGTCATGCGGGTGGCATCCGTTCCTGAGCCGACCCCCGGGCCAGGACAGGTATTGGTACGAGTGGTCGCCACCAGCGTTAACCGGCCGGACGTGGTCCAGCGCCAGGGCAATTATCCACCTCCGCCGGGGGACTCAAATATCCTCGGGCTGGAAATCGCGGGTACTGTTGCGGCCCTTGGCGACGGGGTAGATCAGTGGTGTTGTGGGGACCGCGTGATGGGCCTGGTGGGTGGTGGAGCCTACGCTGAGTTTTCGGTTGCCTGGCCTGGGCACTTGATGAGAATCCCAGAAAGTATGAGCTGGGAACAGGCTGCTTGCGTAAGCGAGACTTACATTACCGCCCATCTTAATCTCTTTCAATTTCCAGGACTTGTCGATGGGCAGCGAGTGTTGCTTCATGGCGGCGGCGGCGGGGTGAATACGGCAGCTATTCAATTGTGCCGCGCGCTCGCGCCGTCAGTGACAATTCTGGTAACCGCGTCGACAACGAAGGTCCAGCGGGTAAGAGATCTTGGCGTGGATCATGTCATCGATTATCAGCAACAGGACTTCCAAGAAGAGGTAGCGAAGCTGACGGACGGTCGTGGGGTAGACGTTATCCTCGATCACATCGGCGCGGCATACCTGCATGCGAACCTCAAATCTCTTGCTGTGAATGGCACTTTGATGCTGATTGGCGTGATGGGCGGGGCAAAAAACGATCTCAACCTTGCGCAACTGATGGTAAAACGGCAGAAGATCGTAGGCTCGGTCCTGCGCCCGAGGCCGGTTGACGAAAAGGCGGCCATTATCAGCCGTTTTGCGAGCGAGACACTAGGGTTGTTTTCCGATGGGAAAATAATTCCCCTGGTACACAAGGTATTCCCCTTGGAGAAGGTTGTCGAGGCTCACAAATTGATGGAATCGTCTGGACACTTCGGGAAATTGGTGCTCATTGTCGACAGTGAAGCCACGCTGTGACCATCCAGCTTTTTGCAGGTGCGGCCGCTCGGCACCTGTGTTGAATCGTCATGTACCTTTTTGAGTATCAGGCCAAGGATCTTATGCGCCAGTGGGGTATTCCGGTGCTGCCCGGGTCTGTTGCGATCACCGGGGTTCAGGCCCGAGAGGTTGCCCAGGAACTGGGGTGCGGCCCTTGGGCGGTCAAGGCACAGATTTATGCGGGAGGTCGCGCTCAAGGTAGTTTTAGTGATGCGCCCCACTCTGGAGGAATTCGCTTTTCGGACTCACTGGACGATGTTCATTGCGCCGCTGCTTCGATGTTGGGCGCAACCCTGGTTACCCCGCAGACGGGGGCCACCGGTCAATGCGTCAGCGCGGTATATATTGAACCCCAAGTAAAGACCCAGGGGGAATTGTTTGTTGCACTGCTGGTCGATGGTGAGTCTGGAGAAATTGTCTGCTTGGCGACAACCCGCGGCGGGGAGAACATCGAAGAACAGGTTCGCTATACCCCTGAAAGCCTCATCAAGACACCGCTGGGATCGGGTTCCGAGATTGCCGAGCAAGTTGGCGTGCGCATGGGTTCGGCACTGGGGCTTGAGCAAACCTCCTGTACTATCTTTGCCGATATCCTTCAGCGCATGTATCAGTTGTTTGTGACTTACGATCTTTCACTGATTGAGATAAATCCGCTCGGCATACAGGAAAACGGTCGGCTGATAGCGCTGGATGGACGAATGGCTGTGGATAACAATGCGTTGTTTCGTCAGCCCAAGATGGCTTCGCTCGGCTCACGGGCTGAAACCGACGCTCTGGAGGAGTCTGCTTCACGTTACGGTTTTAATTACATCCGCTTGGATGGCAACGTGGGTACATTTTCCAGCGGCGCGGGACTGGCCATGGCGACTCTCGACGCCGTTGTTGACCTTGGTGGCAAGCCTGCGAACTTTCTCGACGTGCCTCCTGTACTTGAAGTTAGCCGGGTCAAACAGGCATTTCTGTTAGCGTTGGCTGACTTGCGTATACGCTGTCTGTTGCTGAATATTTTCGGAGCCGGCATTATGCGCTGCGATACGATTGCCGATGGTCTACTGCTTGCGCACCTTGAAAAACCGATAACAGTGGATGTTGTCGCGCGCCTCGCGGGCACCAATGCACAGTTGGCGATTTCCCGCCTTGAACGATCAGGTTTGCCGATTCATTTTTCGCCGGATCTGGCATCTGCGGCAAAAATGGCCGTTGAGTTAGCCGCTACGCCGGATCGCCCAAAGTCTCGTGGTGCAATCGTCGGCCAGATTGGTCGTTGGCTTAACAGTCTGGGGCGTCGCGGGCGATGAGCATACTTGTTGACAGTGCGACCCGTGTGATTTTCCAGGGTATTACCGGCCGACAAGGTTCCTTTCATGCCGAGCGGGCGTTAGCCACTGGCACCCGGGTCGTCGCCGGCGTGCGCATGGGGAAAGGGGGCACGAGTCACTTGGGTATCCCGGTTTTTGATCGGGTTCATGAGGCGGTCAGTGAGACTGGAGCCACAGCCAGCGTGATTTTTGTGCCGCCGGCGAATGCGGCCGATGCGATTGAAGAAGCCATCAATGCAGGCATTGGCCTGGTGGTCTGTGTCACAGAAAGAATTCCTATACTGGATATGGTTCGGGTTCGCTCACAACTTAAGAGCTCAAATACGGTGTTGGTGGGCCCCAATACCCCAGGTATCGCTGTGCCGGGGCAGTGCACTCTTGGGATAATGCCACAGGGCATCTTCCTGGCTGGCCGTGTCGGTATCGTCTCGCGATCCAGTACGCTGACCTACGAGGCGGTTGAACAGACCACTCGTAATGGCCTTGGCCAGTCGACCTGTGTTGGTATCGGTGCAGATCCGGTTTTTGGCCTCTCATTCGTGGATTGCATTGAACGCTTCATCGCGGATCCACAGACCGACGGCATTATCCTCATAGGGGAGATTGGCGGTAGTTCAGAGGAAACCGCTGCCGCTTATCTGAGTGATATTGAAAACCCCAAGCCAGTGGTTGCTTACATCGCCGGGCAGTCGGTTCCTGTTGGTCGTCGCATAGGCCACGCGGGCACTATCATGCATTATGGCACCGGCACTGCCGAGTCTAAGATGAATGCCTTGGCTTGTGCCGGGGCTACGGTCGTTCGCTCCCCCGTGCAGATCGGTGAACAAATGGCGAGCCTGATAGACAACGGTTTGTCAGCCAAGGATGTTGCGCGCTGAACGCCAGTGGGAACTAAACAGAGGTTGAGTCCCACCCCGGGAGAGCTTTCTTGTGGAGTGGGACTGACTCAGTTAGTTGTTGTTACGGCCGTTCGCCACGGCCCAAGCGGATGTTTACGTCTTCTATAACCTCGGGGAGCTGGTCGAAGGTATCAATGACGTAGTGTGCCCCGCTCTGACGCAGTTTTTCCCGGGTCAGATTCAGCCGGCGCTGCAGGTCATCTCCGGTGAGTTGCTCACCCTGCTCAAGGGAATCAACATCGATGTAGTTGCTGTAACGAGCGATACCTACGCCCCAGCATCCTGCCTCGAGCGCCTCGCCAATTCCTGAGACTGTGTCATCAACCTTAACGACGGATTGGACCGGGTGCACGTCCATCAGGTCCAGATTTCGATATACCATGAATGGCTTGGGTCGGGCGCCGTTTACCACTTCGTCGCCTGCCACCGATGCATCCGGAACATAGCCCTGGGTTTTTGCGTCCGCCTCCAGAATATCGACCATGCTACGTACGAAACCAGTTGAACTACCGATCCGAATCCCTTGTTTTTGCATGTCTTTTGTCACCTCGGCTACATGTGGTAGCAAGGTGGTGTAATTACGCAGGCAATCAAGCTGCATCGGTACAAAATCTGCAAACATCCGATCTACGTCGGACTGGTCCGGATTCTTGCCATGCACTTCATGCCAGCGATCCCGGATATACGGTTCCTGGGTCAAGGCTTGAATGTGTAGATCTTTGCGCAGGCCCATGGGTCCGCGCGCTTCAGCCATACTGATTTCAACGCCTTGCTCCTTGAAGACCTGAACGAAAACCACGGCCGGTGCAATTACGTAGGCGTCAGCGGTTGTCCCGCTCCAGTCAAGAACCATGCCTTTGACCTTGCCGCGGTATTCCCGGTGGTAGACATAGTCGGATCGAATGCTCATGGATATCTCCAGTAAAAGGTTAAAGGAAAAAATGACACAGGAGGCACCCCCTATGCTCCGAAAAAAACAGGCCTAACGGTGATGGTAGGGCAGAGTTCATGGAATGGGCCCGTGGCATTTGAAATGCCAGATGTCAGGCGTCTTTGGCTGGCCCGCAATTGCGTACGCCCATGTGTTGCAGTGTTTCTCGTACCGCCGTCAGTGCGCCGTTGATCTGCTCTAGCCCAATACGTCCGATGCAGCCAATTCGAAAAGAATCGACAACGGTGAGTTTCCCCGGGTAGATCACAAAGCCTTTTTCACCCATCATGGAATAGAAAGTAGAAAAATCGAATTTAGTGTCTGCCGGCATATGAAAAGTGACGATGATCGGCGCCTGCAGCGTATCGCTCAACAGCGTCTCAAAGCCCATCGCCCGCATGCCTGAGACCAGTGTTTCACAGTTGGCACGGTAACGTTCTCCACGTCCGGCGACGCCCCCTTCGGCATCAAACTCATTCAGCGCTTGATCAAGCGCCAGGATGCAATGGGTAGGCGGGGTAAAACGCCATTGATCGTTGGCCTCCATCGCGCGCCACTGGTCATGCAGGTCCAGCACCAGGCTGTCAGCGTTACCAAGGCACTCGAGCAAAGACGCTTTGCGGACAATACAAAAGCCCATACCAGGCGATCCTTCCAGGCACTTGTTACTTGAAGCAACTACGGCATCAAACGGCGTTTGTCGGGCATTCAAATCGATGGCGCCAAATGCACTCATAGCATCAATGATCAGGCGCCTACCGGCCTCGTGAGCAACGAGTGCCAACTTATGAACCGGATTAATAATGCCCGATGTCGTTTCGCAATGGACCGCGCAGATATGAGTGAGCGCTGGATCGGCATCGAGCGCATTCTTCACAGTTACCGGATCGACCGGTTGATCCTCAGGCCATTCAAGCACTTCAAAGGCGCGGCCATGGATCTGACAGATGGCCTGCATCCGTTTGCCGTAGGCGCCGTTGATCAGCAGTAATACTTTCCCAGAGGGCGGGACCAGTGTGACCAGCATGGCCTCGACCACAAATGTGCCACTGCCCTGAAGAGGAACACAGGTGTAGTTTTCGGCGCCGTCCACGATCTCGACCAGACGCTGGCGCACTCTACGGTTCAGTTCAATAAAGCGGGCGTCGCGTGAGCCCCAGTCATGCGCCATGGCCGCCTTGACTGAAGGGGATGTCGTCAGCGGCCCCGGGGTGAGTAGCCAGGGATCTCCCGTGGGAGAAAGGGACGGAGTGTTTGCGTTCTTCATCTGTCGCCTCAGATTTAGGTCGCAGATTATCAACTCGAATACATTATCTGTCTATTCGATGTTATATATATAAAATATCGAAAAAACCGATATCTCCAACCAAACCATGAACCTAATAGATCACCAAGACATCGGCTTTACGTCGGTTTGATTACAAAGACGACTTACTGTGACTGTAAAACACAACGCTTTGCGGGCTTTTCACGCGGTCGCAACCCAGGGCAGTTTCAGCCGTGCAGGGCATGTTCTGCACATCAGTCAGCCCACCCTTTCGGGGCAGGTCAGTGAACTCGAGCAGCGTTTTGGCGTGCAGTTGCTCAAGCGCCATAGCCGGGGCACTGACCTGACCGAGCTCGGCCGTGCGCTATTTCAGCATACGACGAGCCTGTTTGAGACTTACGCACAGATAGACAACTTACTGGTATCAGCCTATGGCTTGGTTACTGGCGAGCTCAAGGTAGGGGCCGATGCGCCCTATCATGTGTTGCCGTTGCTCGCGGGTTTCGCCCGGCGCTACCCTGGTGTTACGCTTTCCCTGGCCTTTGGCAATTCCCAAAACGTGCTCACGGGCCTGCGGCGTGGCGAATATGATATTGCGGTCTTACCGAATATTACGCCCGGCGATCGGCTGGTCGCAGTGCCACTGGCAAGCGATCATCTGGTCATTCTGGCACCGCTGGCTCATCCATTCGGCGCGCGGCGCAGTGTGAGTCTCCGGGAGATCGTCGGGCAGGCGCTGGTATTGCGGGAGAAGGGGTCAACTACTCGTGCGATTTTCGAAAAGGCGGTCAGCGATTCGGGCCTCGTGCTTGAAAATGTAATGGAGATCGGCAGTCGGGAAGGGATACGCGAGGCCGTGGCTGCCGGTTTGGGCATTGGAGTAGTTCCCTGGTCGGAGCGTGGCAATGACAACCGGCTGCATTATGTTTCGGTTCGCGACGCTGACCTCAAGAATACCGAATATGTCTGCTGCCAGCAGGCGCGCCGGACACGGGCACCCATCCAGGCGTTTATCGACCTTGTGCCGCCGCTGGGTATCACTTAGTCCTTTCCCGGTCACTCAAGCATTGTGCTGTGTTTGAGTATCACGGTCGCCTTTACCTTACCCTTGTGTTCCTGGCGCAATTGGATCGCTGTGAAATGTGGTTTCGATGTAAACCAGTAATACAGCTCGCGCGAGCTGCTCCGGTCAATAAAGAATCGCGTGGCCGCAACAGATTGCCCGGCAATCTCAAGTGACTCGGGCTCTTGCTCAACAAATACGTAGTCACGAATTCGATGGCCCTCGTGCACAAGATAGTGCGGTGCCCGTTGACCCCGCGAGAATTCGAGGCGAGCCATCAGTTCAAAGGTAAGCGGATCCTGCATGCCTAACTTAAGCGGAAAAGTCTGTTCTTTATTTTTGGCGAACCCTCGGCTGAGCCCGGTCTTCCAATCGAATTCAATACGGATATCGCGCTTGTGTTTGTTCTGGCCGTCGCCAACGGTATAGAGCAGGGGGCGGATAACTCCATCGTGCATTTCGAACCGGGAAACCTCGTAAACCGGGCCAAACCCCGACAACCGTGCAAAACCTTTAAGCTTGGTCGTTGAACGCAGAATATAGTCAGGCCCGGCGCGTTCCAGGGATACTACCCGTGATGCACCAAAGCCAGAGTAGTCGACGGAGTAGTGGGATTGGAACGGGGCCATGACGGTACTGCTGGCAACTGTCGAGGTGCAAAAAAGTGCCAGCAGGGCCGCAGTCACTACTGCGGCAAGCCTGTGAACGAGACGAGACAGCACAAGGCGGATCATGGGGCTGGCGATTTGTTGATCAAAGGTGCGCGGGGGTAGACTGGTGGGTGCCTTAGCGTCACGCTGGAGACCTGTAAGGGCCGTTTTCAGGAGTTGATTGTATCGTGAAAATTCGATTGGTGATTTACAACATTCATAAGTGTATTGGCGGAATCGATCGACGCTACGATCTGCCGCGTATTGTGGAAGTTATAAATCATTACCGCCCGGATATCGTCCTTTTGCAAGAAGTGGTCCGATATAGCAGGTCGTCTGCGAATGTTCATCAGGTTGATGTACTGGGCGAAGCGATTGGATTGAATCATCGGCTTTGGGTGGCGAATGTGACGGCTCGAACCGGTCACGGTTACGGTAATGCGATCCTTAGTCGTTGGCCACTGCTTGACAGCGACAACATTGATCTGACAATTGGCCCAAAAAAGCGTCGCGGTGCCCTTCATGCTCGGGCACGGGTATCATTGGATGATAACGCCCCGGGTGAGGCTCAGAGTCGCACCCTGCATCTGTTTAATCTGCACCTGGGCCTGTCGGGAATCGAGCGAAGGATGCAGTTAAAGAAAATGCTGGGTCATTCGACCTTTGCCCGAATCGCCCACGACACACCCACCCTCGTTGCTGGTGATCTCAATGACATTTGGGGCACTTTAGGGCGCCGGGTGATGCATCCGGCAGGCTTTTTTGGCACCGGGCGAATGCCGCGTACCTTCCCAGCTTACGCGCCGGTACGGCCACTGGACAGCCTTTATGTGCGCGGCGCCCTGGAAATTGATAGCTTGCTGCCTTCACGACTGAGTCTCGCACGACAGGCTTCGGATCACCTGCCTTTGATTGCGGATCTCCGATTAGTCTGAGATCAGGATTGCAGTCCGAGAATCTGGCGGGCTTCTGCTGTGCTTGCTGGATGACGATCGTAATCGGAACACAGGATAGCCACGCGCTCGACAAGTTCGGCGTTGCTTTGGGCGAGGCGCGACTTATCAAAACGCAGATTATCCTCAAGCCCTGTCCTGCAGTGGCCGCCCATCTCCAACGCCCAGTGGTTGACCTCGAGTTGCCCGCGGCCAACCCCCGCCGCAGTCCAGGTTGCACCCGGCATGACAGTCGAAAGTTGGGCAAGTTCGAATTCAAGAATCTCTCGTCGTGGGGGCAGGGCGTTCGGTACTCCCATCACAAACTGCACGTGAACCGGGGCTTTGATCAGGCTCCGTTCCACCAGCGTGGCGGCCGAGTAAAGCATCGACAGATCGAAGACTTCGACCTCCGGTTTGATGTGGTGCTTCAGCATATTGCCAGCCAGTTGATCAATGAGTTCCGGGTGGTTCTCATAAATCATCCCAGGAAAGTTCACCGAACCGGTTGCCAGAGAGGCCATGTCGGGCGCAAGGTATAACATAGAGCCGCGCTGGTCAGCCTCGCGGCCACGTCCACCAGTGGAAAACTGAATGATGATTCCAGGGCAGTGCTTTTTAATCCCCTCTTGCACGAGGGCAAAACGCTGTGGATCCGAGGAGGAGTTCTCTTGCTCGTCACGTACATGGATATGTACCAGGCTCGCGCCGGCTTCAAAGGCAGCGTGAGTCGATTCCACCTGCTCGGCGGTACTGATCGGCACAGCAGGATTGTCCTTTTTTCTGGGGACCGCACCAGTAATGGCAACGGTAATAATGCAGGGCTGAGTCATATCGATCTATGTAAAAAGGGGAAAGGGCAACCATACACGCACAAAGCTTCGTAGCAAACCCCGTTTTTCAAAAGGCCCGCATCAGGTTGAAGGTTTCGAAGTGGGTCAGACGGAGTGCGATCATCAAGGCGGGCTATGGAATGGGCCGTTGGATCAGACGTGTCGCCCGAGTGAGCCGTCTTAAACTGATTTTTCATGTATCCTTCTGCCATTCATGATTAACCTGCAGGCCGCTGTGCAACCAGATCCAGATGAGCAACAACGCATCACGATGGTTTTCGAATCGCCAATGGTGATCAGTTGATTCCTTTACTTGCTCAGGGGCAGTGGGTTCTGTTCATGGTAATTCTTGTGGCGCTGGTTGTGTCCTTGTCGTTCCATGAGTTCGGCCATGCTTTTGTTGCACTTCGCTTCGGCGATGACACCGCTCGTCGTGCCGGGCGTTTGACAATTAACCCGCTGGCCCACATTGACCCTATGGGACTGTTGATGGTGATTTTTGTCGGCTTTGGCTACGCCAAGCCTGTGCCGACCGACCCTCGCCGATTTACCTCGCGCTACGCCGACTTGCTGGTGGCTGCTGCCGGGCCTGCCATGAATTTACTGTTGGCTATTGTCAGTATCAATGCTTATCTCATATTGTTGGATTGGGGGTGGGTGGATCTTTCCAGTCCGGGTCCTCGCCTGTTTTTCATCTATCTTGCGCAAATTAACCTGCTGTTGATGATGTTTAACTTATTGCCGGTCGGCGCGCTCGATGGACATTACATTCTTCCTTACCTGCTCCCTCGCGCCTTGTCCCAGGCTTATCGTTATTACAATGGGCGCTATGGCAATTGGGCTTTGTTGGCTCTGATCCTGTTAGCCTTCATGGGCGTTCCGATTTTCTCAACGATCAGTGGGTTTAGCGCGGCTTTGTTACCGCTCATTGCGTGGGTTTAGGATGGGGTCTAGCGCTTTCGGGGAAAACCGTGCCTGAGGATTCGAAAGAAAGCGATATCGCCTCGCAATCGTCTGAGACGCTACTGGCACGGGCGTATGGCCTCAAGAGCCCCGACCAGGCCCGGGCGTTGTATCGCGATTGGGCCGAGACCTACGATGCTCACCTGGAGAATGGACTGGGATATATCGCGCCCGCACAGATTGCTGCAATGCTCGATGAGGCGCTTGAGGATCGCGCTGCTCGAATTCTGGATGTGGGATGTGGTACAGGACTGGTCGGGGAACGCCTGGCGGCTCTTGGATTCAGTTCCATCGACGGGCTCGATTTTTCCCCGCAGATGCTGGCGGCCGCGGCTGAAAAAGATATTTACCATGAGTTGCTTGAGTCTGATCTCGAGGGAACATTGGGTATTGCCGATACCATCTATGATGCGGGGATATCCTGCGGCACCTTCACCCACGGCCATGTCGGGCCCGGGGCACTGAATGAGATTTTCCGAGTACTTCGCAGTGGAGCTGTGTTCGCCTGCACGATTCATGCCCATCTGTGGGTTGATGCCGGTTTTGCTCAGCGCATCGCGGCACTCGAAGCTGGCGGGATCATTATTGTCGAAAATATTGTCGACAAGCCCTATTTTGAAGCCGCAGAGCCCGACGGAAAATTCTGCCTGATGCGAAAACCCTGAGGACCTGACAGACAATTGCCTGTAATGGCTTGGCCCGGTGTTAAAATTGTTGGCATGCTGGGATCAACGCCTGGTGTAAATAGATATGGCGGCGGCGGTCGGTCTCCCCGGTGGCGGAAGGTTGTGAACCCGGTCAGGTCCGGAAGGAAGCAGCCGTAGCATCCGAATCGGGTGCCGGGGTCGGGCTGGCTGGCGCCGTCTCCAATTGGGTGCGAGGCCACCATCAAGCGTCAGGGACAGGGATGCGTTTCTACTTTTCAATCAAGCTCTCATGAGTTACCAGGCGCTCGCCCGAAAGTGGCGACCTCGGCGGTTCACCGACGTTGTTGGCCAGGCTCACGTGGTCGGAGCCCTGACCACGGCATTGGAGCAGAACCGGGTGCATCATGCCTTTCTCTTTACTGGCACCCGAGGTGTAGGAAAAACCACGCTGGCACGACTGCTGGCTAAAGCACTCAATTGTGAACAGGCGCCCTGCGCTGAGCCCTGTGGGTCGTGCCCGGCCTGCACCGGCGTTGACGAAGGCCGCTATATAGATTTGCTTGAAATCGATGCCGCCTCGAGGACTCGAATCGACGATACCCGAGAAATCCTGGACAACGTACAGTACGCCCCAACCCTGGGCCGCTATAAGGTCTACCTGATTGACGAGGTGCATATGTTGTCCGGACATAGTTTCAACGCCTTACTTAAGACGCTTGAAGAACCTCCGTCACATGTAAAATTTCTGTTGGCCACCACCGACCCGCAGAAACTGCCACCGACGATCCTCTCACGCTGTTTGCAGTTCAATCTGCGTGTGCTGAAGCCCGAAGAAATTACCGGCCAACTGCACAAGATAGCCAACGCAGAGGGTCTGGAGGTCGATGAAGTGGGACTGGCAACCTTGGCCAGAGCGGCATCTGGCAGCATGCGCGATGCCTTGAGTTTATTGGATCAGGGGATTGTCTTTGGTAGCGGCCGGGTTACCGGCACCGAAGTACGCGAGATGCTCGGTATGATTGAGCAACAACAGGTTGATACGATATTACGCGCGCTGGCGGCGGCCGATGGGTCGACACTGATTGATACTGTGGCGCAGATGGCGTCCCGCGCGATTGATTACATGGCGGCCCTGGATGACCTGTTATTGGTGCTGCACGACGTCTCGCTCTACCAGATTTTGCCCGAGGCAGCGTCAGCCAAGCAGGCGGATTCAGATTTGGTGGTGCATCTTGCCAGTACGATGACTAAGGAAGATGTGCAGCTGTACTACCAGATTGGCATGTTAGGTAAACGAGACATGCTGCTTGCGCCAGATCCGGTATCGGGCTTTGAAATGACTTTGTTGCGGATGCTGACCTTCCACCCAGCGGATGAAGGTGGAGCAGGGTCGAGCGGTGAACCGCCTGCCCAAAAGGGCCCAACGGCACCGGTTCGCAAGGAGCGAACTCAAGGCCAAGGTGCGGTCTCAGTTCGCGCGACTGGCGCTTCAGCAGATTCAGCCCCCTCGGCTGAGCCAGCTTCGGTTCAGAGCCCGGCGTCCCCACCAGAAACAGACCTGGCCGACCCAGACCTGTGGGCTACGTTCGTCGACGACTTGGGGTTAAAAGGTGTGACTCGGGAATTTGCCATGAATCTCTCGCCGCGGAGCTACGATCCTCAAAAAAGGGTGTTGATCGTGTCGCTGAAACCCAATCTTGCCAAACTGCATAGTCAGTCCCGTCAGGCCTCTTTAGAGAATGCGTTTAGCCAGTTCAATGGCTCGCCAGTCAAGCTAAAACTGATTGAGGGGAGTGAAGATGCACCTGAGACTCCGACCCAGAACCGGGCCCGCCATGATTCCGAGGAAAAGGCACAGGCCTACCAGGCGTTAATGGACGATCCGATGGTCAAGGATATTATGGAGCGGTTCGATGCAACCGTGGTTCCGGGCTCGGTGCGCCCCGGTAAGCAACAAAGGAGAACTGAATGAAAGGACCTTTGGGTAATATCATGAAACAGGCTCAGGAGATGCAGGAGCAACTGAAGAGCGCTCAGGAAGAGCTTGCAAATATTCAAGTCACCGGCGTCGCCGGCGGCGGTATGGTCGAAGTGATAATGACCTGCCGGCATGATATACGCCGGGTAAAGATAGATGACAGTCTGTTTAGTGACGACAAAGAGGTTCTGGAGGACCTCGTGGCGGCCGCCGTGAATGATGCAGTTCGCCGGGTTGAGAAAACAACTCAGGAAAAAATGGGTGGACTGGCTGCGGGGATGAATATCCCAGGCTTGAACCTGCCTGGCCTCAATGGCTGACGGCCACGCCATAGATCAACTTAAGCAGGCATTGCGTCGTCTGCCTGGGGTCGGGCCGAGGACCGCCCAACGGATGGCTTTTCACCTGCTTGAAAGGGACCGCGAGGGCGGGCAGATCTTAGCTGACGCCCTCAGGGATGCGGTGTCGAGCGTAAAACACTGCCAGCGTTGTAACAATTTTAGTGAGCAGGCGCTTTGCAGTATCTGCGAGTCAGGCAAACGCGACGAAACCCTACTATGTGTCGTGGAAACTCCCGCGGACCTGGATACCATTGAGCAGGCCGGAGCCTATACCGGCTACTACTTTGTGTTAATGGGACACTTGTCTCCGCTCGATGGCATCGGCCCAGACCAGTTGGGGGTTGAGCGGTTGGTGCAGGTCGTTTCCGAGCGAAGCGTTCAGGAGGTGATCCTGGGGACTAACCTTACGGTTGAAGGCGAAGCGACAGCCGATTATCTATGTGACCTATTTGAAGGCAAGCCTTTGACGGTGAGTCGTCTGGCCCGCGGGGTCCCATCGGGGGGAGAGCTTGAGTACATGGACGCCAATACGCTAGCCCAGGCATTCAGTGACCGTCGTACTCTGCACCAGCATACGGTAGAGGAACTCTGAGTCAGTTAACGAATAGATTCCGGCTCCAGCCCGGGGCGTTTATCTGTGAAGGGTGTCTGTCCAGAGGCGCGCGCAGGGTTTTTTTGTGATACCCAGCCGCGTTTATCCACCTCAATCGGCCCGTAGCGGTCTTCGATAGAGTCCGTGCACATGGCGACCTGGCTCTTGGGAGAGCAGGCACGCCCGGCTTAAGGGCTGGCCCAACGAGGTGGCCAGCCCTTAAGTCGTTATCTGGGTTGCCCCACTGGCTTACATGAGGGCGTTTGGTGCAAATTTAGTCCGGCCTGGGAAATTCCAGGGCTTTACCAAAAACACCTGGCCGAATCCGGCCATTGTCAAAAACCACCTGGCCACCGACGATGGTGTAGCTGGGCCATCCAGTGAGCTCGCGGCCAGCGTAAGGGCTCCAAGCCGCGCGGCTGAACACTTCATTGTCACGAACTGGCCGCGTCGTTTCGATATCCACCAGTGCCAGGTCTGCATCGAAACCCTCAGCTAGCTGCCCCTTGTTCTTAATGCCGTATAGCCGCGCCGGACCCGAACACATCCATTGCTGTACTTGGGCCAGAGTGCACTGCCCGGCCTGCATTGCCGTTAGCATCAGAGGCAACGACGTTTCCACTCCGGGCATTCCAGCAGGAGAGTTCGGGTAGGGTTGGCTTTTTTCGCCCAACGTGTGCGGTGCATGGTCGGTGGCGATGATATCGATAATGCCTTGATGAAGGCCAGACCATAGCGCTGACGCGTTGGCTGGCTTGCGAATCGGGGGATTCATCTGTACTCGTGATCCTAACTGGGCGTAATCATCGGTATTGAGAAAAAGATGGTTGGGGATCACCTCACAGGTTACCTGGTCGGGCTTGTGGCGGCGCAGCCGCTCGACTTCCTCTGAAGTCGAAAGATGGAGGATATGCAGCCGCCGGCCATACTTTTCAGACAAAGCCAGCGCCCGCTCGGTCGCGATCAGGGCCGTTTGGGGGTCCCGTATTCGCGAGTGCAGCGCATAATCGGCGGTTTCACCTTCTTTTAGCAGAGTCCGCGTTCGATCTTGGATCCGGGTCTCATCCTCGGCGTGGACGGCAATTAGGCGTTGGCCATTGCCGAAAATGCGTTCCAAATCCTCTTGCTTGTCGACCAGCAAGTCGCCGGTACTGGATCCCATAAAAATTTTGATGCCACAGGCAGGATGCACGCTGTTGAGTGCCTCGAGATTGTCGCAGGTAGCGCCGATGAAAAAACCGAAATTGGCTGCACTGCTTGAAGCCGCGCGGGCCAGTTTCCAATCCAGTTGTTCCTGGTCCGTGGTTGGGGGGTTGCAGTTGGGCATTTCCAGGAAGCTGGTTACTCCTCCACGTACGGCAGCCCGTGACCCTGAAGCCAGATCCTCCTTATCCGTGGCGCCCGGCTCACGAAAGTGTACCTGGGGATCGATGACGCCCGGTATTAGTAACTGGCCAGCGGCGTCAATGTGTTCGTGCGCCTCAGCGCTGATCATGTTATCAATTTTCGTGATACGCCCGTTCTGACAAGCTACGTCGCCGGCAGCAGTGGTGCCGTCCGGGTGGGCAATGGAGGCGTTGCGGATGACGAGATCGTACATGGGTCCGAAGCGAGTCTAGAAAGATCGCCCGTAGTGTACCGTCCGAGCCGGCTCCAGGTCAGGATCGGCGAAAAAAAACCGCGCTGGAGCGCGGTTTTATGAAAGCGTCAGGAATCAGCGGTTCAGGCGTTTTGCTTTTCGCGAATCTCACTGAGGGACTTGCAGTCGATGCACAGAGTTGCGGTGGGCCGCGCTTCAAGGCGCTTGATACCAATGTTTACACCGCATTCTTCGCAATAACCGTAATTGCTGGTATCAAGATCGGCGAGCGATTCATTGATTTTCTTAACCAGTTTTCGTTCACGATCCCGGGTGCGAAGCTCCAAAGAGCGGTCAGTTTCCTGGGTTGCACGATCGTTAGGGTCAGGCAGGTTAATGGTTTCGTCCTGCATGACCATCACAGTGCGCTCGGTATCGTCTATCAGTTCATTTTTCCAGGCGTTGAGGATGTCCCGAAAATGCTCTGCCTGAAGTTCACCCATATAGGGTTCGCCCCGCTTGGGCCGATGTGGTTTAACTCCGTGGATCAGATCCTTTTTAACTTTCTTCTTGGTGCTTGCCATTGGTTTACACTGGGCTGGTGATATGGGTCGAGTGGGCCCGAATTTCGGAAAGGCGCGGCAATCTAACAGTTTCTCGTAGTTCCCGCAATACCGCGGAGCCATTAAGCAAGGGCCAAATAGCGATGATGCAACTGCGATACTCGCCGACTTCGCCTTACGTGCGTAAAGTCAGCGTTATGGCGATAGAAACCGGCCTTGGTGGCCAGATAGACAGAGTTGTAACCAATCCTTGGGATCCACAAACTGATCTTGGGGGCACCAATCCGCTCGGTAAGGTGCCCACCCTAATTACATCGGACGGGGTAGAAATCTTTGATTCTCGAGTGATTTGTGAGCACCTTGACGCAATGCACGATGGCGAGACGCTGTTTCCGCTTGAGCCGGAAAGCCGGTCGGTAGCGCTTCGTCTTCAGGCGCTGGCCGATGGCATCCTGGATGCGGCAATTCTCCGGTTGGTTGAGGAGCGTCGCCGGCCGGGAGAATACTGTTGGCCGGTGTGGTGTGATCGCCAGGCTACGGCTATGAATCGAAGCCTCGACTGGCTAGAAGAGCGGCGTTCGCTGCTGGACAGTCGGCTGACCATCGGCAGCATTGCAGTGGGCTGTATGCTTGGCTACCTCGATTTTCGGTACGCTGCTGAGGATTGGCGCGAAGGCCGTGATGGATTGGCGAGTTGGTACTCATCGTTCGCCCAAAGGCCATCGATGCGCGACACCGTACCAGCGGAGTGATAAAGACCCGATGTTAAGCCCAAGTCCGATATAATTCCCACTCAAGTTGAACCGTTTAATTCCTTTACTTGCACGACCCCAGAAGCGGCTTACCCAGCCGCCCGGCGTAACTGCTCCGAGCATTCGTCGGCCTGGCCATATTTGGCTCGGGTCAGCCACCTGAAAGACCCGATGCGCCTAAAAAGAATTCATGTTGCTGGTTTCAAGTCCTTTGTCGACCCGACCGTTATAACTATTCCGGCCGACCTCACCGGTATCATCGGGCCTAACGGCTGCGGTAAATCCAACGTTATTGATGCGGTGCGCTGGGTAATGGGCGAAAGCTCGGCCCGCAAACTGCGCGGCGACAGCATGACTGACGTGATTTTTAACGGTTCTGAGGCACGCAAGCCTGTAGGCAAGGCATCGGTTGAGCTGGTTTTTGATAACACCGACGGCAAAACCCCACAGGCTTACGCGCGCTTCAGCGAGATCTCTGTTAAGCGCACATTATCTCGTGATGGCACGTCGGAATACCTGCTGAACAAGGCACGCTGCCGTCGTCGGGATATCACTGACCTTTTTCGCGGCACAGGGCTTGGCCATCGGTCCTACTCGATTATCGAGCAGGGCATGGTCAGTCGAATCGTCGAGGCCCGGCCCGAGGATTTGCGGGCCTTTGTCGAGGAAGCAGCCGGCATTTCCCACTACAAGGACCGTCGTCGTGAGACCCAGACCCGGATGCGTCATACCCGTGACAATCTCAGCCGGGTAGAGGATATCCGCAAGGAGCTTGATACGCAGTTGCGTCGTTTACAACGACAGGCACAGGCAGCGCGACGTTACCAGAAACTTAAAGATCAAGAGCGCACGGTCAATGGCCAACTGCTGGGACTTCGTCATCTGGTAATGCAGTCTCAAATCGATGCCCAGTCCGCCCAGACTGCGCACGTGCAGACTGAGGTTGAGTCACACCTGGTTCGTCAGCGATCGTTGGAAAGTCGGATCGAGGGGGCTCGCGCTAACGAGATGAGTTCTCAGCAGCAGGTCAGTGACCTACAGGCTGAATTTTATGCAGCCGGTGCTGATGTTGCCTCAGTTGAACAGGCAATTGAATATGCGCGTGAAACTGGCGAGCAGCAGCGGGCCGAGTTCGAACGTCTTGAAACGGCCCTGGCAGAGATTGGCGCCGAATCTCAACACGACGATCAACGCATTTTGGAACTTGAGGTAGAAGTGGTTTCGCGTCGGGGACAGCGTGAGGAGCATCTGGCCGTGCAGCGCCAATCTGCAACCCACCAGGCTGAATCTGAACAGGCTTTGGATGTCTGGCAGGAGCACTGGAACGATTTCGCTCAGGCGACAGCGACTCCGATAAAGGATCAGGAGGTGCAGCGATCACGCATCGAGCAGCTTGAGGCTGCCGATCTTAAGGCGCAGCAGCGTCTCGCCCGCCTCGACCAGGAGTTGGTGGCGCTACTCGCTGAGGAGGAGGCGTTGGGGGTGGATAGCGCCCGCAGTGACGCGCGGCATAGCGAGGCAGAAACCCGCGAATATGAAAGCCGTGTCGAGCAGGCCGCGCAGCAGATTAGCGGGTTGCGGCAAGAAATTGAAGGCCAGGTAACGGCGGTGGATCAGCAGCGCCAGCAGATGCATGCGGCCCGTAGCCGTCTGGAGTCGCTACAGGAATTGCAGGAAGCATCGCTGGGACGGGATGATGAGTATGCCGATTGGCTGGAGCGCAGAGGTCTTTCGCATGCCCCGGTACTTGCCGGCGAAATCCGTGTTGCTAAAGGTTGGGAACGTGCTGCTGATGCGGTGCTCGGCCCGCGCCTGACTGGGTTGGGCGTTGGCGATCTCGATGGGGCCCTGGCGCATGAGGCAGAGCTGCCCCGCCGGGATTTATTCCTGGTCCAATCGGGCTCGCCGTCCGCACTGGGTGCTGCAAATACCCTGCTAGCGCAGTTGCGTTGCGCGCGCTATGACCTTGGTCCCCTGCTTAGCGGAGTGTATGTAGCCGATGACCTGGCCGAGGCGATTATCCGTCGCGCAACCCTGGATCCCGGCGAGTGTGTGGTGACCCGTGACGGGGTAATCGTTGGGACGAACTGGGCCCGGGCGCCGCATGGGCGCGACTCTGGAGACGGGCTGCTTGAACGGGAAGAGGAAATCACGCGGTTACAGGAAAGTGTTACCACTTTGGTGGACGATACGGCGCAACATGAACGGTTGTTTGAGAACTTGCGTGAGACTTTGCGCGACCTGGAACAAAAGCAGGAGTCCAGCCAGAAAACACTTAATGACAAGTTGGAAATCCAGACGATGATCCGCCAGGTGCTTTCAGAAAAGGATGCACGATTTGTGCAGATCGAAACTCGCCGCGAACAGATGGCGGCAGAGACTGACGAGATAATGACCGAACTGACTGGGACGGGTGCAGCTCTGGATGAGGCTCAACGGCATTTTGCTATTGCAGAAGACAAGACCGGGGTGCTCGAAGAAAAACGCCTGGCATTGTTAAATGAAAAAGAAGCACTCACAAGAGCTTTGGCGCACTCCCGCACGGATACCCAGGCGGCTCGGGAAAAATTGCACGACACGGAACTGGCCCTGCAGCATAGCCAGGCATCTCTGGATTCATTGAAATCGAGCCTCAACCGTCTCGAGGTACAGGGCGGTCGCATGCGTGCGCGTCATCAGGAACTCAAGGCCCAGCTGGCTAAAGGAGATGATCCTGGAGAGGCGCTGAATGTCCGCTTGAAGACTCTGCTCGACCAGCGGGCAGTGGCAGAAAGTCAACTGGCCGATACTCGCAATGCGCATGCAGCAATTGAAGAACAGATCCGTGATCTGCAGGGGAGCTTGTCGGAGTGTGAACAGGAGGCAGCCACCGCGCGCGATGCGCTCGAAGGTGAGCGGTTGAAGGCACAGGAGCTGTCAGTGCGCTCGGAAACTCTGCTGGAACAGATTAATGCCAGCAACTATCAGGTAGAGGAGATTCTAGCGAACTTGCCTGACCAGGCCGTTGAGGCTGAATGGCTTGTACGCTCCGAGAAGTTGGCTCAGAAGATTGACAGTATTGGACCGGTGAACCTGGTTGCGATAGAAGAGTGCGAGGAGCAGGCCCAGCGCAAGGAATATTTGGATACACAGCATGCTGATTTGGTTGAAGCGCTAGATACACTTGGCGGCGTCATGCGCAAGATCGACCGCGAGACTCGCGAACGTTTCAAGGCTACTTTCAATGCCTTAAATAAAGGATTTGCCGAGTTTTTCCCACAGATGTTTGGAGGCGGCAGCGCGGTCCTGACATTGACCGATGAGGACATGTTGTCCGCGGGGGTAACGGTTATGGCGCGGCCTCCGGGCAAACGAAACAGCACCATACACCTCCTGTCGGGTGGTGAAAAAGCACTGACCGCGGTAGCGTTACTATTTGCCCTGTTTCGGCTGAATCCAGCACCTTTTTGCATTCTTGACGAGGTGGATGCGCCACTGGATGATCGTAACGTTGAGCGTTATTGTAAGACCCTGCGTA
This sequence comes from Arenicellales bacterium, assembly GCA_050256425.1. GTDB lineage: Bacteria > Pseudomonadota > Gammaproteobacteria > Arenicellales > UBA868 > UBA868. The sequence continues at coordinate 14,448 of JBBWVW010000030.1, read as the reverse complement.
GCCTGGCGGAGGTATCGCAGCTGGTGGTAATCACCCACAACAAGATCACGATGGAAGCGACTGATATTTTACTCGGCGTAACCATGGTGGAGCCGGGTGTCTCATCTATCGTCTCGGTCGATGTCGACGAGGCCGTTCGTTTGGCGGCACGGTAAAATGAGCCTGCAAATGGCATTGATAACGCTGGGCCTGGTGGTATTGGGCGCGGTTGCCGCACTGTCATTTCTTAAGCGCCACACAACTACGGCATCTTGGCTGGCGCGACTGCGCGCCGTAATCGCGTCAAAAGCTCCAAGTTTTCGGTGGCCAGTGGCGCTCACTTTTTTTCACCCTAGTCGCTTGGTTAATCGGGTGCGTCAGCGTGAGCCGTCATTGGTCGCATCCCATGATTTCGAGGTGCAGGCGAGCGCCCGAACGAAAGGGGACGGTTTGCAGGCAACCTACCAAGCCACTCCAGTCGACAGTTCAGATCAGCACCCCGGCGAACCGACCCGTGTGCTTGATTCTGAGATTGGCTCTGCACCGATCAAGATCGACTACTGGGTGCGTCTGCCTGGACAGACTCCCGTAACCCGTGATCTTGCCTTGTCGGTTTTCCGTGAGCAAGAGATAAACCTATCGCACCCAAGGGCGATTCATGGTCGTACGGAACCGGGTAACGCCTGGCTTGATCTGCGAGATGCCCCGGCCGGAGAGATCTTTACCGACCTGATTATTAGTGTGCAAATGGCAGGCCCAGATCGTTGCGTCGATGAATCGGAGCTGACCCGGTTTAACAATCTGGCCTATGTTCTCGCAGAGACCCTGGATCGACCGCTACAGTTTGAATCCAGCATTGAAGAGGCCTTGCCCGAGGCGGGTCGGCTGGAAAGATTTTGCCACGAGTTTGACCTGCTGGCGCTTATCAATATTGAGCCAGAACCCGGTGCCGGGTTTTCCGGGCCCGACGTGGTGCGGGTAATGGAGCGTGCCGGAATGCGCCTGGGCGAGCAAGATATTTTTCATTTCTTTGATTCACGAACCGGAGTCAGCCGGTTTGGGCTTGCCAATCGGTGTGAGCCAGGGAGTTTTAGTTATGCAGATCTGGAATCAGGCATGTTCCGGGGTTTGGCACTGTTTATGAATATACCGCGGGTCGAACATCCAGCCCGGACTTTTACCGAGCTTAGGTCGGTTGCACAGTATGTTTCAGCCGAGCTCAACGGTGCACTGGTAGATCCGGATGGGGCGATCCTTTCATCTGCGCAATTCGATTCGATCCGTCGACAGATTCAATCGATCGAGTCGTCGATGAAGAAGTACGGGGTGGAATCGGGCTCGGATGAAGCCCGGCGCTTGTTCTGAGCCGGGCCTGCCAAAAAGGAGGAATGATCTTGCGCCGTGAGAGCTCGGTTACGTGACCAGCCGAAAAAAAAAGGTAGTTACCGAAATTAACGATCTGCGCGATGAGCTCGGTGAACACAACCACCGTTATCACGTGCTCGACGCACCTGTAATTTCAGATGCTGGCTACGATCGCATGTTACGCAGGCTTGAGGCGCTTGAGCGCGATTGCCCGGAGTTGGTTACACCGGATTCGCCCACACAACGTGTCGGTGGCGCACCGTTGGAGCGATTCGAAACCGTTAGTCATAGTGTAGCGATGCTGTCGCTGAATAATGCATTCTCGGCAGAAGAAGTCAGCGAGTTTGATCGGCGCTGTCGCCAGAGTACAGGGCGAGAAACTCTGGTTTATAGCGCTGAGCCAAAACTGGATGGTTTGGCAGTGAGCTTGGTTTATGAGAAGGGCGTACTTCAAAGGGCTGCGACCCGTGGCGATGGTCATCACGGCGAGGATGTGACGCTAAATGCCCGTTCGATCCGGTCAGTACCTCTGCGGCTTCTGGCGCCCGACTGTCCTGAGGTCCTCGAGGTGCGGGGTGAGGTTTATATGCCGTTGCTCGGATTTAAGGCCTTGAATCAGGAGCAGTATAAAAAAGGTGAGAAACCCTATGTCAACCCGCGCAACGCGGCGGCCGGCAGTTTGCGCCAGTTGGATCCAAGAATTTGCGCCACGCGCCCGTTGGATTTCTTCTGTTACGGTATTGGCTTGTGGCGTGGAGGGGAGTTACCCCAGACCCAGATGGCAACACTTGCCACGTTGCGACGTTTTGGTTTGCGCACCAACCCGCTGGTTCGGCAGATGCTGGGGATTGGGCAGTGTCTCGATTATTACCATGAAATCCTGGACTGCCGCCAGACCTTGGATTACGAGATCGACGGCGTTGTATACAAGGTGAATGATCTTGCCGACCAGCAGTCGCTGGGCGCGGTATCACGGGCGCCACGTTGGGCCCTGGCCCACAAATTTCCGGCGCCCGAAAAAACGACTATCGTCCGTGATATTGACGTTCAAGTAGGCCGTACCGGCGCCATTACCCCGGTAGCGCGGCTTGAGCCGGTCTTTGTTGGTGGTGTAACCGTGGCTAATGCCACATTGCATAACCAGGCGGAGATCGAGCGACTCGATGTGCGGGTAGGGGATACGGTGACGGTGCGTCGCGCGGGGGATGTGATCCCAGAGGTGGTATCGGTAGTGCGCGAGAAGCGCCGACGTGGTGCGCGACGCTTTGTTTTCCCAAGCGAGTGCCCAATCTGCCGTTCGGAGGTGGTGGTCGACGATGGCGGTATCATTCAACGGTGCATCGGAGGGCTTTACTGTTCAGCCCAGGTCAAGGAATCGATGAAGCATTTCGTTTCACGCCGCGCCCTTGATATCGAGGGCCTTGGAGCCAAACTAATCGAACAGCTGGTCGACAGTGGGCGGGTGCGCCACGCTGGGGATCTTTTTACGTTATCGCATGACGAGCTCGCCGCAATGGATCGGATGGGGGCAAAGTCGGCTGATAACTTGCTTGGGGCACTTGAATCAAGCCGCGAGACAACGCTGGCCCGCTTCCTTTATGGTTTAGGGATACCGAAGGTCGGTGAAGCGACAGCGCAGGCGCTTGCCCAATATTTCTCCAGCCTGGAGGCGCTTTCCGATGCGTCGCTAGAGGCATTGGAAGCCGTGCCTGACGTTGGCCCGGTGGTTGCCTCCGGAATACGGCTCTTTTTTGAACAGAATCATAACCGTGAAGTGATCGACGCACTTCGTGCTTCTGGGGTTGTTTGGCCCGCACCGGAAGGATCCACTTCCGGGCGGATGGGCCCCTTCGCCGGGCGTACTGTCGTGATCACCGGGACGCTCAGTGGAATGAGTCGCGACCAGGCCCGCAACTGGCTTGTGGCTCGTGGCGCCAAGGTGACAGGGAGCGTGTCGGCGCGAACCGACTTTGTCGTGGCAGGCGCCGATCCGGGGTCGAAGTATGATAAAGCAGTTGCCCTGGGTATTAGGGTGCTCGACGAAGCCCAGTTGCGGGCGATGGACCAAAACAGCGGTAAATGATCTTCTGATACGAGAGTGTGCTCGCGTCTGCGGTAGAATCCCAGCCCGCCACTTTTCCTCATTCAAACCAGGAACGACTGGGTCAACGTTTCCTGATCCCCACGGACAGCTAAGGAGTACAGATGAATAATTCTTTCAATACCAGGACTTCGCTGGATGTTAACGGCCGGCGCTACCAGATTTTCGCGCTGGATGCTTTGTCCGATCAGTTCGACCTGGTGCGGCTGCCCGTGACTTTAAAGATCCTCTTGGAAAACTTGCTTCGTACAGAGGATGGCATCGATGTCGTTGCTGCCGATATTGAGGCTTTGGCCGGTTGGAGTCCGGGTTCGGCGAGTGCGGTTGAGATAGCCTTCACCCCGGCCCGGGTTTTGATGCAGGATTTTACAGGGGTGCCTGCAGTTGTGGATCTAGCCGCCATGCGGGAAGCTATTGCAGCGCTGGGTGGGGATCCCGAGCGTATAAATCCTTTGTCGCCAGCCGATCTGGTGATCGACCACTCGGTCATGGTTGATCATTTCGGCACAGCCGGCGCACTGCAGGACAATGCTGATCTCGAATACTCCCGTAACGCGGAGCGCTACGCATTCCTGCGGTGGGGCCAAGCGGCCTTCAGCAATTTCCGTGTGGTCCCTCCATCTACCGGTATTGTCCATCAGGTAAACATCGAGTACCTCTCCAGTGTGGTCTTTAGCCGTGACTCTGGTGGGGAGTTACTGGCCTATCCTGATACGGTGGTCGGGACTGATTCGCACACCACCATGGTTAATGGCCTGGGGGTGCTCGGTTGGGGTGTGGGTGGAATCGAGGCGGAGGCCGCAATGCTCGGCCAAGCAGTGACCATGCTGATTCCCGATGTCGTTGGATTTGAATTGCACGGCACCCTTCCCGAGGGGGCCACAGCCACGGACCTCGTCCTTAGCGTGGTCGAAATTCTGCGCCGTCAGGGCGTCGTTGGAAAATTTGTTGAATTCTATGGTGATGGGTTGGACCACCTTTCGTTGGCGGACAAGGCCACCATCGCTAATATGGCGCCCGAGTACGGGGCGACCTGTGGATTTTTCCCTGTTGATCAAGAAACGCTCAATTATCTGCGTCTGACCGGGCGATCCGAAGAGGACATCACACTGGTCGAGGCGTACACGCGACGCCAGGGTTTGTTTCGGGAACCGGGGGCGGTACCGGCGCATTACAGCGAGACCGTCCGCCTTGATCTTGGCAGCGTAGTTGCCAGCATTGCCGGACCGAAGCGGCCACAGGACCGCATTGCCCTGACTGAAGCCCAGCAGGTGATCAACGACGCTGCAACGGAACTCCGCGGTAACAGCGAACGTCGGACCGGCAAGATAACACTTGATGGCGAGACAATGGAATTTCCTGATCTTGGAGTCGCAATAGCCGCGATCACGAGCTGCACTAATACCTCAAACCCGGATGTGATCATGGCTGCTGGCTTGCTGGCCCGCAACGCGCGACAACGCGGCCTTACTGTCAAGCCCTGGGTCAAGACCTCCCTGGCGCCGGGCTCCAAGGTGGTGACGGATTATCTGAGTGACGCCGGCTTACTCGACGATCTGGAAAATATTGGCTTTGCTGTAGTCGGTTACGGCTGTACCACTTGCATCGGTAACTCCGGCCCCTTGGTCGCGCCCGTGAGTGAAGCGATCCGGGAACAGGACCTCATTGCCTGTGCGGTGCTTTCAGGTAATCGAAACTTCGAGGGCAGGGTGCATGCCGAGGTGCGCATGAATTTCCTGGCCTCACCGCCCTTGGTGGTAGCCTACGCGCTGGCCGGCACAACCGATATCGATCTTGTGAATGATCCTATAGGAGTGGATGGTCAGGGTAGCCCAGTGACTTTGGGTGACTTGTGGCCTCAACAACTCGAAATTAACCAGGTCGTTGCCAGACATGTGACACGGGAAATGTTCCGCTCCCGCTATTCAGACGTTTTCCGCGGCGACAGCCGGTGGGGCAGGGTCCCAGTGAGCGCAGGCAATCGCTTTGCCTGGGATGAGCATTCCACCTACGTTCGCCGCCCCCCGTACTTCGATCACATGGAGCGCACGCCTGGCCAGATAAAGGCTATTACCGGCGCCAGAGTCTTAGCGTTACTTGGCGATAGCATCACCACCGATCATATCTCTCCAGCGGGGGCCATTCAGGCCGACAGCCCAGCTGGGCAATATTTGCAGGGGCATGGGGTGGAGCGAGCTGATTTCAATTCTTATGGGTCGCGCCGCGGTAATCACGAGGTGATGATGCGTGGAACTTTTGCCAATATCCGGCTACGGAACGCTATGGCGCCCGGTACTGAAGGCGGTTGGACTACCTTCCAACCTGGCGGCGAACAGATGACGATCTATGACGCAGCCATGTCTTATGCTGCAAAGGGTACAGCGCTGCTGGTTATTGGCGGCAAGGAGTATGGCATGGGATCCTCGCGAGACTGGGCAGCCAAGGGCGCTGCTCTGCTGGGCGTCAATGTGGTACTGGTCGAAAGCTTTGAGCGTATCCACCGCTCCAATCTAGTAGGCATGGGTGTATTACCGCTAGAGTTCGTGGATGGCGAGAGCGCTCAGAGCCTGGAAATTTCGGGCACTGAAGTGTTTGATCTGGCGCAGCCAATAGCCGGCGCGACCGAGCTTGAGGTGCGTATGACCCGAGCCGATGGCACCACCGAATCCTTCATGACGAAGGTCCGTATCGATACCCCTAAGGAGTGGGATTACTATTGCAACGGCGGCATTCTGCCTTACATGGTACGCCAGTTGCTTGATTGATCAGAAGGTTGCGCCAAGATCCGATTTCAGCGCCCGGGCGTGCGTTTGCGAACGATAGTGATGGCACTCAGCACTAGCGCCAAAGCGGTCAGCAGACGCCACGAAGCAGTCTCACCCAAAAAAATCACACCCCACAGTGCGCCAAGAACTGGTATCAGGTAGTTGATCTGGGCGAAGTTGTTTGCCCCGAGGCGAGGGACCAGGTAAAAGAACAGTAGTGCTGCGAGGGCTGTAGGCAAAAGACCGAGGTAGGCGATCGCGGCCAGTCCGCCAATGCCTGGATGCGTCTGCCAGGGCTGCTCGAGAATTAACGTCACGGGTAACATCCATAGCAAACCGGCCAGCATGGCTCCCGTAGCCATCACTCTGCCGCTAGCGTGGCCAGCATAGTAACGGGTAAAGGTAGCGGATGCGCCATAGCAGATGGCACTGGTGATCACCGCCAGTTGGGCAAGGATCGGCGCGGTTAACCCGGCTTGTGCCTCGGCCCCGATCAGCACCAGAAGACCGCCAAAGCCAATCGAGATGCCGATCGCGGTTTGGGTGGTAAACCGCTCGTCCCGGATAAACAGGTGAGCCAGAACTGCCGTAGCCACCGGCATGACGCCCATCAGCACGGCAGTCAGGCCGCTGTCAATATGAATTTCACCCCAACTGATCAAAGTAAACGGTAATGCGTTTCCAAAAAACCCAATGAATGCGAAAATCATCAACGAGGTCGCATCTCGCGGCAGTCGCTCACCGTTGATTCTCAGCCATAGGTATAGAACACCTGCGGCAATCCCCAGGCGAGCCGCGGTCAGGGTCAATGGCCCGACCGTATCGACGCCGATCTTGATGAAAACAAAAGATCCGCTCCACATCATGGCAAGCCCTAGTAAAAGAGCGTAGTCTTTAGGCGCACGGGAAAGATTCATTTACTCAGCTTAGATTGGAGATCAGGCTTAACGGGCGGTGCGAGCATAACCCAGGCCCGTCTATTGGTATAACAGGGGAAAAAAGTTGGATAACAGCATCAGTCATTCAGGCCCTTTACCATTGCTTGGGGAGGATGAGACTCCGCCGTTTGAGATTGGTAATGTCGGGGGCTGCGCCCCATTGGTACTGGTGTGCGATCACGCCCGTAACGTAATTCCACGGGCGCTGGCTGATCTGGGGTTGGATGCAGGTCTGCGGGCCAGGCACATTGCATTGGATATCGGTTGCGAGATACTGGCTCGCCGCCTCGCACATCTGCTCGACGCTGTACTGGTGCTGGCACGGTTTTCACGGCTGGTGATCGATCTCAATCGGCCTCTTGATGATCCAACTTCTATTTCGCCCTGTAGCGACGGTTTTATCGTACCGGGCAATCAGAATGTTTCGACCGAGCAGCGGCTGTCCCGCGAGGAGGAGATCTTTATCCCTTACCACAAAGCGGTTGCGGCCCAAGTCGAATGTGTGCGTGCCAAGCATGGCGTACCAGCATTGATCGCGGTACATAGTTTTACCCCAGCGATGGCGGGCAAGCTCAGGCCCTGGCAGATTGGAATACTATGGAACGATGATCAGCGCATCAGTCTGCCGTTACTGAACAGCCTTCGAGGCGATCCCGATTTGTGCGTTGGAGACAACCAGCCCTACGATGCTCGGGAGCATGTGGGCTATACGATTGAGACCCATGGCGGGGCAAATGGTTTCCCGCATGTCCTGATCGAGGTGCGTCAGGATTTGATTGCGACTGAGGAGGGAGTTATGGTCTGGGCTGATCGGTTGGCGGGGCACCTGCGGCCGATTCTTGCCAACTGTGACTTGTACCAAAAGCGAGTCAGTGACTAAAGCAAGCGCTGGATCAACTCATCGGAAATAAGCAAAAGGCATCTGATGGTAGAGCGGGCGGCACCAACGCCGATCCGGGATATCGCAACTGAACTGATAGTCGCGTTTTCTGCAGGGTTCAGGTCGCCGGTAATCCCCCAGGACGTGTACCCCGATAGGGGTCCGTGGTGATTGACTGGTTAATCAGTGCGACTACGTGGACTCGGATTTAAGCCCGACACCCCCTGGCAATCGATCTCGAAGTCATCCAGGGCATCCAGGTACTCGCGTTTGCTCTTGGGCATGGGTACCCTGACTCCGGCCATGTAGGAAATGAGATCAGTGCCGTCACTGAGTAGCCCACAACCCCGGTGCAGTTGGGCCCGGGCTAGAGCACCCAGACCTGCAGGGGGCGTCGGCTGGAACGCCTTGATCTGCTCCTTGAGGGTCACAAACTCGGGCCAGTTGCCAAAGAAGTCCGGGTCGCTCTTCATCATCTCGCACTCGACTCGCCCAGCACGTGCGAACTGCAGGACTGTTGCGTCGATGCCATGAAAACTCGACATCTCCCCATAAACCTTAACAATGCGTTTGGTGATTTCGTCAATCGCCTTCATTGTCTGCGAGATCTTGACGTATCGGCTTTCATAGTAGCTGGCAATTGAGTGGGTAAATACTTTGAAAGGCTCCCCCCACAACTCGTCTATGCCTTCGTGTCCACTCGGATGGCGAACCTGTTTGCCCAGTTCAAGCGCCTGCTCGAAACAAGCGCTGCACTCGCGCATCAGTTCATTATCCGTACTGACTTCGATGCCCTTGCTTTCGAGGCTGACAATGCTGGTAAAAATATCTGTTGCGCGGTTGAATAGAGCGCCGGCAAGCATGGCGGCATTGACACGTCTACGCGCCGGGTTTCGCTCTGTCTCGTAACTGGAGCGCGCAGCTTCTACTTTATTTCCGGGGGTATTAATTCCTGGCTCAGTGTGATGGAAGGTCCGGCGTGTCAGCATCAACAGCAGGTCACGCTTGGCTGAAAGCGTTTCCGCCGGAGGGGCGTAGTAACGGATCCAGTAGCCGTCGTAATAGATATGCGGCCGGCTGTTGATATCCTTTCGTGAACCGTTATTGATACTGGCATTCATGGGTGATGCGGTCTAATCTGTCTGGCCCGTCAGATCCGCGCTGGATTGTACGCCTGTCGCTTCTTGGGGCAAAGGTAGTTCGGTCAGGCCCATTGCGGGGCGGCCACTGGCAATCGCGGTGACCCGCCCCTCAAAAAAGATTGTGGCTGGTGAATCCGGATCATCAACGACATCCTGATCACGGGAGACGGTGATCTGGACCTCCTTAGCCCCTGCCATAAGGGCTTTCTCCCGGGCCAGTTGGATTGCCTGGTTTTCGGCATCCGACAAGGCATCCTCGAGATGACTATGATCTACCGGCCCCTTTGGACCGAATACCCGGAAGATTCCCTGCACGGGCTGGGTTACAGTGACCCGCGCACGCTGGGTAATACTACCGGCGACCGCACCAATTGCATTGGCAACCTCTGCATGTTTAGGCAGGGCTAGCGTGATATTGAGCCGCTGGGCCGCCTGGGGGTAGTAGATCGGTGCAGGAGCGCCTACTGCCACCAGGGTGCGTCCGCGGTCCAATTGCAACGAGAACAGATCGCCGTCAATGCGACTCACCCCGGTGATCCACTCGCTGAAAAGCCGCGCGGTACGCTCTCGTTCCAAACTGTTGCGTTGATCCGGGTCGGTTGCCAGGCAGGCTGACACGAGGGTTTGGCAGATCACGCTGACAACATAGTCCTGCACCGCCTGACTTGGGCCTATGGGGTCCTGTGCCTCAAAATGACCCCAGCCGTAGACCTCGCGCATCTGCCGAGCCCAAATGATCGCGCCGAGTCGGGCAGCCGGGGTAGACCAGTGACTCATTTTCCCGAGCACATGAGCCGCATCCGTCGGGGTGAACCCACTGTATATGGCTACACCCTCACGTACCAACCTGGCAACCGCCCGCATCAGCTCACGGTCGCTCTCGGCAGCGGCCTCCAGATCCAGCGGGCCATCGGCGAGTCGCGCCCAGGCGTCGGCCTCGGCTTCAGAGAACCTTTTACGTTGACTGGCTTCAGCGAACAGTCGAACCACGTAGCGGCTGCTTCGGGCACTGGTAGAGGATCTGCTACGGCGTTCCATGGATTCGAGTATCTGAGGGAACCAGTGTGCCAGTAGGCTCATAGGGATAACCCGGCGCGGACCAATCGCCAATCCGACGCCACCCTGGAAGCGGGCTTCACTGTCCCCGCCTAGACCCACGGAGAACACCCGTACTGCGTCAATCATAGGGCGCCAATCGCCAATAACTGCGGCGTTAGCGCTCACCACCGGTTGGCCGTTGCTGATGATCGCGATATCAGTGGTGGTGCCGCCCATATCTGCAATGATGGCGTTGTCTGTTTGGTGGAGTAAAGCTGCGCCCATAACGCTTGCGGCTGGCCCGGACAGGATAGTTTCTACCGGGCGGGACAACGCAAGCTCGACACTGATCAGCGAACCATCTCCTTTAACCATCATCAGTGGGGCAGTAATCCGGTATTCGTGCAGGGTGATCTGTATCGCTCGGATCAGTTCATCGATATAAGCAATCAACGACGCGTTAAAGGCTACTGTCAGAGCCCGGCGTGGCGCATCCAGTTGTGAGGCCAGTTCGTGCCCGCAGGTTACCGGTTTATCGGTCAGTGAATGGACGAGATCACGTAGACGCAACTCGTGTTCGGCGTTGCGAACCCCAAACAGTCCAGAAATCCCGAAAGCGGCAACCTCATCACGCTGAGACTCGATGGTCTGATGTGCTTTTTTTATATCCAGCGGTTCGTGCTCGACGCCTCCTGCATCGTGGCCACCGCGGATCAGCGCACAATGACCCCCGCGGACAATTTGATCCAGTTGCGCCTGATCTACCTGCTGAGTGCTGTAGCCTGCCAGTAACAGGCACACGGGCGTGCCACGACCTTCCACCAGCGCATTGGTTGCAAGCGTGGTTGATAGGGAAACCAGTGAGCTCTTGGTCAGCAATTCGCGGGGAAGCTGGGCTAACACCTCGTTGATTCCGGCCGTCAACTGATGATGAGTTGTCAGCGCCTTCGCTGTACTGACCACCGACCCGGCGCGATCGAGCAGTACCGCGTCGGTATAAGTGCCGCCGGTATCGATACCTAGTCGCAAGGGTGCTTCATAGCCCCCCGACTCAGCGTTTGAGGTGGTAACCAGCTTGACTGTCTGCTGCCGGAAAGCTTATCGGCTGTAGTCGTGGAAGCCACGCCCGGTTTTGCGCCCGAGGTAACCTGCATCGACCTTCTGCTTGAGCAAAGGGCACGGCCGGAATTTGGAGTCACCAAATTCCTGATGCAACACATCCATAACCCAAAGGCAGACATCCAAGCCGATCATGTCAGCGAGAGCCAGTGGGCCCATGGGATGGGCCGCTCCGAGTTTCATTGCCGCATCGATATCCTCGGCCTTGGCGAGTCCCTCGTAGAGGATAAAAGCCGCTTCGTTAATCATTGGAACCAGCATCCGATTGACGACAAAGCCCGGGCTATCCTTAACGCTGATCGGTGTCTTTCCCAGATCCCGGGCCAGCGCATCGACTGCTGCGTAGGTCTCGTCCGAGGTCTGCAAAGCCCGAATCACTTCGACCAGTGCCATCAGTGGCACTGGGTTGAAAAAATGCATGCCTATGACGCGGTCAGCGCGGCCACTGGCAGCCGCGATCCGGGTTAACGACAGTGACGAGGTATTCGAAGCGAGGATGGCGCTCTTGCCGCAGATCGCGTGGAGCTTTGAAAAAATCTGTAACTTGACGTCTATATTTTCACTTGCCGCCTCGACCACCAGGCCACGGTCGGCCATGGCTTCAATATCAGTGGTGGTCTGGATTCTTGCCAGCGCCTGGGCACACGCCTCCTGGGTGATTTTATCTTTCTTTACCAGCCGTTCCAGGCTGACACCCAGAGCATCCAGGCCTTTTTGCGCCAGGCTGTCAGAGACATCCTGCATGATGACGTTATAGCCCCGGATCGCGCAGGTTTGGGCAATACCATTACCCATGGTGCCGGCACCAATCACGCCGATATTCTTAAGACTCATGTTTGTTGATAAGGTCCTGTGGCCAGTCAAGTTACTTTGAGGGTCGCCAAGGCTACCGCAAACCATTGCTAACGCCAAACCTGGCCCTGGCCGAGGTCGCCAGGATTTCACAATCAGGCGCGTTGGGAATAGACTGATCCCTTATGGACAGCGTCACCATGATTAAAAAGCTCGTCGGGTTTGATACGGTCTCTCGTGAAAGCAACCTGCCGTTAATCGATTTTGTTCAGAATCTTCTCTACGATCAGGGGATTGACTCGCGCCGGGTACCCAGTGCCGATGGGCAAAAGTCCAACCTGATTGCCACCGTTGGCCCCCAGGAAGCCGGTGGTGTCGTTCTTTCCGGCCATACCGATGTAGTTCCGGTCGATGGGCAGGATTGGGATAGCGACCCTTTTATCCTGATGCGCTCGGGTAGCCGCTTGTATGGCAGGGGCAGTTGTGACATGAAGGGATTTATTGGCATCGCTTTGGCCCTGGTACCCAAGATGGTGAACCTGCGCCGACCAATCCACTTTGCGTTATCGTACGACGAGGAGGTAGGATGTTTGGGTGCCCCAGATATGATAGAGGTGATTCGCCGCGAACTGCCCGAGCCCCAAGGTGTCATTGTCGGCGAGCCAACTACCATGGGCGCGGTCATTGGGCATAAGGGTATGGTCGGGCTGCGTACGGTTGTGCGTGGCTATGAAACGCATTCCAGTCAGACTCACCGGGGCGTCAGCGCTGTGATGACCGCGGCTCGATTGGTAAGTCACCTGGAATCAGTGGCCCAGGATCTGGCCAAAAAAACACCCAGCGATAACGGGTTTGAACCCCATTACACGTCGGTGCATGTAGGGGTTATCCATGGCGGTACAGCCATTAACATTATCTCCGGCGAATGCGAATTCATCTGGGACATCCGGAATATTCCAGGGGATGACCCACAATTGTTAATCGATCTTTTCGAGCAGTTCTGTCGAGACGAGGTCTTGCCGGGGATGCGTGCGCGCTATGAGCGTTGCGCTATTGACACCCAGGTGTTGGCAAGGAGCCCAGCCTTTGATGAAGCGGTATCGCCAATACTGAGCCTGGTGCAGTCGCTGATAGGCAGTGACGATACGGCCCGGGTAGCCTACGGCACAGAAGCTGGGCAATACCAAGGGGCTGGATTTCCCACGGTTCTGTGTGGTCCCGGGTCGATTGACCAGGCGCACCAACCCAATGAGTTTATTGAGATGGCTGAGGTTGAATCAGGCGAGCGTTTTCTGAGCGCCCTGATCACTGAGTTGTCTCGTTAATCTTTGGTCGATCCGACTTGGAACATGGTACTGATCAGGCTCGCACACTCGGTTGCTCCACCAATAACATCCGGGCGGTCAAGCCGCTCCATGGCCAGCAACTGAGGGAGCCGGTCCAGCCATTGGCCGCCAACATACTCGGCGGCTTCGAAGTCAAGGCCTGGTACCTGGCCGCGCAGGAAAGTGACCAGTGGCGCCATTTCTGGATAGTGCTCACGCACGAAGTAGCCAAAGGGAACCCCAGCTTCGAAAACTTCGGCGATGGTGCTGTATCCGACCTTGCCAATCACGATATCAGCGGCATGAATCAGGTCTGGGTGGTACATAGCGGTACGAGCTGGCAAGAAGGTGACATTGGCGTGAGTTTCAGCGCTCGTGCCGATTCCGGCAACGACAAAATCGATCCCTCGGAAATCCGAACATAGGCGTTGATGAAAAGAAAAATCCTGCGCAGTCCCGCCCATGCTGATGAAAACCAGTTTCCGACCGCGCCCCAGTCCGAGCTTGCCGCGGGTGGTGGCGCGGTCCTGGCGTTGTCGACGGGCGACCGGACGGGTCGTTTGAGCATGGGAAACCGGAACGCAGACGGGAGTAGTTTGAATACGCAAGTCGGCGTGGGTGAATAGCGGTGCCAGCAATTCGCTGTAGTAGCGAAGGCCTGGCGTGCGCTCTGCAAGCCCGGCGTAGATCCAGTCCCAGGTGAAATTCTCTACGAGCACCGAGGGGATGCCAGCGACTCTTGCCGCCACAAGCCCGAGTGGGACAATATCACTGACTACAAGTCGACACTTCAGCGCCTGAAATTGTGTCGCAAGTGCTTTGACCTCTTTAGGATCTAGCGGCAGGCGTTTGCTAAGCTCGATGATCGTTGCGCCAACATCCGCATTCAGGGAGTCGGTCTGTACCAGGCCGAAATCGCAGTCTGTTCTATGGTAATTGAAGTTTCCAATACTTTGGGAGAAGTACCAACGAGGGACATGAGTGAATAACTCAACCACCAAACT
>JBBWVW010000029.1:0-28133 GCA_050256425.1 Arenicellales bacterium | reverse complement strand
GCCGGGCCGACGACTTCATCACCTACCGGGTCCACTGGCCCGACGTAATAGATGAACCGGCCATTAAGATCCACGCCTTCAGGCAGCGCTTCACCGGTTTGAATTCGGTCTACGATCCGCTTGTGAGCGGCGTCACGTCCGGTCAGGATATGCCCGCTCAGTAGCAGGTTTTCACCGATGCGCCAGGATCGGTAATCTTCTGGGGTCAGCGTATCCAGGTTGACTCGCCGTCCGCCAGTCTGTGCGGTGATCTGTGGCCAGTTTGCCAGGTCAACCATGGGCAACTTTGCTGGTCCACTGCCATCCAGAGTGAAATGGATATGTCGGGTTGCCGCGCAATTGGGAATCATTGCCACCGGCAGTGAGGCGGCATGCGTTGGATACTCCAGGATCTTAACGTCCAGCACCGTGGTCAGTCCGCCAAGTCCCTGCGCCCCAATACCCAGACGGTTGACCGACTCATAAATTTCCAGGCGTAATTGCTCGATGGGGTTCTTGGGTCCATCTGCGATAATCTGGTCGATATCGATGGGCGCCATCAACGATTCCTTGGCGAGCAGCAATGATTTTTCCGGAGTGCCGCCAATGCCCAGACCCAGGATACCCGGTGGGCACCAGCCGGCCCCCATGCCAGGCAGGGTATCGGTTACCCACTGCGTTAGGTCATCGCTGGGGTTAAGCATGGCCAGGCGCGCCTTGTTCTCGGAACCACCGCCCTTGGCCGCAACTGTCATCTCGAGCGTATTGCCTACCACTATCTCGATATGCACCACGGCGGGCGTATTGTCTCCGGTATTTCGTCTTTCACCTATTGGCGGGGACACCATCGAAGCGCGCAGCGGGTTGTCGGGGTCGGTGTAGGCACGGCGCACGCCTTCATCAATTGCGTGCTGCAAAGAGATATCACCATCAATAACCACCGATTGCCCGATTTTGATGAATACAACGACCACTCCGGTGTCCTGACACATCGGTCTACGACCTTCGGCAGCCATACGCGAATTGATCAGTATCTGCCCAATCGCATTTTTTGCGGACTCGGAAGCCTCACGCTCGTAAGCGCGGGCCATGGACGCGATAAAATCTGGCGGATGGTAGTAAGAAATGTACTGCAGTGCGTTCGCTACGCTGGCAGTGATATGGGTGGTTGATATGTGTGTCATGGCTCGGGCTGGTGCAGGCCTTAGGCCCTAGGCAGGCGACCTCAATGGACAAGTGTAGCAAAGACGCCTATTTTCTGACTTAAAAAGCCGTGCGGGTATCCAAATCATTCCCGATCGCGGCACAAATTGATAGCATAGGGCCCTGGAGATTCCCCTGGGTTCGAGTATGGCCCTTTTGGGGGTTTCGCGAACCTGCCACTAACCTGACCCAGAAAAAATATGCCTGATCGGCTGAACCAGGGAATGCTGTATCTGATGATCTGCGCGTTTGGCGCAAGTCTTTTCGTATCACCGCCGGCGCGCGCTTTTGTTCGGGTTAAACAGCATGCGATGCAGTGCAGCGCGACTTTCCCCTGCCCGCGCGAACTGCAGAGTCGGGTTAATTTCTGGATCGATATCTACAGCCGTTGGAACAGCCAGGATTCGGTATTGCATGATGCGCTTGCCCCACATCGTGTCTACAAGGTGTTCAAGGGACGTGCCTGTGGGCGCAAAGGCAACACACCTTTTATCAAGGATAAGAAAAAGCGTGTCGCCGGGGAGATGTATAACCTTGCTCGCCAGTTAGAGCGTAAGTACCGGGTCAGCAGCGCCTACGGCAAGCACCTACTGACACTGTTTCCGGATCGTTCACCGGCCGAGATCCGCGAGGCGGCGGGAAATATCCGCTGCCAGTCTGGCAACCGTGATGGTTTTCAGGCTGCTTTGCGACGCTTTGGCACCTATGGCCCGCTGGTACGACGGGTCCTCAAAGATGCCCGCCTACCTATCGATATCCAGTACCTGCCGTTTGTCGAGTCATCCTATAACCCTAAGGCCTACTCGCGGGTTGGCGCTGCCGGGCTGTGGCAGATTATGCCCTCTACTGGACGCATGCTTGGGCTCGAACTGGATGCCACGGTTGACGAGCGTCTGGACCCTGAGGCAGCAAGTTGGGCTGCAGCGCGTTACCTCAAGGATGCCCGCAAGACCCTGACGGTGGCAGCACAAGCCAAGGACTCGGGGGTAACTGATAGTGCGCTCAGCCCATTTGTGATCACCTCGTATAACTATGGCGTTAATGGCATGCGCCGAGCGATCAAAAAGCTGGGGCCTGATTACATCCGGGTGATCAACCGTTATCGCTCGAGCAAGTTTCAGGTGGCAGTCAAGAATTTTTATGCAGGGTTTCTGGCGGCTCGACATGTGGCCCGCAACGCCAAGCGTTTTTTTGGAGATATCCAGCCGGGTCGGCCGCTGACTTACCGTACCTTGTTGCTTGAAAGGCCGGTGTCTATTGCGCGAATCCAGAGTGTATTTGGCCTTAGTGAGGCGCAACTGAAATCGCTAAACCCGGCGTTGACCCGTTTTGTCTGGCATGGCTGGCGTTTTATTCCCAATGGCTACCGCTTGCGCCTACCGCCGCGCTCGGGCGGCTGGGCCAACCATCTGGCCCGGCTGCGCATGATGCCATCAGAAACTCGAGGCCGCGGAGTACTGGAATACACGGTGCGCTCGGGCGATACTGCCTGTGGCATCTCCGCCGCCTTTGGAACCGATTGTTCTGAGCTGATCACGCTTAACGGCCTCAACTCAAAAGCGGTTATCCGTACTGGTCAGAAACTGCAGCTACCTCCGGCGAGTCGCTCGCGCAGCATGGTGGCGCAGCGAGGAGCCTACGTGGTGCGTCCGGGGGACAGCGTGTGTGCGGTGGCCCGGCGTTTTGGAACCGATTGCGATGACCTGCTGGCGGCAAACGGATTGCACCGGGGATCGGTCCTTGCGGTAGGCTCCCAGCTGCTGATCCCGGGTACGCTGAAGCGTCCACCGGGTGGGCGCTATACCGTAGGCAAAGGCGATAGCGTTTGTAGTATCGCCAACCGCCACGGTATTGACTGCGCCGCATTGCTCACAGTAAATGACCTGGCAGGTGGTGATCTGATTCATCCTGGTCAGACGCTGACAATTCCTGATTCGATAGGGGCCAAATCCACCCCAGTGAAGAAGCCGGCTTCGGCAAATGTACCCCGTATCAGCATCGCCTACACGGTGGTAGCGGGCGACAGCGCCTGTCGCATTGCGGCCCAGCTTGCGGTCTCATGCCGGCGACTGATCTTCGACAATGGGTTGGGCGCCGATGCGATCATTCGACCGGGACAGATTCTGCAGGTTGCGGGCGTCCCGGTCGATGTGGCCCACTCAATCGCTGCTGCGACTCCAGTGGGTGATGCTACCCGGCAGAAATCCTTTGAGTACATCGTCACCGTCGGTGATACGGTTTGCGCTATTGCCAAAACGCATGACATCGACTGCAACCGCCTGCTTGCGTTCAATAACCTTAGGGTTAGTGCATTGATTGCGCCGGGCGACAAGTTGAAAATGCCTGGCAAAAAGCCTGTAAAAACTAAAGCCGCATCGGCCGGCGTAGACGAGCCGGTAATGTTGGCTTCAGCAGCGCCTTTGTCTGGGGATGTTGCAAGTTCAACTCCAAAGGCAGATACCCAGCGAGCCATTGTGGATCAAGGAGTTACCGATCCTGGCTGGCCGAAGATTTCGCAGAACCCAGGTGTTGACAATTCGACCCCGTCGCTTGATGCAACTGAACTAAGCGATGGGTCGCTTGGCCCGACACCGGTCTTGGCGCAAGGAGAGGTATTTGTGAGCCCACTAGACCGGCCAGTTGACCTGTCGATACAAATGGCTGGAGTCAATGGCAAAACGGTGTACCGCATCAACATCGAGCCAGAGGAGACGCTGGGCCATTACTCTGACTGGTTACGCCTGGGCGGGGTGAAGAAACTGCGCGAGCTGAATGGTTATGATTCGACACGGGTGCTGGCAAGTGGAGATGCGCTGCTGCTGCCGGTGACTGGGTCGGATCAGCAGCACTCCTTTGAGCGTCGCCGGGAAGAATATCACCGAGTGCTTGTCGAGGAGTTCAAGGAAAACTTTGAGGTGACAGGCACTGAGGCCTATACCGTACGTCCCGGAGACAGCTTGTGGACGCTGGCCCACGAGTTTGAATTGCCGATCTGGGTAATCACCCGTTTTAATCCGGGGTTACGTGCGGGGCCTCCGCGTGCGGGCGAAGATCTGCAGATTCCGCGCATCCGCTCCCGCCAAGGCTAAGCGTGATAGCCAGGGCCGAGCGGGCACTTCAATCGGGGTCGTTGGTTTTCTGCTTAAACTGAAGCGCAACCGAATTGATGCAATAACGCTCCCCGGTTGGTACTGGTCCATCATTGAATACATGGCCGAGATGAGCATCGCAGCACCCGCACAGCACTTCGGTACGGATCATGCCAAGGCTCGCATCGGTGTGCTGGCCGACATCCGCTCCGGGAGCTGGTTGCCAGAAACTTGGCCAGCCCGAACCCGAGTTGTACTTGTGTCGTGAATCGAACAGCAGTGCACTACAGCAGACGCAGTGGTAGCTGCCTGCCATCTTACAGTCATTGTACTCACCACTGAAAGGGGGTTCGGTGCTATGGGCGCGACAGACCTGGTATTGCTGGGCGCTCAGTCGTGCGCGCCATTCATCCTCACTGCGAAGAACTTTTTCTTTCTCACTCATGAACGTGACCTGGGTCTGTAGCCAATGATTCAGTTTTGCCGTTGCGCCAGTGCGAGTCGGGCCTCATAGGTCTGGCGCGCGATACCAATATCCTCGAGAAACCAGGCCAGTTCATCCATATGCAGGGCCTGGGGTCCGTCGACCAGAGCTTCTTCGGGTTTAGGGTGAAAATCGGCGAGTACCATGTTGGCGCCCGCAACCACACCCTGCGCAGTCGCATGCATGACGTCCAGGATACCATCGGGTCCGGCGTTACGACTCCCCACTGAATGTGATGGGTCGATACACACGGGCAAGTGGGTCAGGTGACGCACCACCGGCACATGGCCGAAATCGACCAGATTGCGGTGTGGGTCGCCCATGTTAGTTTTCATGCCGCGCAGACAGAAAATGATATTGCGGTTGCCTTCGCTGGCAAGGTATTCAGCGGCGTTCAGTGATTCGTCAAGGGTGATACCAAAGCCGCGTTTCAGCAGTACCGGTAACTCCTGTTGGCGACCAACTTCTTTGAGTAGTTCAAAGTTTTGTGTATTGCGGGTGCCGATTTGCAGCATCACCCCAGTCGGACGACCGGTATCCTCAAGCGCCTGAAGAATCTCCCGTACGTGTGAGTCGTGGGTTACCTCCATGGCGATCACCCGGATACCGTATTTGCCGGCGAGTTCGAACACCCATGGCAGGCAACTGGCGCCATGCCCCTGAAAGGAGTAGGGGTTGGTACGGGGCTTGTAGGCGCCCATGCGGGTACAGACCTGGCCGTTGTCGCGCAGGGCACGCATCATCGTCTCGACGTTGACTGGATCGTCTACCGCGCACAGCCCTGCGAAGACATGCAAAGATTGCTGATCAAAGCGCACGTCGTTATAGGTGAACCCCGAGGCGCGCACGTCTCCGGTGTGGCGTCCGATGACGCGGTATTCGCGCGAGACCCGAACCACTTTCTCAACCCCGGGGAGGCTTTCGATCTCGGCCTGGTCTAGGCCGGCAACATCACCGACCACGTAGATCTCGGTGAGTGTACGGCCAGTGCCGGTGATGCTGTGGCTATGGGGCGTGATCCCGGATCGGGTCGAGAGGTATTCCATGACAGCTTTGCCCTCGACGGTATCAAGCGCGTTGTCCGGATGCAGGATAACAATCATGGGGATACTCCCTGTTGTATTGGCAGGTCAGGGTCATTGCCCCATTCAGACCACGAGCCCGCATAGCCGCGCACCCGGGTAAATCCCAGCGATTTGAGCATCATCCAGGCATGGGCCGAGCGGTGATGGGTCTGACAGTAGGTAATGACCTCTTGCTCCAGATCTATTCCACGCAGGGTCAGCATGTCTTGCAGTTGAGAAGCGCCTTTCAGTCTTAGGTTGCGATCAGGCTCCATGGTGTCTTGCCAGTTAATATTCTTGGCGCCCGGGATATGGCCGCCGCGCGCAGCATAAGCCTTGGTTCCAACATATTCCTCTGGGGTTCTGGCATCCAGCAGCACGACCCCGTCGTCATTCAGGTGCTCGAGCACATATTCGCGGGTGGCGAGTACCGTGGGATCGCGTGAGACCACCGGCAGAGTTCGCGTGTTATCCGGAAAAACTGGATCTTCGCTCACTGGGTGGCCCTCGTTATTCCAGGCATGAATCCCCCCGTTCAAGACCTGCACGCTCTGGTAGCCCAGGTAATGCAATGTCCACGCAAGTCGTGCGGCCCGGCCGCCGCCTTCGTCGTCATAGGCCACCACCCTGGAGACATGGTCAAGTTTCAACATCCCAGCCAGGTGAACCAGTCGTTCCTCTGGCGGCAACAGACCCGGCGCGGGTTTGGTGCCGGCCAACAGCAATGGATAGTCCAGGTGCATCGCCCCCGGCACGTGTATCTGACCGTAGGATTCGGACTTACCCAGATCGACTAGCAGCAGTTTGTCGTCATCGAGTAATGGCTCAAGCTCGTCAGGTTCGATCAGGATAGGGTAGTGGCTCATAATGCACCAAAATGGGGCCTGGCAGGATTGCACACCGCCCATGTCTGAAAAAAGAGAACAGAGCATTGTCGCTATCTGGCCCGCTAATGCAACTGTACAGGTCGCCTCTGGGATTCAAGACCGCTGGCTGTGTTGCCCAAGGGCGCTGTTGTGACCTTGGGCCTGACCCAATACTTTGGTCGCTAGTCAATGTCTGCGATAATCCCCGCGTCGTCGGGTAGCCCGATTAATGCCCGACGGCCTGTTCCTTTCTCAGTGATCCACCCCAACCGACCTATCAGGAGCGTGCCATGAAGCTCGTCACAGCAATCATTAAGCCATTCAAACTCGACGATGTACGCGATGCGTTGGCGGAAGTCGGCATCAAGGGCATGACGGTTACCGAGGTTAAGGGTTTTGGCCGGCAGAAGGGCCACACTGAACTGTACCGCGGCGCCGAGTACGTGGTGGATTTCGTGCCTAAGGTCAAGCTTGAAGTAGCGGTGGATGTTGCGATTCTTGACCAGGTTATCGACGCGATTGTCGGCGCAGCGCGCACGGAGAAGATCGGTGATGGCAAAATTTTTGTCTACGATGTGGAGCGTATCTTGCGGATCCGCACCGGCGAGACAGACAAGGATGCCCTTTAAGATGGGGCCTGTCATTGCTCGTTTTGCGTTAGCGCTTACGATTGCGATTTTCCCTACAGTGGCCTTTGCAGGTGCCGATAGTGGCGACACCGCTTGGCTGCTGACATCGACCGCACTGGTGCTGTTCATGACGATTCCGGGCCTTGCGCTGTTTTACGCGGGTCTCGTGCGCACGCGCAATGTACTGTCGGTGCTGATGCAATGCTTTATTCTGGTTTGTGCGGTGAGCGTACTTTGGGTGACGTTGGGGTACACACTGGCTTTTGGGGCCGGCGGCATAGACGGTTGGATCGGTGGGCTGGAAAAAGCCTTCCTGAGTACAGTGACGGTCGATTCGCTATCGGGAACAATTCCCGAAAGTGTCTTTGTTGTTTTTCAGTTGACTTTTGCGGCAATTACCCCGGCGCTTATCGTTGGCGGTTTTGCCGAGCGCATGAATTTCGCGGCCATGCTTATCTTTTGCCTGCTGTGGACCCTCTTTGCCTATGTGCCGGTGGCGCACTGGGTCTGGGGCGGCGGCTGGTTGAGTGCGATGGGCGTCATGGATTTTGCCGGCGGCACGGTGGTACACGTGAACGCCGGCGTGGCGGCACTGGTGGCGGCGATCGTTCTTGGCCGCCGCCGCGGATTTCCGCAAACTGCGATGCTGCCGCACAACATGACTATGACTGTGGCGGGTGCCGCCATGCTGTGGGTGGGCTGGTTCGGCTTTAATGCGGGCAGTGCGGTTGCCGCTGACGGCGTGGCCGGCATGGCTATGTTAGTTACCCATATCAGTGCCGCTGCCGGGGCGTTGATGTGGATGACCGTAGAGTGGATTCGTCACGGTAGGCCGGGCGCGCTCGGCGCGGTCACCGGCATGGTGGCGGGTCTAGGTACGATTACCCCAGCTTCGGGTTTTGTCGGACCCATGGGTGCACTGATCATTGGCGCCAGTGCTGGCTTTATCTGTTACTGGGCGACCCAGTTGGTCAAACAGCGCTGGGTGATCGACGATTCGCTGGATGTCTTTCCGGTGCACGGGGTCGGTGGTGCGCTGGGCATGCTGTTGACCAGCGTGTTTGTCATGTCGACTCTGGGGGGAGTGGGTCTGCCTGAAGGGGTCAGCTTGGCCAATCAGTTTGGGGTGCAGGCTTTGGCAGTGGTTGCTACCGCAGCCTGGAGCGCTCTGGTCAGTTACCTTGCACTGAAGGTTGCCGGTGCTGTGGTACCTCTGCGCGTTGGGGTAGATGAGGAGATCGAGGGGCTTGACCTCGTCAATCACGAGGAACGCGGTTACAACTTCTAGCCCAACGTAATCGGGGAGTGATCCAAGGCGTGCCTACCAGAACCGAATTCTACGATCGCACCGCGGCGCAATTGCGGCAGATCGAATCGCAGGGCTTGTACAAGCACGAGCGGGTGATCAGTTCACAGCAGAGCGCGCGGATCGAGGTGGCCGGTGGCAAGCCGGTGTTGAATTTTTGTGCCAATAATTATCTGGGCCTGGCTAACCACCCGGAGCTCATCAGTGCCGCCTGCGAAGCCACCCGCGAGTACGGTTTTGGTATGGCATCGGTGCGCTTTATCTGTGGCACCCAGGAGCCACACAAGGCGCTGGAGTCGGAACTGGCGGCTTTTCTTGGAACCGAAGACGCCATCCTCTATTCCTCCTGCTTTGATGCCAACGGCGGTCTTTTTGAAACCCTGCTGGATGAGCACGACGCGATCATCTCCGATGCGTTGAACCACGCTTCGATCATCGACGGGGTTCGCCTGTGCAAAGCGACACGTTACCGCTATGCCAATAACGACATGGCAGATCTCGAGGTGCAACTCCAGGCGGCCCATGCAGCCGACGCGCGCACCAAACTGATTGCAACCGATGGCGTCTTCTCCATGGATGGTGTGATCGCCAACCTGCAGGGGGTGTGTGCTCTTGCCGAGCGTTACGGCGCCCTGGTGATGGTAGATGATTCGCACGCAGTGGGCTTCGTCGGTGAGACCGGGCGGGGCACACACGAACTGTGTGGCGTCATGGATCGGGTGGATATCATCACCGGCACCCTGGGTAAGGCCCTGGGCGGTGCCTCGGGTGGCTACACTGCAGCCCGGCAGGAGGTTATCGCCCTGCTGCGCCAGCGTTCACGACCCTATCTTTTCTCCAATACGCTGCCACCGGGTATCGTCGGGGCGGCCCGCAAGGCATTAAAGATGCTGGCAGAGGGCAGCGAATTGCGTCAGCGGCTGTGGCAGAACACCAGTTATTTTCGCGAGCGGTTGCAGGCGTTGGGCTTTGAACTCGCCGGTGCTGGCCATCCGATCATTCCAGTGATGATAGGCGAGGCGCCACTGGTCCAGCGTTTTGCCGGGTGCATGCTGGAAGAGGGCATCTACGTGGTGGGATTTTTCTTTCCCGTGGTGCCCCAGGGCAAGGCACGTATCCGCACCCAGATGTCCGCGGCGCACAATCCGGAGCAACTGGATCAGTGCATTGATGCCTTTGCCCGGGTGGGCCGCGAGTTGGGTGTAATCCCCTGAGATTCCCGAAGTCTCGCGCATGAAAGCCCTATCTAAACTGCACGCGCAGCCTGGCCTCTGGCTGACCGATGTCGATCAGCCCAGTCCGGGCCATAACGATCTGTTGATCCGCATCCACAAGACCGCCATCTGCGGTACCGATATGCACATCTATCACTGGGATGAATGGTCGCAAAAGACCATCCCGGTACCCATGGTGGTTGGCCATGAATACGCCGGCGAGGTTGTCGAGTTGGGTCAGGAGGTGCGCGGCTTTGCGGTGGGGGATCGGGTCTCCGGCGAGGGCCACATCACCTGCGGCCATTGTCGCAACTGCCGCGCCGGGCGGCGCCACCTGTGTCGCAACACGGTGGGGGTCGGCGTCAACCGCCCGGGGTGTTTCGCCGAATACCTGGTGATACCCGCCTACAATGCCTTCAAGCTGCCCGACGAGATCTCCGATGACCTGGCGGCGGTTTTTGATCCCTTCGGCAATGCCGTGCACACCGCGCTGTCGTTCGACCTGGTGGGTGAGGACGTGCTGATCACCGGTGCCGGGCCGATCGGCATCATGGCGGCAGCAGTGGCGCGCCACGTGGGCGCACGCCACGTGGTAATCACTGATCTTAACGAATATCGGCTTGAGCTTGCCCGCAAGATGGGCGCCACCCGGACCGTTGATGTCCAGAACGAGCAACTCAATGACGTGATGGGTCAACTGGGCATGACCGAGGGTTTTGATGTGGGCCTTGAGATGTCCGGTGTTCCGAGTGCTTTTCGCGACATGCTGGCGGGCATGAACCACGGCGGCAAAATTGCCCTGCTCGGTATCCTGCCCGAGGAGATGACGATCCCCTGGCCCGAGGTGATCTTCAAGGGCCTGGTGATCAAGGGCATCTATGGCCGCGAGATGTTCGAGACCTGGTACAAAATGACAAGCCTGTTGCAGTCGGGGCTTGATCTCTCGCCCATCATTACCCACCGGTTTTCGGTGGACGACTTTCAGCGCGGCTTCGATACCATGGGGTCTGGCCAGTCCGGCAAAGTGCTCCTGGATTGGCGTTGAGTATGTTGGCCTAAGGTGTGAGTTGTTGGCCTAGCGCTGAGTCTCACTATTCGGGCTGTCTCAGGCTCGATAACCACTCAAGTGTTCGAATTTGCCTCGCCCGGTGTGGGTATCAGGTGCACATCGCGTTGGGGGAAGGGGATCGAAATGCCAGCTGCATCAAGCCACAGTTTGGCATTCTTGTTGAGTTCATACTTTAAGGTCCAAAAATCTGTGCGCTCACTCCAGCAGCGCAAAGAGAGCTCTACTGACGATTCACCCAGGCCTGTTACTAACACCTGCGGTGCGGGCTCACTCAGCACGCGGCTGTCCTGCTTTAAGTGATCAAGCAGTAACGCCATGGCTTTTTCAACATCATCTTCGTAGGCGATACCCACGGGGACAGCCATGCGCCGGGTGGGCAGGCGGCTGTAGTTCAGGATCGATGTGTTCCACAGCGAGGCGTTAGGTACCGAGCGGTACAACCCGTCATAGGTTTTCATATCGGTAGTAAAAAGCCCGATCTCATCCACCGTGCCGGCAATGCCGCCGGCGTCGATGTAATCCCCTACCTTAAAGGGCTGCAGCAGCAGCAGCATGATGCCGGCCGCGATGTTCTGTAACGTGCCCTGCAGGGCAAGGCCAATGGCGAGGCCCGCTGCGCCCAGCACAGCAATGATGGATGTGGTCTGAACCCCCAGGCGCGCCAGCACGGCCACCAGGGTGATCGCGATAATGGTGTAACGCACCAGAGAAGAAAGAAGGGGTTTTAGGGTGGCGTCCATGCGCGGCAGGCGATCGAGTGCGCGCAGGATGAGTCTTTGCACCCGGCCTGCGAGCCACCAGCCAAAAGCCAGAATGACCAGTGCCGCAACAAGCTCGAGGCCGTATTGGGTGGTGGTGTCGATCAAGGCTTGCCAATGCGTTGAGAGTTCCTTGTCCATCGCCCTAGTGTAGCGTCAGACCTTTTCGGGGGGAAGATGGTGGGAACCCCCCCGGCGATTCAGCCAATGGTGTGACCCTGGGCGTGCTGTGATGTAATCTGGCGTTGCCGGGTATTTAATGGGAGAGCCATGTACTGGTTGCCCAGGATCATATAATGAGGAGCGTGTGATGGAGGATCGAAATAGGACTTCGATGGATCGCTGGCGCAGCCGCGTGGCGGTGGTAACGGGCGCATCGAGTGGCATTGGTCGGGCGATTACCCTGGGCCTGTTAAAGGCGGGCATGCGGGTCGCGGTTTGTGCCCGGCGCCTTGAGGCAATCGAGGGCCTTGGGGAGGAGGCCGGCATGCCCGGTGCTTTCTTGGCGTGTCGGGCCGATCTTCGTGTCGAGAGCGAGATCGTGGGGTTTTTCGATACGGTGCGTAAGCGCTGGCAGGGCGTGCATGTGTTGGTCAATAACGCCGGCCTGGGTTTTGCCGGTGATCTTGCCTCGCAGGATCCTGGCCAGTGGCGCGAGATGCTTGAGGTTAACGTGCTGGCGCTTTGTATCTGCACTCAGCAGGCCCTCGCCCATATGAAAGAACACCACGATGAGAGTCATATTATTCATATCGGTTCCATGGGGGGGCACCGGGTGCCCCCAGGGTCAAACGGGGTCTACTGCGCCACCAAGTTTGCGGTGCGCGCACTCACCGAGTCATTACGCCAGGAGATACATGCCGCTAGGCGCCCGGTGCGAGTCACCAACATCAGCCCGGGCCTGGTCGAGACCGGCTTTGCGGCCCATTACGGCGGCAGTGACGATGCCGCAGCGAAAACCTACGGTGCGCTTAAATGCCTGCAGAGTGAGGATATCGCCGGCGCGGTGCTGTATGCGCTGGCCCAGCCCGACCATGTGCAGATACACGATATCCTGCTGCGCCCAACAGAACAGGGCAGTTGATAGTCCTGGCAGACAACAGATTAGAACAACAGAAAGGATAATGTCATGAGCGAGGTTTTCAAATCCACCGATCAGGCACAGTCTTTGCTTTTGCCAAAGTTGGGCTCACTGTTGCAAAAGACGGATGAGATGCCATGGCAGGATTGCGGTGCGCCCGGTTTCTGGGCCAAGCCCCTTGTCGAGGACGCCGCTGGCGGCGTGCGCACCTGGCTGATGAAAGTGGACACCGGCGCGTTCTCTGATATGCACGCCCACAGCGAATACGAGCAGATTTATGTGCTGGCAGGGTCTTTGTACGATCAGGATGGCCGTTATGGCCCGGGGGATTTTATTGTGCGGGCGCCCGGCGCCATGCATACTGCCGGCAGCCACGATGGCGCCACGGTGTTGCTGTTTTACTCTGCGGTGCCTGATGAGTCGAGATGATTGTTCACAGCTCGTCTCACCTTACTAGATTCGGTTTGCTAAGTTTGATGCTTCGCTGATTGCCACCTCTACGGTACGGGGCGCGCGGCAGTCGCCGATGGAGAAGACTTCCAGATCGGTATCGTTCCAGCCATGGATGAGCTCATCGTTAGCGCGGCATCCCGACCAGTCGACGATAAGATGGATACCCTCCCGTTTGCTGAGCCGGTTATCGAAGACATTGCGCAGTACCACGGTATCGGCGTTTACAGATTCGATGACGTGCGCCGCCGTGAAGATGCAGTTGCGTTCGCCCAGCCGGTGGTACCAGGCTGCACGGTTAGTCGGGTCAAGATCAGCGGCAACGGCGATATCTGAGGTCACAATTTCTGTTGCGATGCCCTGATGCAACAGCACTTCGCCGGCGACGAGGCCTGCCTGGCCGCGGCCCTCGCTAAGCACCAGTGTCTTGGCAGCACTCACCGGTGCGCCGCACAAAAGCTCATGCGCTGAAATCATCTGCATTGATCCGTCGCCGGCAAAGCTGCGGCAGGCGTCGAGTGCGCCGGTGGCAATCACGACCACCTCGGCATCAAGATCAGCAATGTTCTGCCGGGTCATCGGGCGATTGAGTATCAGGGGAACACCCAGTCTTTCCAACTCGTCCAGGCGCCAGTCGATGATGCGGGCCAGCTCCCCGGTAGAAGGCGCACTGGCCCACAGCGCCAGCTGCCCACCGGGCCTGTTGGCCGCATCGAAAACCTGCACTGTGTGACCGCGCTCAGCGCAGATGCGCGCGCATTCCAGCCCCGCAGGCCCTGCGCCGATGACGCTCACCTTTTTTGAGGCCTTCGTCGGTGACAGTGCTACGCCTGGGGTGGCCACAGTGGGGTTTTGAATACAGCGAATGGGTTTGCCGGCATAGCGGTTGGCAATGCAGACATTGGCGCCCACGCAGACCCGGATACTGGCCTCAAGGTGGCCGCGGATTTTGGACAGAATCTGCGGGTCACAGATATGCGCGCGAGTCATGCCGACCATATCGGCCTGACCATGGGCAATAATGTGTTCCGCATGGGCGGGGTCCACAATCCGTCCCACCGTAAACACCGGCAGGCTCACCACCTCGCGTATTGCGCTGGCAAGATGCACAAAGATGCCGTGACGGGTAGGAGTAGGCGCCCAGTGACGGCTGCGACCCAGGTGCGTAATATTGGTATGGGCAATGATGTTGAGGTAATCGATCAGCCCGGTATCCGCCACTTGTTTGCAGATGGTTTTCATCTGTTCAAGATCCAGCGCGCCGGGCTCAAACTCGTCTCCCGGCAGGCGCACCCCCAGCACATGATCCCGACCCAGTGCTCCGCGAACGGCCTCCAACAATTCCATTAGAAAGCGCAGGCGGTTCTTAAGTGCGCCACCGTACTTATCTGTACGGTGGTTGGTCAGCGGCGAGAGAAAAGCCTGGGGTAAAAAGCCAAAAGCACCCAGTATCTCAACACCGTCCATGCCGCCGGCAGCCACTCTTTTGGCGCCTTCAGTGTGAGCATCAATCACTTCATGAATCTCAGCCAGCGTCATCTCGTGGGCGATATTGCCGTTGATCTCCGAGCGCACGGGTGAGGCGGCCCAACTTTCGAGACCTGGCTGGTTAATCAGCACGGTGCCCCCGCTGTGTGCCAGTTGTGCCAGGATACGACCCCCCTCCGCGTGAACCGCATCGCTTAATGCACGGTACCCCGGCACGATATCGTTGTTGAGGTTCCAAAGTGCATCGGAGTTCATCCCCAGAAGGCCGGATTCATGCACCGGGGTGCCACCGGTGATCTGCAGACCCACCCCATTGTGTGCGTAGTTTCGGTGATAGGCGATGTACTGCTCAGCGGGTTTATTGTCTTTGGCAAAGCCCGGCACATGGGCTGAGACCAGCACGCGGTTGCGTACTTCGATGGGGCCGATCTGCAGGGGACTCAGCAGGTGCTTG
This sequence comes from Arenicellales bacterium, assembly GCA_050256425.1. Lineage (GTDB taxonomy): Bacteria > Pseudomonadota > Gammaproteobacteria > Arenicellales > UBA868 > UBA868. The sequence goes on along the minus strand of JBBWVW010000029.1, from coordinate 12,999 downwards.
AAAGCGCTCATAGGCGAGGCCGGGCAGGTGTGTATTGCACGCTATTATGTGCGCAGGAAATCACAGATTCAAAAAAAGGCATAACTGGTGTGTATAGGGTCCGCTACTGGTGCGCTCATACCGAAGAGAGCCCGAACCGGAGCGATGTTTAGCTGCTGCGTCGCCAACGGTGGCATCTTAAAAAAGTCATACGACAGGTGTACCGGATAACCACTGATCTGAAACTGCGCTTATACCGCAAACCAAGTTGTTTTGTCGACAGAACCGACAATGGTTTTGATTTCCTTGGACACACCATTCATCCACGGCGCACGCTACGCCCTTCAGGCCTGTGAACCTACAACGCCTTGTCGACTGTGCCCGCCGATTGGCCATGCAATGGCGACAGATACCCTATTTCTAGGACCTCTTTTTGTGTTTGCTCCCCGCGGGCTGAATAACCCTTTAAGCACATCGCAATCGGCCTTCTATCGGCAAGGATCAGAGAGATAGGCTGTCGTTGACGTTGTGCGGAATCCGCGTATCATACTTCGCACTTCCAAGGTGGTGACTTTTTCGCCAAACTGGGCTAAATATGAGAAAGATTTCTCTACTTGTACTGTGGTTACTTATCGGCTTGGCGCCTGCCTCAGCCGCGAATCGCGGCCTGACTGTCACAGCGACTGCCGCCAGCGGAGAGGCGATAGAGCTTTACCAAGGCAGTCATGCATTGCTCATTGGGGCAAGTCAGTATCAGGATAGTCGGTGGCCAGACCTTGAGAGCATTCCGAGAGAATTGAATCTTGTGGCCAAAGCGCTTGAGGAACAGGGATTCGTAGTTGAAAAGCATTTTGATCCCGATAGCCGGGAGTTGGAGGATCATTTTAGGAATTTCATTGACCGCTATGGTTATGACAAGCAAAACCGCCTGTTGTTTTTTTTCGCTGGTCATGGCTACACCCGAGACGACGGAAACAAAGGTTATTTGGTGCCGGTAGATGCGCCCAGCCCACTAGAGGATGAGAGGGGATTCCAGAGAAAAGCACTGCCTATGAGTCAGGTTCTGGCTTGGGCACGAGATACTGAAGCGAAGCATTCACTATTCCTTTTTGACTCTTGTTTTTCCGGAACGGTCTTTAAGAGTCGGGCACCGCCGGATCGCCCACCCGCGATAGATAAATTGGTCTCGCTGCCGGTGCGCCAGTTCATTACTGCTGGCTCGGCCGGTGAGACGGTTCCCGCAAAGAGCACCTTTACTCTGATGTTTGTGGACGCTATCAAGCATGGCAAGGGTGATTTAAACCGCGATGGCTATGTCAGTGGAACAGAACTGGGTCTGTACTTGCAACAAGAGGTTCCCAAGTACGTTGACCAGACACCACAGTTTGGAAAGATTCAGGAATACGAGCTTTCTCGTGGAGACTATATCTTTGTCGTTAACAGCGGTAGTACGCAGGCGGCGCTTGCGCCGGCTGGTAGCACGAAATCAACCTCCTCGGCGCCAACGACCGGTGTAGTTTCAACAAATAAATCGACCAATCACAAGGCGCTTGAACTTGAGTTCTGGCAAAGTATTAAAGATAGCGGTAACCCAGAATTGTACCGGGCCTACCTGAATCAGTTTCCTGGGGGAACCTATGCTGCAATTGCTAAAGTTAAATTAAAAACACCTAATCAACCTCAACAGGCGGGCTCACAGGAGTCCTTGAGCGTCGCAGCTGTTTCGCAAACACAAACAGCTTTGCCTTCAATAAGCAAAGAGGACCCAAGATTTGCCAACATTACTGGCCTCTGGGTAGATAAGTACAAGTGTCATATCTCTATAGAGGTTGATCAGCAAGGCAAGCTAACGGGCGCAGCCTGGAGTAAGCATGGCGGTAGTCAGGTAATTGAGCTTGAACCAGAAGTCGGTTCACATAGAGTTTTCTTCTGGAAAGGCCGATCTATGACCATGTTTGATCCAGAATTAAAGGATCCAAAAAAGGCGGGTAAGTTCATTGTTAATCTCTACGATAACTCGAAGTTACATCTCACCAAATCTATATGTTCGTTGCCGCCTAGTGTGGGCTCGTCAGCGGAATTCCTAAAGCGTAACTCTGGGAGCGGGGCTTATGTTGTTAAGCCGCCGAAGTGGTTTGTTAACCGTTCCAGCGGTTAGTGCGCTAAAAGAAATCACCGGCTCGATTAAAATTCTTGACTGGCGGATATAAAATCTGCTGCGCATGCTTGCACACCAGAGAGCCCGAACCGGGCCGATGGTTGCCTGTTTTGTCATCAACGGCGGTATGGTTTCACAGCGATCTGTCGACGGTGGCTTCTCGCGTTATCTGGGAGATACGTTGGTGGGGAAAAATGTTGCATGAGAGGTAACTGACGATTTATTTGTCAGTTTTCATCATGCATCGCACTTTCTGTTTTGATATCTTCGATTTCAAAAAATTGTCTTGCCAGGTAGAAGATTATCGTAAATACGATGACTGCGACACTGAGATTAACCAGTACGGTGAGCAGGGTTGTTCCAACGATTAGCGCCATTCCCGGATGACCGACTGGTGGGAGTTGAGTTGGCGACGGTTGCAATAGCTGGCTGATGTATTGGCGTACCGGCATCCAATCGAAAACGTCGTAACCCACCTTAAGTAGAACGCCGGAGAAAACAGCCTGGGGAATCAAACTAATCAGGTCTTGAAACATCAGCATTTCAATCAGCACGAAGATCCCAACCAGTACGCCAGCGAGCCTCATGGTGGCGCCTTCGTTTAGTATTAATACCGATCGTATTGTTGCCTGGGCTCCTGGAATTCCACCGAACACAGACACGGCGGCGTTGGCGACCCCTTGTGCACAAAGTTCTTGATTAGGCTTGGTGGGGTCTTGGCGGCCGTGCATTATCTCGACCTTGCGATCCACAACAAGGGAAGTCAGCAATGTATCCAGATAAGCCAGCATTGCGAGCTGAACGACGAACGGAGCTGCCAGGATCAGTAGAGTAAGGGACCACTGTGTCGGCAACTGGCCGACAACCATGCCCTTGATGTCTGTAAGCGATCCAATCGATCCTCCCAGGCTAACGTGCTGCACATCGAGCCCAACCAGGTTCGATAGGGTACTGACGACCACAATGGCTATCAGTGTTGCCGGGAAGAAGGAGTTCAACCGGTCACTGACTTTTCTAAGTAGCAATGGAAGTGCGAAGATCACTGACAAGGTCAGCAAAACGATCGCTAAATTGACAAAGACATTGCCTAGATAAGCCGTTTTTCCTCCGATGCCGAAAATAAAGCGGAATTCTCCAACCCAGATCAGCAAGGCGATGCCATTCATGAAGCCGCTGATGACGATTTTTGGGATCAGTTTTATAAAACGGCCAAGCCGTAACAGGCTGGCTACGATCAGCATGGCACCAGTGAGCAGTAGAACGAGATTGATAAACCGGTCAGGGTCAACGTCTGGATGGCCTGCCAGTAGCCCACCGCCGACAGCGCTCACCAGTAGGATAGTGACAGCAGTCATTGGCGCTGTTGGGCCGGAGCACTGAATGCGGGTACCGCCGAATGCTGCAGTGATCAGCGCGATCACGCCAGCGGAGAGAATGCCCGCCAAGGCGCCACGGCCACTGAGAACGCCGAAAGCCGCGCCCAGACTTATTGCGACAAAGCTGACAGTAAGCCCGGGAAGTAGTTGTTGTGCGAGTTGACTGTAAAGTGGAGATTGATTCTTGTTGTTAGTCAATTCCCTGACATCCAGCCGACATGAAAGACTTTTTCCGATCGGTTGAGATCGCGAATCCGATATTGTGCCAAGCTACGCTTTGCAAGAAAATGGTGGAGGCGGCGGGAATCGAACCCGCGTCCGCAAATCCGCCACACACCGGCGACTACATGTTTAGTCTGTCAATGTTTTGACCGTACGTGTCCCGACAGACAGGGTCACGGCCGGCGAGCCCGCTTAGTTTTAGCATGGTGGGTCACGAGCACCCCATCACGCGAGCCCATGTGATTTGATCCCTCTTATCCCAGCCCATGGGCGAGCCGGGGGAGAGACTGGCAGGGCTTAAGCCGCCAGGGCGTAGTTGTCGTCGTTGGCAACTAATAGTTTGCAGTTGGATTTACGAGGAGATCTGCACCTCGACATGCTCCGATGGCTTTGTAATCCACGTCGAAACCAGGTCGCCCCCATTTCGTCATCGATAAAGACAACCTCTAAACTATAGCATAAATGGAGGTTTCTCCTCGAAAAGCAAGGAGTTAACGGATCACATTCAGCGGTTCATTTTGAGGACTCGATGCTGTTCGCGGTCCCATTCGCGCTTGCGGATGCTGGCGCGCTTGTCATGCTGTTTCTTGCCTTTGGCGAGTGCGATTTTGAGCTTGGCCCGGCCCCTTTTCCAATACAGCGACAGCGGCACCAGGGTGTAGCCCTTGCGCTCCACGCCGCCGATCAGTTTACCGATTTCACTGGCGTGCAGCAGCAGTTTGCGACTGCGCGTGGGGTCGGGCGATATGTGGGTAGAAGCCGAAGTCAGTGGCGAGAAATGCGCGCCGAAAAGATACAGTTCGCCTGCACGGATAATCACATAGCCTTCTTTTAGTTGTGCGCCGCCTTCGCGAAGGCTTTTGACCTCCCAACCTTCCAAGGCAAGGCCGGCCTCAAATTCCTCTTCTATAAAGTAGTCGTGCCAGGCCTTCTTGTTGCGGGCGATACTGTTTTCAGGTTTGGCTTTGCTTTTGGCCATAGGCGTTCAGTTGCACGGCGGATTGGTTCTAGCGGGGTGCGAGCCCCCCAGGCGAACTATAGCGGAGCGCGGGCGCTCTAGTGCTGGCTTTCAGCCATTGTGCAGTTATTTCAATTTTAGATGCCCGGTTAAGGGCCTATCTTAAGGCAATGCCAGACCCCAAACTGGATCCCTTCTTGTTGCCTTCGGCCCTTATAATCGGTTTGACTTCATTTCGGATCCGCCCGCCGTTGCCTACCGTCAGCCGTTCACTTATCGTTCCCTATAGCGCGCACGAGATGTATGTGCTGGCAAACGATGTGGATTGTTACCACGAGTTTTTGCCCTGGTGTAACAGCTCAACGGCCCTGCAAAGCGAAGGTGAGCAGACGTTGGCAAGCATCGGTATCGCCTTTAAGGGCTGGGAAACAACGTTCACTACCCGGAACGAATTATCACCGGATCGCTCGATCCATATGCAGTTGGCCGAGGGCCCCGCGTTCGAGTCGCTGATCGGTGACTGGCGGTTTGAGACGCTTGATGAACTGGCTTGCCGTATCGAACTCACAGTCAGCTTTTCAATGGCCGGTGGCGTAACCGGTAAGATGCTAAGCCCGGTTTTTAGCCGGATCTGCGCCCAGCTCATCGAAGCTTTTGCTGAACGGGCTAAGCAGCTTTATGGAGAACGGGCTTTTGCTTGAGGTCGAGGTGGCCTATGCGCTGCTGGAGCGTCAGTTTCTCAAGGCCATTAAGCTTGAGCATGGTGCCACAGTACGTGAAGCCATTGTCGCTTCCGGCGTGCTGGGCGAGTTTCCGCAGATCGACCTCGAAAACGTATCAGTTGGAATCTTCTCTAAGCGGACCACGCTAGACGCGCCACTGTCAGATGGTGATCGAGTCGAGATTTACCGGCCGTTGCTGGTCAGTCCCACCGAGGCTCGACGCCTGCGCGCGCAACGCAAGGCCAAAACCTAGTTTTCGCCGGGCGTTACCTTGTCCCAAAGCCGCGAGAAAAAACCGGGACTAGTTTCTTCGAGATCGGGCTCGATTGCTCCGGGGAGTCCAGCTCCCTCGACGTGGGTGCGGGTTACCCGGTCCGCTTCAAACCAGATGCTGAGGCGATGCTGGGTCAGCGGCTGCCCCTTGCCGGGATCAAGACTGTAAAAGTAATCCCAGCGCTGTGCATGAAATGGATCTTCAATCAGGGGTGTCCCTAGTATGAAGCGAACTTCATCGCGACTTACCCCAGGGTTGATCTTTTCGATCTGTTCGGCGCTGATGACATTGCCTTGCTGGACCTCCACCCGGTAGCTGCGTACACAACCAACACCAGTAAGCGTCAGTACACTGGCAAGAGTAAACAGGGCGGCAATACGTCCAAGGCGATACGTGTGGATCATGCGGCGAATCATAACCGAGCAAGACGATAGATGCTCTACCTATGAGGAGCCAAGCTGTTTTTCCACGGCGATCTCGTCGCAGTGGTCGAATTTTGGGCAAGTAACGCATACGCCGAACACTTTCTCCGGCAGAGTTTCCATGGCGACGATCCGGTAGCCGAGTTTGCGAAAAAAGCCGGGCACATAGGTCAGTGCCATGAGTCGTGTCAGACCCAGGCGGCGCGCCTTTATCTCGAGTTCTTGAACCATCAGCCGGCCGTGGCCGTGGCCCTGTTCACCGGGGCGCACTGCGAGGCTGCGCACTTCGCCGAGCTCTTCGGTGAACACTTCAAGTGAGCCGCAGCCGCGAACAGCGCCCTCGCGCTCGGCAACAACAAAGTTGGAGAGGTGCTCACAAATCTCGTCTGTGGAGCGCGCCAGTAGCTGACCTTCGCTGGCGTAGTCACGCAGCAGCACATGGATCGCCTCTACATCGGCCGTGGTTGCAGGGCGTATCGAAATACTCATACGCCTGCCCGGGAGAGCAACTCCTCGGCATGCGCGCGAGTCTTGGCTGTGATCTCGACACCGCCGAGCATGCGCGCCAGTTCTTCGGAGCGGCTGGCCTCGTCCAGTTTGCTCAACTCGACTTCAGTCTCGTCGCCTGACAGCCGGGTAACTTTCAGATGGTGGTGCCCTTGGGCAGCCACTTGGGGGAGATGAGTGATGCACAACACCTGGCGATGTTCTCCTAACGAGCGCAGTTTCTGCCCGACAATCTCGGCAACTCGGCCGCCGATGCCAATGTCAACCTCGTCATAGATACAACTGGGCGCACTGGAATCTTCGGCAACAGCGAGTTGTATGGCCAGGCTGATGCGGGACAGTTCACCGCCGGACGCGGCACGCTCGAGCGATGCAACGGCCAGATCAGGAGCCCCCTGCAGTTCGAAGCGCACACTCTCGTTGCCGTGTTGGCCGCGTTTCCCTGTCGGTTCATCATGCAGCGTCACACTAAATACAGCGCTTTCCAGGCCTAGCGCGGGTAATTGCTTGTTGACAGCGCTGGCAAGGTTATTTGCCGTTTGCCGCCGGGTCTTGCTGATTGCGGCGGCACGTTTATCGTAGTCGGCCTTCAGTTCTGCCAGCTGTTTCTCCAGCACCTGTGGATTATTTCTGCCCAAATCCAGCTCGGCTAAATCCTGGCTCAGGGTTTCAAGCCGCGCTTTCAGGTCTTGCGGCGCTACTTGGTATTTGCGGGCCGCATCATGCAGCGCGGCCAGGCGTTGATCGATCTGTTCCAGTTCACCGGGGTCCAGTTCGTAGCCGTCGTGAAAGCGTTTCAGGTCGGTGACGGTCTCGGCCAGTTGTACCCCGAGGTTGTCCGTCTGTTCTGCCAGTGGCGCCAGCCGCGGATCAAAAGCGGACAGTTCTTTCAGACGGGTAGCCGCCCGGGCGAGTGTGATCGATACTGATAATTCCTCGGCTTCTTCGAGTTCCTGCAGCAACTGCCAGGCGCCCTCGCCGAGTTCACGGGTATGTGCCAGGCGGTCGTGCTTTTCAGTGATTTTAACCAGCTCATCGGGGTCCGGATCAAGTTGGGTTAACTCTTGCACCTGGTGGCGCAGAAATGTTTCGTGTTGACGGTGCTCGTGAGCTTTTGACTGGGCCTCAGACAGCATCGCTGCAACGTTTTGCAGGTCACTCGCTCGGTGGCCGAGTGCCTGTACCTGGTCTGCCAGGCCGCCGGTAGTGTCCAGGAGTTCGCGCTGAACCTGTTTTTTCAGCAGTAAGTGATGCTCATGTTGGCCATGAATGTCGGCCAGAAAGGCACCTATCTCGCGCAGGGACTGGATCGGCACGGACTGGCCGTTGATAAAGCCGCGCGAGGGCTTATCCGGGTAGATCACTCGGCGCAAGATGCAATGGTTTTCGTCGTCGACCATATCCATGGTGGCCAGCCATTCCCCAGCATCCGGCAGATTACTGACATCAAAACCTGCCTGAATTTCGCAGCGTTGTGCACCGGTGCGGACGATATCACCAGAAGCCCGATCCCCGAGCAGCACGGCCAGGGCATCGACCAGGACTGATTTGCCGGCGCCGGTTTCCCCGGTCACCACTGTCAAGCCACATTCAAATGTCATCTGCACCTGCTTGATAACGACAAAATTACGAACGTCCAGCCAGTTGATCATAAGTGCAAGCGGTTTCAGCCCCAGCCGAGTTTGGAATGCAGTGCTTCGTAATGATTGTGGCTATTGATGCGGACAGTACGTGCGAATATATCGGCCCGCCTAATCTGAAGAATTTCGTTGCCAGTGACGGGTTGTAGATTGAGTCCGTCGATGAAGATATTGCCATCTTCGCCGGAAAGATCTACGAGTTCGATTTCAATGGTGGAGTCGGCATTCAGCACGAGCGGGCGCTGGCCCAGCGTATGCGGGCAGATAGGTGCCAGTACGATGGCCGGCAGCAGTGGGTGCAGGATCGGTCCGCCCGCCGAGAGGGCATAGGCCGTAGAGCCGGTCGGGGTGGCGACAATGATACCGTCACCGCGGGTGCGACCAACTGCCTCCCCATTTACCCGGGTGTCGAACTCGATCGTCTGCCCCGTGGCGCCCTTGGACAGCACGACATCATTGAGTGCAGTGCGCTCGTCAAGCACCTCACCCGAACGCAATAGTTGGGCGAAGAGCATCATCCGTTGCTCGATTTCAAATTCCCCGCCCAACAGTTCGTCGAGGTCATCGTGCATGTGTTCAGCGGGTATATCCGTCAGGAAGCCCAATCGACCCATGTTGATACCAATCACAGGTAGTTCGGAGCGAGCGAGCGCGCGTGCGACATGCAACATGGTGCCGTCGCCGCCAATGACTATTCCCAGTTCAATGGTTTCATGTAGTGGCTTGCCCGAATCCTCAAGGCGCAGATCCTCGGTGCCATGGTGGGTGGTATCGCCGAGAAATACCGCCCGACCGCGGCGCTCCAGGTGTTCTTGAATTTCGGCTAGCGTCACCTTGACGGCAGGGTCCTGATAACGCCCAAATAATCCTATTGATCTGAAAACCATGTGTTTTCCCGCTGTAGTCGACCTTTTGTACATCCCTGATTAGCGAATCGGCCGTGATTGCGCCCTTTACTGGCGGTGGTATGATTCAATTCACGATCGAAAGACAGTGCAACCTCAATTTTACTAGCATTTAGCAACAGAAAGAACGTGACCGACCCAGTAGCACAATCTCACAACCTGGAACTGAGCGATCGCGCGCAGAATCTGCTCAAACTGCTGATCCGTCGCTATGTCAGCGACGGCGAGCCGGTGGGGTCCAGAACCTTGTCTCGGGAGCCGGGCCTCGATCTCAGTGCAGCCACGATTCGTAATGTGATGTCTGATCTGGAAGATCTAGGGCTGATCCGCGCTCCACATACCTCAGCGGGGCGAGTTCCCACACAATTGGGCTACCGGGTTTTTGTAGACAGCCTGCTGAAGATGCACATGCCTGAAAAATCGAACGCGCGTGAGATTAGTGAAGCGTTGTCCAGTGCAAAGAATCCAGACGAACTGTTGGGGGCTGCGTCAGAACTGCTCTCGGACATTACCCAGTATGCAGGGGTAATCATGCTTCCAGACACTGAGCAGGCGAAGTTGCGGCAGGTTGAGTTTCTGGAACTTGCGGAGGACCGAGTGCTCGCGATCCTCGTGACTGACGATGGTCGAGTGCAGAATCGAGTGCTGTTTCTGGATAAACAACTTACTCCCTCGGAGCTGGTAGAGGCTGCTAACTTCTTTAATGTGCAACATGCGGGTCGCACCTTGCGTGAGGTGCGCCACCGTTTATTGCTTGACATGCAGTTAGATAGTGACGCCATGAGCGGGATGATGCGAACCGCCGTGGAGATGGCCAGTCAGCTGCTGGATGACGAATCCGCCCAGGAGGGTGTGGTGGTCAGTGGCGAGACCAAGCTGCTGGGTATTCCGGATTTTGACCAACTCGGAAAACTGCGTGACATTTTCGACGCGTTCAAGACTAAGCAGGACTTGCTGGTTCTGCTTGATAAGAGCATGCGTGCCACTGGTATCAGTATTTTTATAGGCGAGGAGTCGGGTTACAGCGCTTTGACCGATTGCAGTATTGTGACGGCCCCGTACGAGTCCGATGGCCGCTGCATCGGGGTACTTGGGGTCATCGGGCCCACCCGCATGGCTTATGAAAAGGTCATTCCGGTAGTTGATATCACGGCTCGAGTGCTCGGCAACGCGCTACGTGCTTTGCACTAAATACGCGAAACCTCCTGAATTAACCTACCGGCTGGGCTTGAAAAATCCGGCCAGATACCCCATTTCTTCCGGGTCAAAGCGCCCGATAGGGCCAATCTAACCCCTACAGGAGAGCTCGCCCGGTCATGACAAGCGCCAAGTCGAATCCCCCGACCGATAATGTTGACCTGCCGGAACAGGCCCAAACCCAGGACGGATCATCCGTTGAGTCCGAGCAGTTTGAACCGCCAACAGAAGTAAACACATCCGGCGGGTCAGACAGTCCCGCAACGGCTACCGGTGAAGCCGGTGAGGGTGAAGCGCCGGATGAACTTGAAATGCTTCGGGCACAAGTGGCTCAGTTACAAGACGAAACTCTGCGTGCCCGCGCAGATGCTGATAACGCACGCAAGCGAGCTCAGGGTGAGATTGTCAATGCCCGGCGTTTTGCATTAGAGGGCTTTGCCGGCGAACTGTTGACTGTGCGGGATAGCCTTGGGCTTGCCCGGGCAGTCGATCTGACCGGCGGCGACAATCTCGTGGAGCAGATGGCTGAAGGCCTGGAGTTAACCCTTAAGCAGTTGGACGCCACTTTTGAACGTTTCTCGGTCTTTGAAGTGAGCCCCGAGGTGGGTGACAAACTAGACCCAGAATCACACCAGGCTATGAGTCTGGTTGAGTCGACCGACGTGGCGCCGAATCATATCTGCCAGGTAGTGCAGAAGGGTTACCGTCTACATGACCGCTTGTTGCGCCCGGCCATGGTCATCGTTGCTAAGGCACCGGCCGATAGTTGAAACCGCCCGGTTTCAACCCCATATAACTAACAGTAACCACTTTAACCGACTACTCTGAATACCCTCTTCGAGGAAACGTATATGGCAAGCATTATTGGAATTGATCTGGGCACCACCAACTCGTGTGTCGCTGTGATGGAAGGCGGCAAGCCCAAGGTTCTTGAAAACAGCGAAGGCGATCGGACCACACCTTCAGTCGTGGCTTTCACGGAAGATGGCGAGGTCTTGGTTGGCCAATCCGCTAAGCGTCAAGCAGTAACCAATCCCCACAATACCGTCTTTGCCTCCAAACGGCTGGTAGGACGCAAGTTTGATGAAAAGGTTGTTCAGCACGACCTCGAACTGATGCCCTACAAGATCGTTAAGGCGAAAAATGGCGACGCCTGGATTGAAGCTGGCGGCCAGCAGATGGCGCCTCCGGAAATTTCAGCCCGGATCCTGCAAAAAATGAAGCAGACCGCAGAGGACTACCTGGGCGCCAAGGTAACCGAAGCGGTAATTACGGTACCGGCCTATTTTAATGACTCACAGCGCCAGGCAACCAAAGATGCCGGGCGTATCGCAGGTCTTGAAGTCAGGCGCATTATTAACGAGCCGACTGCTGCAGCTCTGGCCTACGGCCTGGAAAAGCAGCACGGTGATCGCAAGATCGCTGTGTACGATCTGGGTGGGGGCACCTTTGATGTCTCGATCATTGAGATCGCGGATGTTGATGGGGAGCACCAGTTCGAGGTGCTCTCGACCAATGGTGATACCTTCCTGGGCGGTGAGGATTTTGACCGCCACCTGATCGATTACCTGGCAGATGAATTCAAGAAAGACCAGGGTATGGATCTGCGCGGTGACCCGCTGGCGATGCAGCGCCTTAAAGAAGGCGCGGAAAAAGCCAAGATTGAACTTTCCTCGAGCTCGCAGACCGAAGTCAACCTGCCGTACATCACGGCAGATCAGAGCGGACCCAAGCATCTCAACATGAAGCTCTCGCGCGCCAAGCTCGAAGCGCTGGTCGATGATCTGATTAATCGCACCATCGGACCGTGTAAGACAGCGCTTAAGGATGCGGGCCTGTCAGCGTCCGACATAGATGATGTACTCCTGGTCGGCGGCCAGACTCGGATGCCGAAAGTGCAGGAAACCGTCAAGGATTTTTTCGGCAGTGAACCACGTCGAGATATCAATCCGGACGAAGCGGTTGCGGTTGGTGCTGCCATCCAGGGTGGTGTGCTGGGTGGTGACGTCAAGGATGTATTGCTGCTGGATGTGACTCCGTTGTCGCTGGGCATCGAGACACTCGGTGGCGTGATGACCAAGCTGATTGAGAAAAATACGACAATTCCAACTAAGGCAAATCAGGTGTTTTCAACGGCTGACGACAACCAGACTGCGGTGACGGTGCATGTTCTGCAGGGCGAGCGTGAGATGGCGCAGCACAATAAGTCGCTAGGACGCTTCGACCTGTCTGATATTCCTAATGCCCCACGTGGTATGCCGCAAATCGAAGTCACCTTCGATATCGACTCCAACGGCATTATTCACGTTTCAGCCAAGGATAAGGCGACCGGCAAGGAGAACAAGATCAAGATTACCGCTGGGTCGGGTCTTTCGGATGAAGAGATTGAGCGTATGGTCCAGGATGCTGAAGAGCATGCCGAAGAAGATCGTAAGACGCGTGAACTGGTCGATGCTCGTAACCAGGGTGAGGCTATGGCGCATACCGTGCGTAAGACAGTGTCTGAAGCGGGCGATAAGCTCGAGGCCGGTGAGAAAGAAAGCATCGAGGGTGCGATCTCGGATCTTGAGGAATCGATCAAGGGCGAAGATATTGATGATATGAAAACCAAGACCAATGCCTTAATGGAAGCCAGCCAC
>JBBWVW010000028.1:0-6270 GCA_050256425.1 Arenicellales bacterium | reverse complement strand
GCGAAATTTTCTGAATCTTTCCAGATCCGGTTAGGGGAAATGCAACCACGACGCACCATAAGGTTGGTGTTTTCTACAGGGCGAGGCGCTCACGGCAATGAGCATGCAGCTTATCAAGATCAAGCGTATCGGCAGACTCAGCTCGGATAAACTAACCGTTAAGAAGCTGCGTACCCTCCATCGGCCATATACACCCCACCCGTGCAATACGCCGATGCATCCGAGGCCAGATAAACCGCAAGCCCAGCGATGTCATCAGTCCTGCCCAGGCGACCCAACGGAATGCTCTGCAGAAACCGCTCTAGATTCGCCTCATCGCTCCACAGCGCTTCGCTGAACTTGGTTTTGATAAGGCCCGGACAGATCGCATTCACCCGTATATTGTCGGGACCCCAATCCTGGGCCATTGCCTTAGTGAGATTAATCAATGCCGCCTTGCTGACACTGTACATACCGATGCCCTGCTCTGGTGTTAGTCCGCCGATCGAGCTGATATGTATGATGACGCCTCCGCCGCGATCCTTGAGAATCGGGTACACCTTCTTGCACAACTCGAACGGCCCTTTCAGATTGACATCAATGATCTTGTCAAACGCACGTTCATCGGTCTGTTGTATAGGGCCGTAGACTGGATTGGTCGCCGCGTTATTAATGAGAATGTCCAGTCCACCGTATACCCCGACAACTTTATCCACCAGCGCTGCAATATCTTCAGCCCGGCCCATATTGGCCGCAATGCCGCTTGCCTCCAGGCCATCCGCTCTAAACGACTCGGCCACTGCCTCAACCGCATCCGCCTTGCGGCTGCTGACCACCACCTTGGCGCCAAACTCGGCAAGGCCTCTCGCCATAGCCTCACCGATCCCCTTGCTGGCGCCGGTGACCAGCGCTATCTTGCCGTCCAGTTCAAAAAGATTACGTATGCGATTCTGAGATGTCATAAGTGTTCCACATTAATAGTGAGTTATAAGATTTAATCCAACGGTTGCAGCTTTCGATCAATCATCTGCAAACTGGGTGCTAATCAATTGCACTGCACTGTGGACATCATCCTCGGTCAACTGCCAGTCGTTGTCCAGTTCCGCGATGACCTTGGTCATAAATGACTCTGACCACCGGCGGGCTTGATCTGGCCCAATGCAGTCGGCAATCAGCGCCAGGGCTAACTGCTGTGGAGAATCGCCCTCATAGGACCACTCAAAACCCAGCTCAGTAAACCTCTCAAGGTCATAACGCGCATCGAGCGGCGCACCATTTACAGTAACGTTAATGCCATCGATGGTTCGACACCCTTGGTAATGTTTCATACAGCAATATCAGTTTCGCCGACCCGGCTCACGAAACAGCCACATGGCAATCACCATAAACACCGATAACCCTGCCCCCACCCAGCCAAGGACCGTCTCGCCATAGTGGCTTTCAGCAAAATAAAACGCCCCACCAACAACAAGCGTAATGACCGAGACAATGATTTTGATATGGGTCGGCATAGGCTTCTGGGATCAGCCAGTGATGGGTTCTGCGGCAGCCCGATCAGGGCGCTGAGCGTAGCCGCGCAGATCAGCCTTGAGGTGGTGTTGGTTGTACCCGTTAAACAGATGCCCCAACAGCCCCCGGTTCAGATCTGACGTACCAAACAGCCAGTCTGCGATCGGAAAAGTCAGGTTCATATTTTTTTCCATCATCAGTCGTGAGTGATGATGGGCCGTGTGGTGGCGCCGCAGTGTATTCACAAGAGGCATATTCCGGACGAACCAGTTCTCGTCAATATGGCAGCAAAAATGCATGAACTCATAAATGAGATAAATGCCAGTTGTTGTACAGATAAACAGCCAGCCGATATTGGGCGTCAGCGCAAAATAGAAAAACACTGCCCCGGGTATGGAGATCAGAATAAATACCACCAATGCATAAGGCGGGAAAACAGTCACCCGCCAGTCTCGCTGATCGCGAAAGCGCATTTCAGAATCTGTAAAGAACTGATGATGCTGCAGGGTGTGGCGATTGTAGATAGCCCGCAAGGCTTTGGATTTTTGCGGTCGGTGCATGATCTTCAAGTGCAGATACCACTCAAATATATTACAACCCAGGAGAAAGACTGGCACTGACAGCCATTCCCACCAACGCACGTTCTCCAAATGCTGGGCGTACAGCCATAGTGCACTGAGACCAATGGCATAAATCAGAAATACATGGGCCGGACCGTTGTACCAGCTATCAATACGCGACCGGTATTCGTGTCGATAATCGCGTTGTCGCTCACTTAGCATGTTTGGAATTTGCTTCTAATTTGGCGCTAATATTCGGGCTTTGCACTACCTGCTGAGCGATCTACCTTCTGCTGCCAGTTTTCTTTGAAGCACTTAGCGCACCCGCACCCCAGCCGTATCCCCAAGCAGGCCAATCTCGGGGTAATCAACTCCACGAGGATCCATGCTGACCTGGGCATAAAGCTTCTCGAGGAGCACTTGATCCTCGTCAAATGCCTCGGTGACACTTGCCCGAGTACGCTCACAAAACTCTGTAGAAATATCGGGAATATCGAAGGCCGCTCCCCAGAAGTAATGTGTCCTACCCCGCTGGGATGGCGTCACAATATGGCACCCACACATCAGGAAGTCGGTACGAACTCCAGGCTGTGGTTCTGGATCATGCACGTTCCAATCCGAAAACGATACTGCCAGGGACGGCATACGGCCCTCCTGCTCACGCTTCACCGGTTTGGTTTCACTGAAACCCATCGCATGACACAAAAGTGGGCTAAGTGGAGTCAGATCAAAGTCCTGCCGATAGATCACGGTATCGCCATCCATAAAGACTTCAGGAACACTCGCCCAGTCATCCTGCTTGAAGGTTTTGCTGTGCAGATAGGCAATGTGCGTGAGATCGAGAACGTTTTCCCGGATCAAAACCCAGTTCACAGCCACCTCATAGTACCCCAGTACCACTGACCAATTGAGATTTTCGGTATAGGGCATATCAACACGACGGTCACACTCTGGGATCTTCTCTGGGTCGCCCATCCAGATCCAGACAAAGGCGCCTGATTCGACCAACGGATAGCTGCGCACTCTCATGGCGTCCGGGATCGTATCCTGTGTAGGTTATAAGGGTGCATCGTCCATTGCTGCCGAATTCAATTCCGTGATAGGGACAAATGAGTTGATGATCAACGACGCGTCCGGCGGACAACGGTGTCCAACGGTGCGGGCAGCGGTCGCCCAACGCAACCGGTGTGTCATCTTTAAGCCGGTACAGGGCCACGGGTTTTTCCAGCAACCAACGGGCCAAAGGCTTCTCGCCGACTTCATCAGCGCGCGGCAACCCACCACATATTGCGTGGGTAATTATCTTCCAACAACCCGTTGGACAGGCTCTGGCCGGTAGCTTGCCCCTGGTTCGTGGGCATATTCATTACCTGATCCATCTTAGTTTGCTGTCTGCTGTTTCTCGAATATTGAGGTGTAATTACCGCCGGACCAGTCAGGCGGCAACAGACACGCTTTCGCTTCAAGTTCTACCTGCGTCGGCGCTGTGCCCCGTATCAATGTGCAGTTGTGCGCGCTCTCAGAACCCGGAAACGCGGTCAGTGGCAGAACATCGGCTGATGAGTAGGCATTGATCAACAACGGTCTTGGTCTTGGCGAGAAATTGGGCATTGAGCCGTGTACGGTCCGCGCGTTATGTACGGTGATGGTTCCCGCTTTGCCCGACATCCACTCTACAGACTCCATCGGCAACCCTTTTAAGTCTTTTTCGCGCAAGGCACCGGTCCATTCGCCATCCTCGGAGTAATGGTCATATATCGGGCCAACATGGCTCCCGGGTATAGCGCCCATCGGACCCATTTCATGGTCAACATCGTTCAGGTACATCCCGATAGCCAAAATCGAATAACCAGTCTGTGGGTAAAAAGGATAATCCTGATGCCACTTAACCTCTTCACCGCCGCCAGACCACTTGAAGTTCAGTTTGGAGTGGTGGAAAACGACATTGGGTCCGAGTAGATCCTCGGCAACATCAACAATTGGGCCACGACTGGCGAATTCCCAGTACAGATTGTGATGTGCAGTTGGATAAGTCAATCGACGTAGCCGGGGATCTTGCGCACTGTGATCCGGCTCAAGATCGAACTTGCCGTCCGATTCATAGACCTCTTTGCTTTGTTCGATAATGCTATTGGTGACCTCCCAGATCCGATCAAGCCACTTCTGATCAAGAAACTCGTTAATGACGAGGTAGCCTCTTTCGAAAAACGCCTCACGCTGGCGGTCATCGAGCACTTTGGGCTTTGTCGCCATGACATCGTGTTTTTTCATAGCCGCAATTCTCCTATACTGACCTGCATCTTGCTCGACATACCTGGCACAATGATAGATATATCCGTTATCTTTTTTCAATTATATAGTCTCACCTTTCAATAATTTATTATTTAATAACAATTATTTAGAAGTTATCCAGAATTAAACTGGAAACAACAATGAGCGAACCGAAAAAGAAGTTATCCATCCCGGATTTAATAGATCGAAAAAAACGAAAGGAAAAAACGACAATAGTCGCCGTAGGTGACTTTCTGATGGCTCAATGGGCTGAGCGAGGTGGCGTTGATATCGTTGGCGTTGGCGACAGCCTTGGAATGACGCTGTATGGTCATTCGACCACCTTACCGGTGACGGTTGATCAGATGATTGAGCACATCAAGGCCGTGCGTCACGGTGCACCCAATACCTTGTGTATCACGGCAATGCCGTTTGGCTCCTATGCAACAAGTGATATTGCGATCCACAACGCATTACGATTAGTAAAAGAAGGTGGAGCTGAGGCGGTCAAACTTCAGGGCGGGCGCGAGAAGTTCGACATTATCAAAGCTGTTGCTGATGCCGGAATACCTGTAATGAGTCATGTAGGTCTATGCCCTCATTTTGTAAATTCACCGGGAGGTTTTAAAGCACAAGGACGTACCGTCGAAGATGCGCTAAAGATAATTGATAATGCAAGGGCCATAGAAGAAGCCGGAGCGGTCGGTATAGAGATAGAAGCGGTACCACCCCAGGTAGCGGCCGCCGTTGAAGAGGCGGTCGAAATTTTCACTTTCAGTATTGGCGCTGGGAACCCGGGTTATGGACAGGCTCTGAATGGTGCCGACCTGATCGGCGCTTTCGATAACTTCAAGCCGAAATTTTCCAAGCGTTATGGCAACGTAGGGAAAGTGGCAATCAATGCTTTCTCGGAATGTGTGAAGGAAGTCAGAGAAGGGAAATTTCCTGATGCCGATGACTCTTATTCGATGCCCCACAAAGAAGCACAAAAATTGCAGGCAGCGCTGAGCGGCAAGCATTCCCGTTAATGTTGTCTACTGACAAATTCAAACCGTCCTGAGGTCATCTGCCATAACTATCGTTGCCACACGGCTGCTGGATAAGCCCATTATCCATCCGGGTATGGACGAGCGGTTGGGGTCCAACATAAACGGACCCAGCGTGATCCGCGTGCCTAACTGGGTGCAACAACCATTGGGCCGCTACTACCTTTATTTTTCTCACCACAAGGGCACCTACATCCGCCTTGCCTATGCCGATGCATTGATGGGTCCATGGAAGATACACACCCCGGGGGTTCTCGACGTATCGCAATCGCTGTTCGCCGCCACGGACCCACCAGAGCCACCCCCTGGCGAGCGTCCAAGCTGGGCAGATACCCTGGCCGGGGGATACCTCTATGCCCATGTTGCCTCCCCGGATGTGCATATCGATGAATCGCAGCGCCAGATTCGCATGTACTACCATGGCTTGCTGCCCAACGGTGACCAGATGACTCGTGTGGCCTGCTCCAAAGACGGGCTGTTGTTCAATCCAAAAGCGCCGCTGCTGGGGCCCCCTTACTTTCGGGTATTTGAATACGGCCAGTGGATCTATGCCATCAGCTGGCGGGGGGTCTTTTTACGCTCACGCGAGTGGCGCGGCCCCTTTGAGGCGCAGCATGAACCTGGCCCAGCAATGCGTCTTTTCGATGATGGCAGCGGCATCGAGTTGCGCCACCCGGCACTTTGGCGCCAGGGCGACGTGCTGCATCTTTTCTTCTCCTGCACCGGAGATTATCCTGAGCGGATTTACTACAGCCAGTGCGGGATGCACGATGACTGGGACTGCTGGGAATTCTCCCAGCCGCAGATCATCCTCAGTCCCGAGCTGGCCTGGGAGGGTGCAGATCTGGCTGCCACCACGTCAGTGGTGGGTGCGGCCGACTCACGCCTTCGCGAGTTGCGCGACC
>JBBWVW010000027.1:0-6590 GCA_050256425.1 Arenicellales bacterium | reverse complement strand
TGAAGGCGCTGCGGAACAGCGTCGCGTCCATCTCGTCGGCGATCTGTTCGAGCCGCCCCTTGAGGACCGCGAGCGTTACCGGATCAATCATTTGTTTCCTCGAAAACTCTGGAATCGTAGCCAGCGCCCAGCGCCAGCATGGCGTTAGTGTTGAGCAGTTCGTTGAGGCGGTCGAAATCCAGCATCTTGTCCCGAAATGGCAGTGTCGAGCCATGTTCGCTCAGGCTGGCCAGATAGGCCTGCGCAGTGTAGGCCAGCACCCGCACCATACCGCCGGGAAATATAACCAATGAAAAACCTAAAGCTTCAAGCTCTGAAGCGGTTTTCTGGGGCGTTTTGCCGCCCTCAACCATATTTGCCAACAAAGGAATACGGCCGCTGAACTGCTTGGAGATGGCATGCATCTGGTCTTGTGTTTGCGGGGCCTCGATAAAAAGCACATCAGCACCGGCTTCCAGGTAGTGCTCGGCACGCTCGGTCGCAGAGGCAAAGCCTTCAGTGGCAATACCATCGGTACGTGCGATGATCAGCGTTTCGGAGCTACGCCGCGCGTCCAGTGCGGCCTTTATCTTGCCCACCATTTCCCCAGTAGGCACCAACGTCTTGCCAGCCAGGTGCCCACATCGCTTCGGCAAAGTTTGATCTTCTAGCTGGATGGCCGCCGCCCCAATGTTTTCGAACAGGCGTACCGTGCGCATGACGTTAAGGGCGTTACCAAATCCGGTGTCGGCATCGACGATGATACGAAGGCTGGAGCGTTCGGTAATCGCCGATAAAGCATCTGCGACTTCGCTCATGCTGACCAGGCCGATGTCTGGCTGCCCAAAGCGGGTATAGGCGATGGAGGCCCCGGAAAGATAGGCAGAATGAAACCCAGCCTGTTCCGCCAGCACCGCACCCAGGGCATCGAATATACCCGGCGCCACGACAATGCCGTCGCCGGATAACTGGTTTTCAAGATTTAGGTGTTTGGCCATTGTTCAATGCTCTGTATTCGCCGACTGCGCCAGTTTCTTTTTCAGGTGCGGAACCAACCCGCCATCATGCACCATGGCCAGTAACGGCTGCGGCAAAATATTACAAACATAGGTTTCATCTTGCGTCAAATTATGGATGCTTCCGGCAGCAGCATCGACAATGATCCTGTCGCCCGGCCGGATACGGTCGATCTCGGCCGAGGTCAGTGCAATCATGCCGAAGTTCAGGGCATTGCGAAAGAAAATCCCAGCAAAGGACTTGGCCAACAGAGTCGATACACCCAGATATTTTAATGCCTCGGCGGCCTGTTCCCGCGACGAGCCGACACCGAAGTTTTTGCCGGCGACGACTACGTCTCCTGGCGCAACATTGGACGCGAAATCGGGATCAATGGCCTCCAGGCAGTGACTCGCCAGTTCCTCGAACGAACCTTTCATATACAGCCCGGGTGCCAGCACATCGGTATCGATATCGTCCCCGAAGATCCAGGCTTTGCCGCCCTGGTTGTTGACTTTCATCAGGCGTCACCGCGCAGGAAATTACGTGGGTCAGTAATGCGACCGGTGATGGCGCTGGCAGCCACGGTATAGGGCGATCCCAGATAGACTTTCGACGAGGATGCGCCCATGCGTCCCTCGAAATTGCGTGCGGTCGAGGAGATACACACTTCGTCATTGGCCAAAATACCAGCGCCGTAACCTGCGCAGGCACCGCAACCGGAAGGCATCAGGAGTGCCCCGGCTTCGGTCAGGGTCGCCAGGGTACCATCGGACGCCGCCGTTGCCGTCGTCCGAGTCGATGCCGGCGCGATCAGCAAGCGGGCGGAACTTGCCACTGAGCGCCCCTTAAGCACCCGGGCGGCCATGTGTAAATCTTCCAGTTTGGCCCCGGTACAAGCACCGATGTAGGCCTGATTGATCAACACGCCGGCGTGTTGATCGACGGGGGCGGCATTGGCCGGGCTGTGCGGTGCCGCCACATATGGTCCAAGAGTCGAAGCGTCAACCTTGTGCGTGATCTGATAGGCCGCCCCGTCATCACCCTGCCAGGCAGATAAGTCACCGACATTGCCGCCGGCCTTTCGAATAAACGCGGCGGTAGTTTCATCGGGCGCAATCAGTCCTGCCTGTGCACCCAGTTCGGCGGCCATATTCGAAAGCGTCATGCGCTCTTGCATGGACAGAGTAGCTATGCTGTCGCCGGTGTACTGCACCGCCTGATAATCACCGCCACCCATGCCGAGACGGCCCAACAGGTGCAGGATAATGTCCTTCGCCGAGACGCCATCGGCAAGCGCGCCATTGATGTCTATGCGGATAGTGGCGGGAACCCGTACCCAGATTTCACCGGTGACCAACACACTGGCCATATCCATCGCCCCAACACCGAACATGAAGCAACCGAACGCACCGCCAGTTGGCGAATGGCTATCACCACCGACAACAAACTGGCCCGGGCTCAGATGGCCACGCTCCGGCAGCACCACATGGCAAATACCCTGCATGTCGTAAAAGTTTTTAATATCGTTTTGCGCCGTCCATTTACGGGTGAGATCCAGGATTGCAGCGCTTTCCGCATCCACCGCCGGTACATAGTGATCTGTGATGACGACCACCTTGCTGGGGTCCCAGACCTTGGCATTCAGGTGTTCCAAGATCGGTTTAACCCTGCGGGGCCCGCCAGAATCATGCAGCATGGCAAGATCGACCGAACAGGTGACGATCTCTCCTGGCGCAACTTTATGCCGGCCCGCGGCACGGGCAATAATCTTTTCTGCGAGTGTTGCGGGCATGATGACTTAAAGTTCCAGACAGGGTTTTCCGTTCAGGATTGTCTCAGCAGTTTCGGTTCCTTCATCATGGCCGGCACAATACCAGTATCTGCTGCGCGCCAACCGATAGCCTCCCCACCAATCAGAAATAGCAATTTGCTTCTGGCAGATGCGACGCCTCGCACCATCAGCCGGCCCGAAACCCTGGCGTGACCTGTTTCAGATTAACCCTGTTATCCATAATAGTTATTTCACCGTCTCCTCTTTTCATCTTTTGAACCCACGTCGCATAGCGTCACCTGTTCTGTAGCTCTTTTTCGAGTACCCATACCACGCAACCACCACAGGATACCCTGCCTGGCATGAAAAAAGGGCTCAGGCAATGTCGGGTACGGGATGGCAGGTTAAGGGGATCTAGCTGCACTTAGGCCACTCTTGCTCATCGGCTGGCGCTCGCAGCGGTGGATAGGGGCCCTATGGTCCAGGACTGGCTTGATCACCAGGGTTTTATCGATCACCACAACCAATCGCATCGCACCACCACAGTGGGAACATATGAGTGGGTCCACCTACGGATACCCCCCTGGCGATGGACTCAGCGATCGACATTGGTGTTGACGACCTGTGCCTGGGCTGTGCGCGCTGCACCATCGATTGTCCTGTAGACACCATCAGTGATCAGCAGCAGTGGCTGCGCGGACAAAAGAAAGGTACGTGGAATTTGACCGCTGTGTGATGTACTTCGTCAAAACACTCGACTATGGGCATCTGTATAGAAGTCTGTCCGTGGAGCCGCCCTGGGCGGGGCCCATTGTTGTCACAAACGCTATTCGCAAAACGAACAACACGCGGCCTGAACTGATCTTGCTGGTTTTATGGCCGATCGTGCCAACTGTCTAGAAACTTGTCAAAAATGTTTCTCATCAGCCTTGAAATATTGTTGTCGAAATCGTTGTAAGGCAGGCTACCGCAGAAAGTGATTGAACCAGTTGAGAACACCGCACCACCTGAAGGTGTATCAAAGTACAGCATGTCAGCGCGAATCAGTTCCTCGTTCGGCACTCCTGGCCAGTTGGTGATATGAGTGAGTTGCTCTTCAGGAACCAGAACGAAAGTATCATTGTGGTTCTCGGAGGAGGCAATCACCACAGCGTTTTCTGGTGAGCCCAGGTTGCGGTCATAGCGGTCGAGTTCGAATCCAGCTGCGCCACCGCCGCTGAAGCCAAAATCACCAATCAGTTCATCGGTTATGCCTTCGAACATCCAGCTGAAACGTTGATCGTAACTGTCGGGAGTGCGGCGATAGTAGGAACCGAAAAACCGACCCTGAGACGAGAATCCTACACCCGCTAGGGTTTGCGGTGGTCGTCCGTTGCGACGCCACAAGCCCCCATATTGGCCATCAAAAGCGTTGTAGTACTCGCCGGGTTCCGCTGCCCAAGCCCGTATGCCACCTTCGGCTCTGCGAATTTCGATGAGCGAACTGTTCTCAGGGTGGATCGCAACACGCCAATAAAACCCATTCCCGCCCAGATAGGCGAGGTGACCGCCCTGGTCGCGGTACTGCTGCAACGCATCGAGTGTCCGGGCAGTGTGGTACTCGGGATGAGATCCTGTCGTCACCGCAGCATATCCACTCAGTACAGCCACACCTTCATCATGCAGCTCCTTGTCGGTAATAATATCGTAGGCATAACCCTGATTTTCCAGCCAGGCTGTCAGGTGGCTGTCGGCCTGAAAATGGCGCAATCCTGAACACGCGTTCGCACCGAATGTGAGATAACCAGGTCTCAGATTGAACAATGGCCGTCGATGGCTGGCATGACAGATACCACTGCGATCCAGGTGAAAATTGTAGGTAGAGCACCCATAGTGTGGATACTCGGCGGGATTCCAGGGGTAGGCATTCCAGGCCTCGATCTTGTCGAGCCAAGAAGGCTCGTAGTCAGGTCGGGCATGGTTACCATAGACCGTGTAGGTAAAGGTCGACACCAAGACACATAACCGGGCAGTCCGTTTTTCGCGCGGCGGGCAGACAAACAGTGGGATCGTGTCATGCTGTTCTCCCTGCTCGAGTCGAATACCATAGACCCCGGATTGAAGATCGTCAGGTACCGCAAACGCAAAATCTGTTTCCCACTCGAAGTCGTAAATGTCATCTTCATGGAAGTGGATCGCGCCGTACTGGTTCGGCAAGTGTCGCCAACACATCTCAGTACCATCCCAGTTGGCCCCCGTCATTGCACGAGCGGGAAAATTCACCAGCTCGCCGCTCAACTGGTTGGGGCCTGCATCGACAACACGACAACTGGATATGTCGCGTGAAAAATCCCAGCAAGCAAACACCGGAACACCGCTGGTTTGCGCTTCCAGCATATCCAGATTCAACTGTCCCATATAAATCGTCGGACTGTCTATCTTGCCGTTGAAGTGCATCTGCCGCTCGGTCTTTTCAGACGCCGCAACCATCAGGCAGTCCATCATTTCCAGCTTGAGCGCCGTCGACCCGCTGAATTCTGCGTGCGAAGCTTCAGTGAACTGAGCACCGCTACAACGCAGAGTCAGCAAACCTTCTGAATGACTGACACCGGCCGAGAGCCGGACCCAGTAACGATCACCGATCGGATTGTCCAGCACACATTCGGCCCAGCTGTGATCGGCCATCCTGATAGCAACCCTGGGTTTACCAGCACCATCCAGGCCCAAGAAAAATGCACACCCAGATTCTGCTGCCCCCACTGAAACCACCGTCTGAGCCCCTTGTCCAGGCCTCGTTGGCCAGATCATTGCGGTCACCGTAAACGAGTCAGGCAACTGGCTGGCTGCTGCCAAAGGCACTTTCAGACAGGATCCGGGCACAAACGGCTGTACACGTGCCGGATAGGCGCGCGCAAAATTACAATCGACCGCTTCCTCAACCAGCCCGGTCCCTTCAGGATTTGGGTCGGCGCAAATCGTACGCACCAGACGCGCTGTGTATTCACCGTCTATATAACTGCTGACCTTAACCTCGACCATCTCTCCGGGCCTGGCAGACAGCCGGTCAGCATAGCCCAGCAATGGGGGATTATGGCGATTCATGTCTAGATTACCTGTGGCGTGGCTGGGCCATCACTGGAGATGGTAGTTCGACGGATGTCGCTCAGATTCTCGGTCTCATCGAAGCGCCGAACATGGTGCATGGTCTGTCGATTGTCCCACATCACGGGGTCATGTGATTGCCAGTGGTGTACATAGACAAATCGTGGCTGTGTCGCATGTTCGATCAGGTCGCGCACATAGATACGCGCTTCGGCCATCCCATAATCGTACCAGTCCATGCCAGCTTCAATAGCGTTGACTGTGTCTGCGCTCAATGACTGACTTAGATCGACCCGCGACACTTCAAGGAATAATAATTTGCTTCTGGCAGATGCGACGCCTCGCACCATCAGCAGGCCCGAAACCCTGGCGTGACCTGTTTCAGATAAACCCTGTTATTCATAATAGCTATTTCACCGTCTCCTCTTTTCATCTTTTGAACCCACGTCGCATAGCGTCACCTGTTCTGCAGCTCTTTTTCGAGTACCCATACCACGCAACAACCACAGGATACCCTGCCTGGCATGAAAAAAGGGCTCAGGCAATGCCGGGTACGGGATGGCAGGTTAAGGGGATCATGCAGGCCCAACCTGGTGCCGTATTCGAGTGGGCCTTTTCGCCCCTACCGGGTCACTGATTGCGTTGGTGAGCGACACGTTAATGACCTCGGTTAATCGGGAGTCAATCAAGGGAGAACACTGTCGCTGGTGCTTGAGGTGATAGTTGCGTTGATAAGCAATCCAAGGGTATTTTCAATCAC
>JBBWVW010000026.1:0-11569 GCA_050256425.1 Arenicellales bacterium | reverse complement strand
ATATTATTCCGCGCGCCGGAACGACGGATGAAGTCGCTGCCGCCGCTATCTTTTTGCTCGAAAACGAATTCGTTACCGGCACTATTATTGACATCGACGGGGGTGCTATTGCTTCATGAGTTTCAAGAGAATCAGTAAACTCCTAAAAGGCGATACTCTGGTGCGCAGTGCCGAGTTGCATTATTCCCGTATCGGCTCGGATGACGGCGTAAGGCCCCCATCGGGTAACAGCAAATTGCTATTTCTTTTGTCTATGAGATGGAGGTGACCGTGGCGATGATAGGGTCACCGCAGGAATAGGCGCCACTGATGAGCGTTCTAAAAAGGGATGGTTTGGCAGTTACCGACCGAAGCCACGGCCTGAGTTACCTAGCGTGAGCCCACCACACAAAGCCGCTCTAAAGGTTGGGATTGGCGGGCTCGGCACCATTGGTTTTAATCTGGCCCAACGTCTGGATGAAGGACTCGAGGGCTTGATTCTTAGCGCGGTATCAGCACGAGATATCGATGCGGCCCGCTTGAGACTGAGCGGCCTGCGACAACAGGTTCCGGTTATGCCCTTAGCGGAACTGGCGCAAGTCTGCGATGTCGTGGTCGAATGCGCGCCTGCGGCAGTGTTCAGTCAGGTTGCTGAGCCGACGGTGCGACTGGGCAAGGTGTTGATTACGGTCAGCGTGGGGGGGTTACTAGATAACTGGCATCTGGTCGAGATGGCGAAGACCACTGGTGCGCGCATTAATGTTCCCAGTGGTGCGATCCTCGGGCTTGATGCGGTACGGGCAGCGGCCCTGGGTGAGATCAAACACGTATCGATCGTAACCCGAAAACCACCTGCGGGGCTGGCCGGCGCTCCTTACATCCAAAGCAACAAGATTGATCTGGACTCTATAGATCAGCCACTTAAGGTATTTGAAGGCTCGGCCCGCGAGGGCGTGGAGGCTTTCCCGGCAAATGTCAATGTGGCGGCCGCACTGGGGCTTGCCGGCGTAGGGCCAGAACGCACACGGCTGGAAATATGGGCCGATCCCGGAATCAGTCGGAACACTCATACAATTACTGTCGAATCGGACAGTGCACGACTTGAACTGAAGATCGAAAATATTCCTACTGCGGAGAATCCGGGGACAGGCAGGATCGTTGTATTAAGTACGCTTGCGGCTCTTAAAAGACTGGTCGATCCTCTGACAGTGGGCACTTAAATCGCTCCTGCTGAAGTCTGCACGGCTTGCAAGGTATCTCGAGCCGATCGGAAATCATGCTGAAGCAAAGGCAGTGCGAAATCTCATATATTATTTGCGTGGCGCCCAGATGACTAAAGGCCGATGCTGAAAGTCCGGCCCATCTGCCGGGCTTCCTGAAGCAAAAGTGCAGGGCGTTCACCGCCGTCGGTTGAGCCGTGAAGGTATTCGAAACGTCCATCGGCAATGCCGCAGAAATCAAAGATGCCCGTGACGATCTGAGTTTCTATGGCGGTGTCGTAGCCACGCTTGGCATAGGTTGCTGCATCCGACGCTGAAAGCCCGATAGCGAGCGCCCGCTTGTGACTGAGGAACTTGGACCCGTATGCGATATCCTTGTTCCAGACGCGGTCAATCCAGCCTTTCAAGATAGCCGGAAATGACCACCACCAGATCGGAAAGACCAGGATAATCCCGTCATTGCGCTGAAGCCGTTCGATCTCAGTCTGTACTGCGTGGGAGTAGGACTTATTTACACTACCCCAGTCAGGCTCATCAGGGGGCGTAATCAGTGGGTCAAAACCCTCACCATAGAGATCGGCTAGTTCAGCTTCATCACCTGCGTCAGCCAGTCCGGTCACAACGGCGTCGGTGACTTGACCCGTCAGCGAATCCCGGCGTGGATGCGCCATTACTACAAGCACCTTCATTCTGATTCCATGGCAACGGGTATCAAATCCGAATTTGTATCGCTACCTGACGCGCAAGCATCAGATAGGCTTAAATATTAAGGTCAGGTTAATTCATTTCCAGTTATCATCAACTCTTCCACGGGAGAGTCCGGACTCTATACGGGTAACTTGTTTTGGAGATCAGGCTACGCATTGGGAATGCTTTTATCGTTCTTGGTCTTGGGCATCCCATCTGTACTTGCCACTGTGATGTCGCAATGACCAATGCCTGGGTTGAAAAACTTTGGCCGCACTAATTCCGTTAACTAAAATGTGACTGTAATAGCCTTGATTTCGCAGTAGGCGTCCAATGCCGCGAGGCCTTTTTCGCGCCCGATGCCACTTTCTTTCATGCCGCCAAATGGAACTGTATCTCCGGCACTGTGATAGCCGTTGATAAATACCTGTCCCGCTTCGACACCCCGGGCAAAACGCATCGCTTTACTGATGTCCTTGGTTTGGATGCCTGCCGCCAGCCCGTAAGAGGTTCCGTTGGCAATATCTATCGCGTGGTCTACATCATCGACCCCGATGACACTCAAAATCGGACCAAACACTTCGGCTGTGCCCAACTCATCTTCTGGCGACACATTATCTGCTATTGACGGTGTGAAGAAATATCCGCCTTCACATTCTGCGACCTGAGCTTTATCTCCGCCCGTGACAAATGTTACCCCCCGGTCTCTGGCACGTTGAGCGAACCCAGCCACCGACGCCAATTGTCGATCAGAAATCAAAGGACCCATTACTGGATTATCAAGCCCGTGACCCAGTGAAATCGATTCGACCCCTTTGACCAGTCGATCGACCACTTCCTCATGAATCGGGCGATCTACCAAAAGGCGCGTTCCGGCGGAACAAATCTGCCCAGCATTCTTATACATTCCCGTCAGAATGCTAGGTACGGCAAAATCCAGGTCCGCATCTCGAAGTACCACATGAGGAGACTTCCCACCCAGTTCTAATGTGACTGAGGCGAGATGGGTCGCCGCCGCCGCCATAACTGCTTTTCCCGTTGGGATCGAACCAGTGAAGGTGATATGGCGAACATCTGGATGCTCACTTAATACCCGTCCTGCTTCTTCCCCATGACCCGGGACTACATTGACAACGCCAGGGGGTACTCCCATCTCTTCGAGCAACTCAACCAGGAGAATCGCACTCAGTGGCGTTTCTTCGGCGGGCTTGACCACCGCTGTGTTCCCGCAGGCCAACGCCGGTGCAAGGCTGCGCGCTACCATCGATATCGGAACATTCCAAGGCACAATATGGCCGGTGACACCGATGGGTACGCGTTCGGTGAAACAGACCTTGGATGGGCCAAGTGGCACCGTTGTCCCCTCGAGCTTATCTACAATACCTGCGTAATAACAAAAGTAATCTGCTGCTCGTTCAACTGTGGCCTTGGCGTCATTGAAAGGTTTGCCGGTATCCAGGGTTTCCACCAGAGTTAAATGCTCAATATCCTGCCGAATTCGATTCCCGACCTCCCACAACAACCGGCCGCGCGCTTTCGGTGTCAGTTTCGCCCAGGGTCCGTTAAGTGCGCGCTTTGCTGCCTGAACTGCATGGTCCACATCGCTGGCTTTTCCTGCCGCCACAGTGGCCAGCAACAGGCCAGAGCCAGGATCAAAAGTTTCGATTTGATCGCGGCTTTCAGCGAATATTTTCTGACCGTCTATCAACAGGTAATTCGGTAATTCACCGGCCTTTGAAATGGCCTCGGCCCAACGACTCATAAATCTCTCCTCAAACTTTTCCAGCAATTATTAAACAACATTGTCGATCAGGAATCTTAACGTTAATTTCGGTATCGGTGGTGATGAAGGTAAATTCGTGCTCAACGTTCCGGGTTGAGTAGCGCGTCTTAACCCGCGATACTCAACCTATGGTTCCGTTATCCGTATTGGATCTGGCTCCGATCACACAAGGCAGTGATGCTGGCCAGGCGCTCAGCAACAGCTTGGACCTTGCACGTCATGCTGAAAAACTCGGTTTCAACCGTTACTGGGTTGCCGAGCACCACAACATGCCAGGCATTGCCAGCGCGGCTACTGCAGTTGTTATCGGCCATATCGCGGGTGGTACCCAAGCCATTCGGGTCGGCTCCGGCGGTATCATGCTGCCGAACCACGCTCCACTTGTAATTGCGGAACAATTCGGCACCCTCGAGTCACTTTATCCGGGCCGGATTGAACTGGGCCTGGGTCGAGCCCCTGGAACCGATCAGTTCACGGCCCAGGCGCTTCGCCGCAGCCTTGCCGGTGATGTGGATCAATTTCCCCGTGATGTCCAGGAACTTCAGAGCTATTTTCTACCCGGCCAGACTGGTCAAAGGGTCAAAGCGGTACCGGGCAGTGGCCTCAATATCCCCATCTGGATCCTGGGTTCAAGCCTTTACGGCGCTCAGCTCGCTGCCGCCCTGGGCTTGCCTTATGCCTTTGCCTCCCATTTTGCGCCGGCCGCCATGATCCAAGCCATACAGATTTACCGCGAACGATTCGAGCCATCGGCACAACAGGCAACGCCTTATGCCATGCTTGGTTGCAACGTCTGCGCAGCTGAGACCGATGCCAAAGCCTGGTGGCTTCGAAGCTCAGCATTACAATCGACTCTGAACCTTCGCCGCGGGCAACCCGGGCCACTGCCGCCGCCGGTAGAGAATCTGGAAAGCCAGATCAGCCCACATGAAAAAATGATGCTCAAAGAGCTGGAAATCGCCTCTATGGTTGGATCAGCCGAGACCATCAGGGGCGAACTGGATGCCTTTATAAAGTATACGGGCGCAGACGAGTTGATCGTTGCCTCTCAGATTTACGACCACGACGCAAGATGTCGGTCCTACGAGATCACAGCTGATGTTGCTATCCCAAAGGCGCCCTGATGTTACAGACCGATGCCTCGTCGACAGACAATATAGCGTTCGTGTTAGCCTGCATCGAAAGTGGCCTGCTGGGACCGATCAACAGTAGTGATGTAAAACAGGCAGCGCCAGGGTTTCAGGCCTGCTGATGGCGCAGGGTGTCGCATCTGCCAAAAGCAAATTCCTATTCCTTTGAGAATTACCGTTACAATTCCTGATCAATGAGCGCGAAAACACCTGTTAGAACAGCACTGGTTACTGGCAGTGGACGGAATATCGGCCGGGCGGTTGTGCTCGCGCTGGCTGAGCAGGGTTGTAATGTGATCGTCAACGGATCATCAAACCGGGCAGCGTGCGAGGCCGTTGCCGGGGAAGCCCAAGATCTGGGCGCCAAGGCGCTGGTTGCCATGGGCGATGTTGGCGATCCGGATGCTGCTCGCCAGATCTGCCGTAGCGGGGCGGCCGAGTTTGGCCGCATTGATATTCTGGTTAACAACGCTGCGGTGCGACCCTTAAAGCCTTTTCTCGAGACCACCGACGATGAATGGCACCGGGTGCTGGATGTTGATTTGAACGCGGCGTTTTACACTTGTCACCAGACGCTACCGGGCATGGTCGACAACGGCTGGGGTCGGATCATCAACCTGACTGGCATGAATGCCATCCATGGTTACAAGGGTAGGGTGCCGGTGTCAGTTGCCAAGCACGGCTTGTGGGGGCTAACCAAAGCGCTTGCCAAGGAGTTCGGCCCCAGTGGCATCACTGTCAATGCGATCTCACCGGGCCCGATTCAGTCTGAACACGACGATGCCGAATTGTCCCGCCATATTCGCGAACAGGTAGGGCGTATTCCGGTGGGCCACCTTGGCGAGCCCAGACACATCGCGGCCCTGTGCAACTATCTTGTGTCTGATGGTGGAGCGTTCATGTCCGGTCAGATGATTGCCTGCAATGGCGGCACCGAGACCTGATCGATCTTGGTAAGTATTCTCCAGTTAGAAAATCCACTTCTGCATAGTCGCTTGTGGCGGATGGCTGGCAATGGAATAACAGTGCATGACGCTTGAAAAGGTAGCGATCTTGAGTCCCGGCGCCATGGGGCACGCGGTAGGGCGGGTCCTGGCCGAACACGGTGTGGACATCATTACTTGCCTGGCTGGGCGCAGCGAGCGCACCCACCGGTTAGCCAGTGCCGCGGGCTTCACAGAGATGCCTACATTGGAGGATCTGGTTTGCGAAGCTGATCTGGTGCTTTCGATCCTGGTCCCGGTCGATGCAGAAGCCATAGCCTGCCAGTTGGCTGGTGCGCTCAAGGCTACCGGTGCCCAACCGTATATCGCCGACTGCAATGCGATCTCCCCAATGCGTAGTGCGAAGATTGAGACGATCATTCAGTCGGCCGGTGGGAGATTTATCGACGCTTCGATCATCGGTGCACCGCCGGGGCAGGGTGCACCGCCGCGTTTCTATGTCTCTGGAACCCACGCTGAGGTAATGCTGCCTCTGGACGGCAAAGGCATTGTGGTTAAGTCGCTTGGCGAGATCATTGGCCGGGCATCGGGGATCAAGATGTGTTACGCGGCTCTGACCAAAGGAACCAGCACGCTACAGGTTGCCCTGCTCACCGCTGCTGAATCAATGGGTCTGACGGAAGAATTGCGCCAGGAACTGGCGTACAGCCAGGCGGCGGCCTTGCAGAGCATGGAATCAACGATTCCAAGACTTCCACCAAACGCGCACCGCTGGGTCGGAGAAATGGAGGAGATCGCGAGCACCTTTGCCCAGGTAGGTGTGACCTCACATTTCCACCTTGGCGCGGCGGCTATATACCGACTGCTGGAAGCGACCTCGTTTGCGAATGAGAGCCCCGAGACAATCGACCCTGACCGCACGCTGGCCCGGACCATCGAGGCAGCGGTCGCACAATTACCGCGTGAATGCGAGAGTCACAGTGAGGAAGGCGCCGGCAGTAACACCGCCGGGGAAAGACTCAAATAACTGTTTCATAAAAAGGAGCGGATTATGCAGGTTCAGGCAAATGGTATTTCCATGCATTACACCATGGATGGTCCGGCGGACGCGCCGGTGGTGGTGCTGGGCCATTCGTTGTCCACGAACCTGGGTATGTGGGATGGACAGATGCATGCTCTGGCGCAGTACCGGGTGCTGCGGTATGACACCCGCGGCCACGGGGCAACAGACGCACCGGCGGCTGGCTACACGCTCGAACTGTTGGCGGATGATCTTTTTGGCCTGCTCGATTCCCTCGGCCTGGACCAGATCCACTTCGTTGGCCTGTCAATGGGTGGCATGATCGGCCAGATCGCGGCAGTCACAGACCAGAGTCGCTTCCTGTCGCTCAGCTTGTGCGACACCACCAGCGCTGTTCCCGAAGCGTTGCACAGCACTTGGCGCGAGCGTATTGAAACCGTGAGAGCTGGCGGTGTGGAATCGCTGGTGACATCAACGATTGACCGTTGGTTCTCGACACGCTACCAGGCCCAGGCGAGTGCGGAGGTTGACAAAATCCGGGCAATGATCCGGTCAACACCGGTCGAGGGCTACTGTGGATGCTGCCACGCTATCATGGGCTTGAACATCACTGACCAGCTGCCGGCGATCACGGTGCCCACTTTACTGATTGTCGGAGAGGACGATCCCGGCACCCCGGTGGCAGCACACCAAGTAATCAATCAACAGATTGCCGGCTCGGAATTGGTGGTGATCCCGGATGCGCTGCATTTATCCAATGTTGAGCAGCGCGATGCGTTCAATACCGCGCTCTGTAGATTCCTGACCAGCTGTACCTGACCCGTCACATCAACGAAGAGGAAAGCAAAGTGGAACTTTTTGACCTGCAAGACCGGGTGGCGATTGTTACCGGCGGTAACGGCGGTATTGGGCTTGCAATGGGCCAGGGCATGGCCCAGGCTGGTGCGGCGGTGGTCGTGGCCGCGCGCGATCCGGTCAAAGGTGAAGCGGCAGTTGCAGCACTTGAGAGCTTAGGTGTCCGGTCCGCGTTCATAGCGCTGGACGTTCGCGACGAGGCGTCGTGCGTTAATCTCATTGAAACCGTGGTGGCCGATTTCGGACGAGTCGACGTGCTGGTGAATAACGCTGGGACCAACGACCGCAAGCAGCCCGAGGAATACGCTCTGGCCGAGTGGCACGCGATCATCGACACCAACTTGACCAGCGCGTTTATGCTCAGTCAGCGTGTTTACCCAGTTATGAAAAACGCCGGTGGCGGCAAGATCATCAATATCGGATCGATGATGTCCATTTTCGGGGCCTCATTTACCGTGCCCTATGCATCGAGCAAGGGTGGCATTGTACAGATGACCAAGGGCATGGCCTGTGCCTGGGCCAAGGACAACATCCAGGTCAATGCGGTACTTCCAGGCTGGATCGATACCACACTCACTCGCGAAGCAAGACTGCAGGTCGATGGACTGCATGAAAAGGTTGAATCGCGAACACCCGCTGGGCGCTGGGGCGTGCCGCAGGATCTGTCTGGCATCGCGGTGTTCCTGGCTTCGGCCGCTTCGGATTTTGTAACTGGCACGGCGATTCCAGTCGATGGCGGATACTCCGTCCAGGGCTAAAGACGACTATGGAACCTATCCGAATTCAGTTCACCCGGTTCTCTGCTTTCTACTCGCCCCTCATCGCGACACTCTCGGGCGGGTTTCTCACGCGGGAAGGCCTTGACGGCCAGTCGTCGGTAGCAAAGCCTGGAGTCTCAGCCATTAAAGCGTTGTCCGCGGGAGAGGTCGATGTGGTGCAATCTGCGCCAAGTCAAGCGTTTGCTTTTGCCGAACGCGGTGAAATGCCGCCCGCTCTGCACTTCGCCCAGATCAACCGGACCGACGGCTTCTTTTTAGTCGGGCGACATCATGAGCCGGCCTTTCGACTCAGTCACTTGGCAGGGCGGGAGGTCATCGTCGACCATGGCGGACAGCCGTTGCATATGTTTCGCTATGCCTGCTTAAAGGGAGGGGTAGCCTATGACACGCTCAATCTGATCGATGCTGGATCGACTGACGATATGATTGCGGCGTTTCGCGCAGGACAGGGCGACTACATTCATCTGCAGGGTCCGGCACCACAGCAGCTGCAAGCCGACGGAATTGGCTGTGTAGTCGGTCGAGTCGGAGATTGGGTGGGTGCTTGTGCATTCTCCAGTCTGGCCTCGACGCCGGAGTGGCTTGCGGGCGAGACAGCCGGGGCCTTCATGCGCGCTTTTCGACAGGCGCGGGAGTGGGTTAACGAGGCTCCGCCACAGGAAGTTGCCGCTTCGGAGCTGTCCTATTTCCCCGGGGTGCCGGTCGAGATACTGGCGGACACCATCGGTGCCTACCAAGCATTGGGGTGCTGGTCCTCCCAGGTTGAGATTATCCCAGAAGAACTGGCCGTCACGGTCGAGGTTTTTCGCCAGGCTGGAATCGTCACGGGCCCGGTTGATCCGGCACACGTTACAGTGTCGCCGCCGGGATGAAACCCGATCTTCTAATCCGGAACGCTCTCATCGTCGATGGGACAGGCGCTCCACCGTTTCTTGGGAGTGTCCGGGTCTCGGGCGAGCGCATCGCCGAGGTCGGTGAATGTGCCGGCACTGCGAAGATTGAGATTGATGCCGATGGCTTGGTGCTCGCGCCGGGGATCATCGACAGCCATACCCATTTCGATGCGCAGATTACCTGGGACCCTATGGCTACCCCATCGCCGGGCCACGGCGTTACAACGGTGCTTATCGGAAACTGTGGATTTACCATTGCACCGTGCAGGCCTGAGAATCGTGATAAGACCATGCGCAACCTGGTGCGTGTCGAGGGCATGTCCTTAAAGGCCATGGAGGCGGGTATTGACTGGGAATTCGAGTCGTTTTCTGATTACCTTGAACTTCTTGAGACAAAAGGGGTGGGTCCCAATGTGGGCACCTTCGTTGGTCATTCCTCGATCCGCACGCACGTACTCGGCGACGAAGCATCACTGCGCAGTGCAACGGAGGATGAAGTGGAGGCCATGCGATGCCTGGTAGATGAGGCAATGGCGGCCGGCGCCGTGGGGTTTTCGACCTCCACCTCTCCATCGCACAATGGCGCCGATGGAAATCCGATGCCATCCCGACTTGCGACGGAGCGCGAACTGAAGGCTCTGGTGGGTGTTCTGGGCGCTAGAGGAAAAGGCGTTTTCATGTTGACGAAGGGAAGTTCGACACCCGTGCCCTTTCTGGAGACGCTCGCTGAGGAAATCAAAAGGCCGGTGGTGATTGCAGCACTGCTCCACAACAGCACCGATCCCGAGGGGGTCTTTCGGGATTTTGAATGCATCGAGGCGGCGCGCAGCCGAAACAACCTGTTATGGGGGCAGGTATCGTGCTGTCCGCTCAGTAACGAATTTACCTTGCGTGCCCCCTACCCGTTTGAAGGTATTGCGGCGTGGAAACCAGCCATGCAGGCTGAGTCTGACGAAGATTACCGGCAGTTGCTTCGGGATCAGTCCTTCCGCGACTCGGTGAGGGCAGAGCTCACACAACCGGCTGCCGTCCGGCTGTTCAACGGGGAGTGGGATAAGCTTAAAGTCCTCGAGGTCAGTCGGCCGTCGCATCGACATCTGGAGGGACAGTCCCTCGCATCGCTGGCCAAATCGAGCGGGCTCGATCCGCTGGATCTGATGCTGGATTTAGCGCTGGAGGAAGACCTGGAAACAACGTTTCTGTCGGTATTACTGAACGCGGACGAAGCAGCGGTATCGAAGTTGTTGACCCACGAATATTCGGCCATCGCACTGTCGGATGCCGGTGCGCATTTGACGTTTTTCTGCGACGCAGGATTCGGGTTGCACCTCCTGGGTCACTGGGTGAGGGACAGGAAAATCATGAGCTTGGAGCAAGCGATCTATAGGCTCACGGGACAACCGTCACAGATCTACGGCATCGTTGAGCGCGGCTACATCAAGCAGGGTGCGTTTGCCGATCTGATGTTATTTGATCCGGACACCGTCGGCAGAAGCCCAGCCAGGCGCGTCAGCGATCTGCCCGCTGGAGAACGCCGCCTAACCACAGATCCTCTCGGGGTCCATGGCGTCTGGGTCAATGGCACACGGATTGTCGATGAAGGAGGCTTGATCGGTGACGCTGGACGACCTGGACAGGTATTGCGCCATTTTCATTAACCTACTGCCTTAATGGTAGTAACCCATTGGATTGGAGATAAGGAGAGACGAATATGATCTGTGTCATAGCAACGATAAAAGCCAAGGCGGGTCAGCGAAACGCATTACTGGCATGCATACAAGACAACCTATCCAATGTGCACGCCGAGGAAGGCTGTATGGAATATCAGCCCATGGTGGATACTAATTCTTCACTCAGCGCACAAGAGTTGGATGAAAATATCGTGACTATGGTGGAAAAATGGGAAACCATGGCCAATTTGAATGCCCATGCAGTAGCACCACATATGCTGGAGTACCGCGAGAAGGTAAAGGATATTGTCGAAAGCGTGTCCTTGAAGGTTCTGACAGCTGCCTGACATTAAGGCCGCAGCTGATTCGGTAGGCATGCACAACGACGTAAGTCTTTCACCGGGCAGCAAAACCCTGTCCGTTACCAAAACCCGAGGAGCTCGGGTCCTTAGAGCACTCAGGATTTTCTGCTGATAACAAGGTGTATATCAGGGCGAGTGATCCACAAGGCCCCGCATCTGCCAAAAGCAAATGCCTATTCCTATTCCTCGGATAGAGGATCTGATTGGCCGCCGGTTATCGCACGGGAACAAACCGATTTGGATCGG
>JBBWVW010000025.1:0-29935 GCA_050256425.1 Arenicellales bacterium | reverse complement strand
CAGGCCAACCTCCGAAAATACCCCAAGGTACATCGTGGTGTCTTTCATTTTCGTGTGTAATAAACGCATCCGTAAGAACACGCTGTGATTTGACAACGCCAATCCCTCCGCGGTAGCGACCGGCACCCGGAAGCACATCATCGCGAAGCTCATAACGGTCGCATATCATTGGAAGGTGAATTGCGAGGTCTTCAAGCGGGTTGTTTCGAGTATTGGCCATCAGGTTATCAATACTGTCCGGGCCATCCGATCTGGGACGTCCACCATATGCCCCTTCGTTGACTTCCAAAAACACCCAATAATCCCCTGAAGGTCGAACGCCAGAATACGCGGCAAATGATAATGAGGCGGAACTTCCTGCAATAATTTGATCAGGCAAAACTGGTGCTAACGCTTTGTAAATTAGGTCAATTACCCGATTGCATTGAGTAAACCGAGCTTCTGCTGCCGCTGGAAACTTGGGGTTGTAGATCGATCCTTTAGGTGCGGTCACCTGAATGGGCCGAAACGACCCCTCATTTGAAGGTACCTGTATTTCTGAGGTCTCAGCATCGAGAAGCAACGAGCGAATCGCACAAAAACACGCCACCTTGGTTGACCCTTCGAAAGGTACGTTAAACCCCGTTTCTACTTGATCTGCCGAGCCTGTCAGATCAACCTCTATCGAATCCCCTTTGATGCGTACACATACTTTTACAGGTAAGCGTATACCGCGATTTTTCCCATCATCATCCAAAAATCCTTCTGCTCGGTATTCACCATCGGGAATTTCTTCAATTTTCTGCCTAAGAATCCGCTCGGTATAGTCCATCAATTGGTGCGTCGCTGAAAGAATCGTATCTTTTCCATAACGTTCAATCAGTTCATGAAAACGTCGAACGCCAAGCCTGGCCGACGCGACTTGAGCCTCAATATCCCTTTTCAGTTGTTGGTTGGCACGGCTGTTATAGGTGAGGAAATTCCATATCGCTTCGTTACGCACACCTTTTTCATAAAGCTTGATTCCAGCGAATAACATTCCCTCCGCATAAACATCCGGTATATCAATAATCAAGCCGGGGGTCGCAGCCCCAATATCGAGGTGGTGAGCCGTGTTGGCAGCAAAACCTACAAGTTCACCGCCGTGAAAACATGGAATAACAATTGCAATATCGGGAGAATGGCTTGCGCCGTAATAGGGATGATTGTGTATGACGACATCCCCTTCATTCCAAACGCCACCTTGCAAGACATCCTGAATCCCCCGCAAATACCCAGGAAGAGAACCAATATGCAACGGGGTCGATTCTGACTCGCATAACGTGCTGAAATCTGTATCAAACAGTCCGGCACCTAGATCCTGGGACTCTCTGATAATCGAAGAGAATGACATTCGATAGAGGATGTGTCCCATTTCCTCTGCGATCGTGTCCAGTGCACCGCTTATGACTTGCAATGTAATCGGGTCTAATTCTTGTGTTGCCATAATTTTCGTATTTTCAGAGAAATCGCTAGTTGCTTCGTTCGATCGTCAAATTTCCGAATTCACCGACCTGAGAGACATAGCCCGGCGGAATTAATATGGTTGAATTATGCTGAATGACCAGCGCCGGACCTGGAACGACATGGCCAAATTTGAGCTTCTCCCGGTCGTAACGAGGTGTTTCTAAAGTTTGACCATCATCAAAAACAGTTTGTTGTCGATAAAGAAACGCATCGTCTATCGTTCCGCCAGCTGCCTGTTCCAGGCGTGCCACTTTGAGTGGTGTCACGGGCTCCATCCCGATCGCCCGTATGGTAATCAGTTCAACCTCTCCGTCCTCAAATGCATAACCATAATCCAGCTGATGCTGCGCATGAAAATTGGCAACGATATTTGAGACGTTATCTCGTGTAATTTCGCCCTCTGGAATATCGGCGCGAAGTTCAAATCCTTGACCGTGATATCGACACTCAGCAATTCGCTGAAAATTATGTCGGGCTGCCGGAACCCCATCTTGTTCAAGATCCTGTCGACATTCCGATATCAGTTCTTTAAGTACATGATTTATCCGCTCTGCGGTCTCGCTTGTCACCTTGGATAACGACGCGATTAACGAGCGGGCATGTTCGTATTGCATGTCAGTCTGTAGCAGGCCCATCGCTGCCGTTATACCCGGAGCAACCGGTACAATAATGTTCTTTGCTGAAACCGATTCAGCCAAAGCAACACCGTGCAAAGGTCCAGCGCCACCAAAGGGCATCAGTGAATACTCTCTTGGATCAACACCACGAGCCACCGAATTTGAACGAATGGCCAGGGCCATGTTCGAGTTGATCACCTTAATAATCCCAAGCGCCGCATTTATGGGTGAGATATTAAGGCGTTTTGCAATTTTGATCTCGATCGCGCGCCGTGCGAGTTCTGGATCCAGCAGCAGATCGCCGCCTAACATTTTGTCCGCATCCAAACGCCCAAGTACAACCTGTGCATCTGTCACAGTCGGCTCTTCCCCTCCTCGCCCATAACAAGCCGGCCCAGGATCCGCACCCGCGGAGCGTGGGCCGACATGAAACCCCCCAGCAGAATCAACGTATGCGATAGAACCGCCACCCGCGCCAATCGTCACGAGATCAATCATCGGAATTAAAATGGGGTGACCGCTGACGTAGGAGTCCCTGGGGTTCATGATCTTGATCTGACCATCGGGGATGGTGCTAATGTCAGCAGACGTTCCGCCGATATCAACTGTAATCAGGTTATGAATTCCACAGGACAAACCTTCGGTCTTTCCCCCTATGACCCCACCGGCTGGACCCGACATTAACATCGTCACTGCTCGCCGGGAACAAGTCTCTACTGTCGAAATTCCGCCATTCGACTGGATAACTCTTAAGTTTGCCCCGAAACCTTCGTTGTCTAATCTTTTTTGGAGATTATTAAGATAAAAAGAAGTTCGTGGTCCGATAAATGCATTCATCGCAGCCGTTGAAAAGCGTTCGTATTCCCTCATGACGTTGGCAACATCTGAAGACGTACAGACAAACACACCCGGCATTTCTCTTTCGACAATTCTTTTGGCCTGGCGCTCGTGAGAATCATTAAGAAAGGAGAACAAAAATCCAATGACAACCGATTGAATTCCCCGACGCTTAAACAATGCGATCGCGTCAAGAACCTCATTCTCGTTTAGGGGGGTTTCCACCTCTCCTGTTGGAGGCAGGATTCTTTCGGTTACCGCAATTCGATTCCGTCGCTTAACGAGCGGGCGACTTTGCCAAGGTACATCAAAATGAAGAGAAAAATTATGTGGTCGTTTATGCCTTCCAATGTGGAGAATATCCCGAAAGTTTCGGGTGGTTATCATTCCTACTTCGGCGCCGTCATGTTCCAACGTGATATTTGTTGCGACGGTCGTGCCATGAACGATCAACTTAATTTCATTCGGTCGGATTCCAGCACGGTCACACAACTCCGCTAACCCTTTCAAGACGCCTTCAGATTGATCCTGAGGAGTACTGGCAACTTTATGAAAATACACTCCATGTTCCGATTCGAGCACGAAGTCGGTGTTGGTCCCACCAACGTCAACACCTACCCTAGCCATGCAGAGTTTCCAATCTGCCGCCGGAACAGTAATTCAACACCGTGTGAATCTCCCCTGCCATTTCCAAAACTCAAGACCCCGCTATTACGTATTACCTTCGTTCTTAATCGTCCCCAGATATTTAAGAACCCGTGCTAATGATTCTACATCGCCAAACTTAGCGTCGATATCAAATAAGTTCCATTCTGTAACGCCAGGGACACGATCTCCGACAGCTTCGCGGACCACGATTGGGCGAAACCCTTCGGCTATGGCATCTTCCGTTGTATGCCTTACACAACCCGCCATAGTGACTCCGGTAATAATCACCGTGTCTACCTGGTGAGCTCGCAAGAACCCGGCTAGATAAGTGCCATGAAAACCACTGGCGCGTTTTTTCTGAATAACAAATTCACTATCAAGGGGCGTTATTCGATCATCAATCTGACAGGCTTCGCTGCCGGCGTGAAGCAGCTCGACCGGAATCTTTTTATGCCACAGACCCATGTCCGAAGGGCTGCCTGCCGTTACGTCATAGGCAGTCGTCGTAAACACGATCGGAATTCCGGCGCCGCGCGACGCCGCCAGCAAAGCCTGGGTGGCCGGGATAATTACATCCATATTTTCACAGGAAAATGCGTTCCCGGGTCGAGTCCACGCGTTCGCTAAATCGATGTTGAGCAATGCCGGACGTTCACCGAACCCAATACGCCGTTGAAACCCCCTTTCCTTATATAAGATTGAATCGACAGAAAAAATCTTCTCTAGGGCTTCTTTTATTTCGTCTTGCATATTCACGCGACTCCAAAGGGGCATATTATTCGTATGCAGCAAAAACTGTCTACCACAATCAGTCGTGAAAAGATTGAAAGTTTACTAGGATATAGCCTGAAAGATCCTGATCTCACAACTTAACTCCAATTCACCGACCAGGTCAACGCTGATATACAACAGCGGGACTACGTTAAGCGCCCATCAGTGTGTCGTAGGGCCAGGGTGGGAATCTATAAACGGCCCATTCGCTATTATCAAGTAACTTCTCCAGGGGAACATCAGCTGGTTTTCGCGCATATTCAGTATCAGGCTTCAGTTTCAATTAGAAATGTGTCCACCCGTTCTCGTTTGCGAGGGATAAGGGAAGCGATAGGGATAGGAATTTGTTTTTGGCAGATGTGGGGGATTGCCAGGTTACGCCATTGGCACCGCAGGGGCCTATTGAACCTTCGAGCGAACCTCGGCGTTGTTGATGCAAGGGGGAAGCTGATGGATCTCGTCGGTCAACACTTCGAGCTTCTCTGATCTTGGCGTTGCGGACAACCGAGGAGGTCGCGAGGCCTCACCAGTGGGCCAACGAGCAAGAACATCTGGCCGATCTGGGTAAACTCGAACGCCCCCCCTGCCCTGACAGGACCGTCTCGCACCTGCTCTTCTGAGTACCAGAGGCGAGTCAGTCCCAAGAGATTGGGACAAGCAAATGGCATGAATCCAACCCTTTACCGGTTAAGTGATAACCCTTCTCGCGGGCGGCGTGCCGGGTTTCGCAATCTTCGGATATCCTTTCTTCTATATACTGGTTTCCGATGATGCGAACGCCACCGCGAGTGTTGGTAACCAAGATCGGTCTGGACGGTCATGACCGCGGCAGCCGCTTGGTCGCTGCTGCGCTGCGGGATGCGGGCATGGAGGTCATTTACACGCCCCCATGGCAAGACGTCGAGGACGTCGTTCGCCTCGCGCAGGACGAGGACGTGGACGTGGTCGGCATCAGCTCCCTGGCAACAGACCACCTGCTGGTACCGGGCCTGATGGCCGCGCTGAAAAGAGAAAACCTGAACCATGTGGGCGTGGTGGTGGGCGGCATCGTGCCGCACGACGAAGAGGCGTTACTGATCGCAGCAGGGGTGAGCCGGGTGTTCCACCCCGGCAGCCCGATGGAGGAGATCACCCGCGAAGTCTCTCAGCTGGCGGCAAACGCGCGGCAGCAGGCACCCGAACTACTGGAATAACCCGACCCATGGCTAAAGGCAATACCCCGCGCAAACTCGAGCCCGACGGCGGACAGGATCCCGCCCGCGAGCGTTGGCAGCGGGACTATCGCACCCAGTTGCCTACGGAAACCCAGGTGGTCAACCGCTCGGGCATCCGTATCAATCCGCTGTACGACGAGACGGATCGGGACGGGACCCGGTATGCACAACAACTCGGCTACCCGGGCCAGATCCCCATGACCCGCGGCATCTACCCCAGCATGCACCGTGGCCAAACCTGGAGCCAGCGCCAACTGATTGGGTTTGGGGTCCCCACGGATTACAACACCCGCCTACACAAGTTGCTGGAAACCGGCGTGTCCGCGGTCAGCCTGATCCCCTGTAATTCAGTCTACCGGGGTTTCGATGCCGACCAGGTACCGCGGGAACTGCTCGGAACCTGTGGGGTCGTACTCAACACGGTGGATGATATGGACACGTGTTTTTCCGGCGTCGACATTGCACAACTGTCCACTGCCCAGAACGACCCGTCACCGTTCACGCTGCTGGCGCTTCTGCTCGCGGTCGCCAAGCGGCGCGGCATCCCGTGGACGCGCATCACCGGGACATCCAACCAGAGCGATTACATCTCGCACTACGTGGCCAATCATATGTTTTTCCGGCTGGCGCTGCCCGGCGCCCGACGCATGCTGGTCGACCATATCGCGTTCACGCTCGAGCAGGTCCCGGGGTGGAACCCGCTTTCGATTGTTGGCCAGCACATGCAACAGGCCGGCGCTACCCCGGCCGAAGCCATGGCATTCACACTGTGCACAGCGATACAGTACGCCCAGGATTGCATCGATCGCGGTCTGGATCCCGAGCTCTTTTTTCCACGCTTTACCTTTTTCTTCGACATATCCATCAGCCTGTTTGAGGAGATCGCCAAGTTCCGCGCCGGCCGTCGCATCTGGGCGTCGATCGTGCGCGACACATTCGGCGTCAAGAACCCCAAGGCCTGGCGCTTCAAGTTCCATGCCCAGACCTCGGGCGTCGACCTGACCCGACAGCAACCGCTGAACAACATTTCCCGAGTCACCGCCCAGGCCATCGCCGGAATCCTCGGTGGGCTGCAATCCCTGCACACCGATGCCTACGACGAAGTGCTGTGCGTACCCACCGAAGATGCGGCACGGATCGCGATCAACACCCAGAACATCCTGCGCGAGGAGGCACACCTGACCGACGTCATCGATCCGCTCGGGGGGTCCTACTATGTGGAGACCCTGACCGATCAGATGGAAGACAAGATCAGGGAGGTCATGGATACCGTGGAGTCGGCCGGGGGTATGTACAAGGCCGTCCAGGAAGGGATAGTCCAGACCCGGATCGGGGAATCCGCGCTGAGATTTCAGCGTAGCCTGGATACCGGTGAGCAGACACTGGTCGGAGTCAACGCCTATGAATCGGAGGGTGTGGAGCCGCCGGTTGCGACGCTGGAGCGA
Organism: Arenicellales bacterium; assembly: GCA_050256425.1. Taxonomy (GTDB): domain Bacteria; phylum Pseudomonadota; class Gammaproteobacteria; order Arenicellales; family UBA868; genus UBA868. The sequence goes on along the minus strand of JBBWVW010000025.1, from coordinate 22,918 downwards.
CCCGACGAAGAATCCGTCACCCAATACCTGGAGGGGTTGGATGCCTATAAGCAATCACGCGATACGGCAGTAGTGGCGCGGGCCCTGGACGAACTGGCCACAGCCGCCAACTCCGAACGACAGAATGTCTATGCGGGTGTGGTGGCAGCAGCCACGGCCGGCGCAACCCACGGTGAGATCGTCGCCCGCCTGCGCGAAGAGTTCGGTACCGGCGACCCCCTGATCGTGCCCTAAGCGGTGTCTAGCGATCTTGTTGCCTGCCTGCGCCGTGGCGACCGCGCGGTGCTCGCGCGGGCCATCAGCGTTGCTGAAAATGGCGGCGCCAAAGCGCAAACGCTGCTCGAGCGCATCGGACCGGCAAACCATTCGCACCCAGTAGTAGGTATTACTGGCACTTCGGGGGCGGGGAAATCCACGCTGATCGACCAACTGGTGGCAGAGTTGCGTGCCCGCAACCAGACCGTTGCTGTTGTCGCCATCGACCCGAGCAGCCCTTTCAGCGGCGGAGCGGTCCTGGGTGACCGATGCCGGATGAACCGACACCAGGCGGACGAAGGCGTTTACATACGCTCCCTGTCGACAAGAGGGGGTACTGGCGGGGTCTCGGCCGGCGTCGATCGTGTGATCCAGGTTCTGCAGGCCAGTCCGTTCGACCTAATCCTGGTGGAAACTGTCGGAGCGGGGCAGTCCGAGATCGACATCCGAGGGATCGCCGACACCTGCATTGTGGTGTGCACACCCAACAGCGGCGATGACATCCAAGCCATCAAGTCCGGCATACTGGAAATCGCCGATATCCTGGTCGCAAACAAGAGCGATCTGGCCGACTCGGAAAAAAATGTAGGACAACTCATCATGGCACAGAGTCTGCCTTCGAATGCACGGCCGATCCCCGTGCTATCGACCATAGCAACCACGGGTGAGGGTGTTGGCACGTTGGCGGACCGCCTGCTGGAACTGTGTAGGTCGGGACGAGCAACGGCGGTAAGCGATCTCCGGAAATTCACCCGGCGCAGACTGGCTGGCGCCGTTGCACGCAAACTTGAACGCCATCTGATCGACGCCCATGATAATGACTTCGAACAGATAGCCGCATCCGTCCATCGGGGCGAGTGCGTCATTGATGAAGCCGCGGCCCGGTGGGTGCGCAAGGTGACGGATTCCAGCTAAACAGCGGTGCCGACCAGCAACCCACGCTTCGTTCTATAAGTCAGTTAGATTCACCTTGTTGACGTATTTGCTGTGTCTCAAACCTGCCTTGTCACAAACGTCACAGCACCGGTTTCGGAAACACTATTCCTGCAACACCTTTTGGCTATTGCCGCTTATGACTAACCTGTCACTTTCGGTTCTTAGCGCCTCCCACCAGTGGACTTGGGGCAATTTTTCCAGATCAAAGACTTCTCCAATCAGTGGCGTGGCGACAGTCACATCCCGTCTTTTCGCCTCTGCGGTAATCCGAATAGCGGGCTCGTCCCATGGGTGTACCGACAAATCAAACTTAGACCAGTGAATAGGAAATAGTACCCGGGCATTGAGATCGATACTCGCCTGCACGGTCTGCTCAGGCATCATATGAATGTTCGCCCAATTGAGGTTGTAGGCTCCGTTTTCCATAAAGGCGATATCAAACGGGCCATATTTTTCTCCAATAGTTTTAAAGGTCTCTGAGTATCCGCCGTCACCACTGAAGTACGCGTTCAGTGTTTTGGAATCGATAACCCACGAACCCCAAAGCGTCTCGTTTCGGTTGCTGAATCGTCGCCCACTGAAGTGGCGCGCCGGGGCCAATGTCAATTTAAGACCCCGGTAAAGCTCGCTCTCGTACCAATCCAGCTCGCTGATCCTTTCACCGTTGACGCCCCATCGTTGCAAATGCGCTTTGACGCCTAATGGCACAAAAAAACGATCAACACGTTCCGATAGATCTGTAATCGCCTGGTAGTCGAGGTGGTCATAGTGGTCGTGGGAGATGAGCACCGCATCGACAGTGGGTAGGGCATCAATAGCAATTGGGTTTTGCAATGAGAACGGATTACCTATAAACGGAACTGGGGACGCACGATTAAAAACAGGGTCCGTCATTATGACAACACCACTTGTTTTCATCAGAAGAGTCGAATGCCCCAGCCAAACGAATTTACCCTCCGTCAAACTATCGCGATCAAAAGACTCAGATGGCAACGGCTTAGCAGGATTTTTCCCATCGGGAGTGAAAACCCAATCGAATATTGAGATTTTCCTACTGCCTGACGACGTACTCACTTGCGTCGACGCCAGGTTGACAAATTTTCCACCCCTGAAGTTTTTCGAGTGCGTCATACGTTGGGTGCTATTTTCGTCTGGCTTGCCGCCAAACGCCGGAGCGTAGTTTAAAAAGAGCCAAACTAACAGACTTAAGATCACTGCCGCATACAGTAAGTACTTCAACGCAACTAATAGGTTCTGAAGAATTTCCATTGTCGATCCTGTCCTTAGGCAACCAAGACGATCAGCCTCTTGTTAAGCGGCAAAGAATAATACCGCCCGGCCCGGGCTTTCCAGGTGCCAGGCGACACTACTGACCCGGCCCATCGCAGTAATGGTCTTGATGCCTTTTTCGTAGTTCTTGATAAAACTCTGGGGCCTATCATTTTGTTACTCTGTAAGGATTTATGAAGGCGCAGAATTTATGATGGACCCGACAACAAGACCAGCGTGAGGCGTATTATTTTGGTCTGACTCATCTACAGCGCGCGGCCGGGCAGTCCCAAAATCCTTGGCGCTTGTCGTGACCGGGCGAGTTCTCCTGTACTGGTTAGGTTGGTCCTATTGGGCGCTTCGACCCGGAAGAAATGGGGTATCTGGCCGTACCTTTCAAGCCCTGCCGGTAGGTTAATTCAGAAATTCGCCCTTCATTTTTACACCGTGTTCTTTGAAGCCTGTAACCGCGGCAGAAACAGGACAATAGCGGAGATTGCAGCAGCGGCGGCAGCCAGAATCAAAAAGAAAATATCAAAGCCCCAATTCGTATGAACCAAGGCAATCATCGGTATCGCAGTGGCGCTGATCGAAAAGGTAATGATGTACCGCGCGGCCAACGCCCGGCTGCGCCATTGCGTCTTGGTCACCCGGCCAATCAGCACATCGTTAATGGGGATCTGGCCGAAAACCACCAGCATGAATGCTGTGGCTATCGCCAATGCCCATGACCCACTCAACCCAACCATCGCCAGGAAAAAGATGCTTTGGCAGGCCGCTACGGTTAGAAATACATACTTCAGCGACCACCGATCTACCACAAATCCGACGATAAGCTGGCCGATAGAGGCGAGGGCAAAAATGCCAAATGCATACCAGCCTATGTCGGAAACCGAAACTGCAATATCTGCCATCCGCTCACCCACGATCTTGGGCAGGGCAAAAGTCGTGCTCTGAAATATCAACCCGCCCAGCGCTGTCGAGGCAAAAACGATTAGAAAAATGCGAATCAACTGCGCCCGTGCAAAACCTGTCGGCCCGGCAGGCGCGTCTTGTTTGCCCTCAGATTGACGGCCTGGCTGGACATCACGACAGGCAAAAAGAAAACCGATGTAGGCGACACCCAGCAGCAAGGTCACAACACCGGGCCAAATAAAGGCAGCTTTCCAGCCGCTCGATTGAATCAAAAGACCCGTGAACAAGGCCGCACAGGCGACACCAAGATTGCCAAACACTCCGTTGACCGCCAGCGGCACACCAGTACGCTGGCGTCCCTGGATCACCATGGCGATTCCAACCGGGTGATAGATCGATCCAAAAAGCCCAATAGCAAAAAGTCCCAAGGCCATCGTAACTGGCGTTGTTGCCATGGCCGTGGCGACAGCGCTAATACCGATTCCAACAAAAAATATTGCCATCATCTTCTCGCGACTCCAGCGATCGGCCAACCAGCCCGCTGGCAAAGCGCCGAGCCCGAATGCGATCACTCCCGGAATGGCATAGGGAATTAACTGCGCATAGCTCATTTCCCATTCCCGAGTCAGGGTCAGGGCAGCGACACTGGCGAAAACCAGGGGCAACAGATGGTCAACAAAATGGCCAATATTCAGAAAAACGAAATGTATCCGCGCAACCACTGCTGTTTCACTCTGATCAGGCATCGCGGATTATTATATAGATTGATCCTATATTCGGCTAACGGATCACGAAGTATACCTAGCCCATGAATGCAATCGGCATTCGCAGAGCCGCTGCGCCTCTTGTCCCTTTAGCTGAATTTGAAAAGCGGGTATAGCAGTGATCTTCGGACGCCTATTTCTTGTATAGTTGTTGGTAGTGGCCTGGTATTTGACAATACGCCGAACACGGGTTTCTTGTCCATCAGATGAAATTCTTCGAACTGTTGCTGACCGCTTGAGCAATTCATCATCGCTAAACCTAATCTTGCCGGCTCCGGGTAAACAACCACCATCGTCTATCACTTCCCATGCCTGACAACGCACAATTTTTGTCATTGTGGCCAACCGTGCTTATGCGCGACCGCCTACCAGCGGATCAGCCCATAAACCAGGCGCTGGTCGATGAGATCATACGCTTGGACAGCGAACGCGCTGATCTGACAACGGGCTATCTTGAGGAAAATCTGCTGGCCTTGGAGCACCCGGCACTGGTATGGCTGCGCGAATGCATCAATCATGCTGTCATTCGCTATATCGATCACAGCGCTATCGATTACGCCGTTGACTGGCATCTACAGGGCTGGGCCAACGTCAATCGCTTTGGCGACTACCACAACCTGCATAACCATCCGCACGCCTGGCTGTCCGGTACGTACTACGTGTCGGTACCTGATGCCCCGATTGACCTGCCCGGGCGCTCCGATCGCACCCCGGGTGCAATTTCCTTTTTTGACCCACGGCCCCAGGCGAACATGACGGCTATCAAGGCCGATGGTCAGGTTGACCCGGAGCACCGAATCCAACCACGCTCAGGCGACATTCTCCTGTGGCCTGCCTTTGTCCATCACCTGGTACATCCAAACCTCTCGCAGGATCATCGTATCTCGGTATCCTTTAACGTGGTGCTGCGCTGGTCTGACACTTACCTGCCCGCGCACTGACGATAATCAATTGCGTTGGATCAAAGCTCACGGGCAAACCGACCTGGCGGCGATCGCCGGTTAATGTGCAAACCGATTACCTCGAAGCCGATGAGCGCCGCCGGATAAGGTCACGCGCTGCAATCATCGCGCCGCCTGTGATCAAAAAGGCGGCGAGGATGATCGATAACCGGGGTGACTCCAGCCCCAGGGCCAGCAAGGCTGCAGTGGATAAAAGCGGCGCCAGATAGGCACCAGCACCAAGAACCCGAAGATCGCCTTGCTTGCAGCCATAATCCCAGACAAAAAAAGCCAAGCCGACCGGCCCCACCCCTAACCCCAGCACGGCCCACCAGGCGAGTGTTGTCTGGGGCCACAGGGCCTGCTCGAACAGCAAATGGCAGATACCAGCCAGGAAACTGCTTATCAAGCAGAACCCAGTGACAAGACTGGTAGGCACTTTTGAAAAAATTCGATTGCTGGCCGAGTAGGCAGACCAGATGAGTGCGCAAGCACCGGCAGCCAGATAGCCTACTGGCTCGGTGATGATTAGCCCCCTGCCCCGGCCAAGCACGATTACAGCTACACCGACGAGTCCCAACATAGCGCCCACAACGTGGTGTACCTTCAATCGGTGGCCCGGCAACGCCGCAGAGAATAATACGATCAGCAGCGGCCAAAGATAGGCGATAAGGCTGACTTCCGCCGGTGAGCCGTGACGTAACGCTGTGAAATAAAAAAAGTGATAGCCAAAAATACCCCCTACACCGTGCAGCCAAACCAACAATGGCTGACCCGTTAACAGCCGAAGCTCTCCTCGAATGCTCGTCCAGATAAGGCCAAGCGCGCCACCGATTGCAAAACAAACTGCTGCAAGCTGAAAAGGCGGAACAGCGCCGGTCGCCACGGTCAGTGCCGCCAACAGCGACCACATCAGGATCGCCGTGAATCCGACCAGGGTGGCACTTCGGTAAAAGTCTTGATCTAGGCCAACGCCTTCAGCCATCAGATTACCTAAGGCCTAGGCATAACGAAGTAGGGGAATGATTTACAAAAACAGGATCGTTTTCAGGCACAGGCCGATTTACGTTTCGTTGCCAGGCCATAGACTGCGCCCCGTATACCCAAAACGATCATGCCTCTTTTTTAGAACAAGTCCCGGGTCACCGGTTACCTCCCCCATTGTGCATCCAACCCCCCAACCGGTGATCCGGGATTTTTTTGTAATCGCTATCGACTCTCGCTTGGTATACTGGCGACAGTGAGTCCCCGTAGCTCAGCTGGACAGAGCAATCGCCTCCTGGGTTATTCTGGGCACCAGGCTTTGGAAACAGTCTGTGTGAATCTGCTCAAACTCGGTGAAACCTCAGCACAACCGGTGGTGGCAATACCGAGCCAAGCCCGCCTGTGGCGGGAAGGTGTAGAGACTTGACGGGCAGCGCCTAAGGGCCAGCCGGCCTATTGGTGAAGATAAAGTCCAGACTCCAAACGGGTTTGGGGATCCGGCAGTGAAAACTGTAGGGGTATGAAGCGATAGGTCGCAAGTTCGAATCTTGCCGGGGACGCCAATTTGCGCAGCAGGTCGTTGTTAAACCAACTGTGGATAAAGTGTGAGTAAGTGGGGGATTAACTGGGTGCAAGCTGTGGCTTATTCTGCCAGCGGGTTCCGGGCTTACCTCCATGGGTCTCTGGTGCGCCTATGACAGTTAGTGACACGCTATCATCAAGACCCGCTGGAATCCCGCGTCGTTTTGGGGCTATGGTCTACGATGGCTTCGTAGTCGCCGCCGTTCTCTTTATCGCTGCCCTGCCCCTGCCAATACTCGATCAGTTTGCGTCGGGCGAGGCTTGGGCGCTGACCATCAAACGGGTGTATCTGCTTGGCGCCTGTTTTGCCTACCTGGGGGGCTTCTGGGTCCACGGCGGCCAAACGGTTGGCATGAAAGCCTGGCGACTACACTTATTGCGGGACGATGGCCATCGACTACGCTGGAAAGATGCCTTTTGGCGCTTTACAGCATCCTGCCTGTCGTTGGCAGCACTCGGACTGGGTTTTTTCTGGGTATTCGTCGACCCTCATCGGCGTACCTGGCACGATCATCTGTCTCACACTCATATTGTCAAAGTTGAATCTGCTTAATGCTTAAGGTTTATTTGTCAGATATGGGAAACCTGTCGAAGCGCGACATTCACTGAGCAAAAATGACTAGGACTGAAGATATGAGCGAAGCTGAAGCAACAGTCGTTATAAATGAGCTGCAACACGAAAATAAAGAACTGAAACGCCAGGTTGAGATCTATAAAGCACAGGCTAAACGCCATTGGATAATGATCCTGGTATCGACAGGCTTGTTTGTTTTGTTAGTGATCAATAGATGAGACGCTCAATTCTGGCGATCTGCTGGGGTGCTTTGGGTGTAATCGTACCCGTGCACGCGGCGTCAATTGCAGCGCCTGAACCGGCGAGCGGCTGGCAGGCAAAACCCCCAGTGCAGGCCCAACGCTTCATGGCGGTAACAGCCCATCCGCTGGCCACCCAGGCAGCAGTCGATGTGCTGTCCAATGGCGGAACCGCGGTCGATGCCGCCGTTGCCGCACAAATGGTGCTTAACCTGGTAGAGCCCCAGTCCTCAGGTATTGGTGGTGGCGCATTCATGCTGTACTGGGATGCAGCCGCACGGCAACTGCACACACTCGACGGTCGTGAAACCGCCCCGGCTGCAGCGGATGCCAACTACTTTCTCGATGCCAATGGCGCTCCTCTTAAGTGGCGTCAGGCTATGGTGGGCGGCCGTGCCGTTGGTGTTCCAGGAACATTGCACCTGCTGCATACAGCACACAATCTTTTTGGGAAGAAGCCATGGGCTGAACTCTTTAAGCCGGGTATCACACTAGCCAGTGAGGGCTTTAGCGTATCGCCACGACTCGCACAGTCCATTGCAAGTGCAGCCGACCGGGGGCTGCTCAAGTTTGCTCCAGCTCGCGGGTACTTCTTTACTGCAAGCGGCGATCCTCTGCCGGTGGGCTTCACCCTCAAAAACCTCGCGTTTGCCAACACCCTGCGACAGATAGCGCAAAAAGGTATTAGATCATTTTATCAGGGCCCGATTGCCTTACGCCTATTAAAAGCCCTCGAAAATACCTCAGCGCTGCCCGCGCTGATGACGATCGAAGACCTCGCTGGATACCGTACCATTTTGCGGCCCCCGGTTTGCGCCCCCTATCGGAGCTACTCCGTTTGTGGCATGGGCCCACCCAGTTCTGGTGCACTGACCATTGGCCAGATCCTGGGGTTGGTTGAGCGCTTTGACTTGCCGAGATTGGGGCCCAGCCTACAAAGTATTCACTTGATATTAGAAGCCTCACGTCTCGCCTTCGCTGACCGGGCCCGCTATATGGCCGACATCGATTTCGTGCCGGTCCCGGTCGTTGGGCTGCTCGATTCAGGCTACCTTAGCGAGCGTAGCCGGATGATCCATGCCGACTCCTCGATCGGCAAAGCCTCTGCCGGGATACCACCCGGGGTACTGACTGCGAATGCAACGGTCTATCAGAGCGAGCCAGCCGGAACCAGTCACCTCAGCATTATTGACGCCCTGGGTAATATCGTATCGATGACCACGACGATCGAATCCGGGTTTGGCAGCCGACTGATGACCGACGGTTTCCTGTTGAACAATGAGCTTACCGATTTTTCATTTATCAAAGAGCGCGAGGGCTTGTCAGTCGCCAACCGGGTCGAAGGCGGTAAACGACCTCGTAGTTCGATGGCCCCGACGATTGTTTTTGATTCTCACGGTGAACCGGTTCTTGTCACCGGCTCACCGGGCGGCAGCCGGATAATCTGTTACGTAGCCCAGTCCCTGGTCGGTGTTCTTGACTGGGGGATGAGCCCCCAACAGGCCGTCTCGATGCCGCATTTTTGCAACCGCAACGGCAAAACCGACCTTGAACCTGCTGAGACCACTGCCCCTCTCGACCTTGCACTGCAAGCCATAGGCCACCAGACACGGGTTCGTGATCTAAATAGCGGCCTGCATGTTATTCAAGTCTTGCCCGGCGGGCAGTTGGTGAGCGGCGTAGATCCACGTCGGGAGGGTCTGGCAGCAGGCGATTAGGCAAGCAGTACTACTCAAGGCGCTCGATCACCTGGTGATGATACGCCTGACCGTCAAAGCGGCTCATTTCCTGCAGCCCCGTCGGGCTCGTAATATTGACCTCAATGAGCAGGCCACCAATAACATCAATACCGGCAAAACGTACCCCATGCGCCGTGAGATCCTGACGCAGGGCATCGCAGATCTCGCGATCACGCGCATCCAGTACACATGGCTGAGCCGTACCACCTTGGTCCAGATTATTAAGCTCGGCACCTTCGGCGTGAACCCGGAGGATGGCGCTGAGCGGCTCGCCATCCAGCAACAGGATACGTTTATCACCATCGCGAGCGGCCGGCAGATATTCCTGCGCTACGACCCAGTGGCGACCCTCATGGGTCGCCAAGTGCAGCTGTGTTTCGAGATCGGCTGAATCTGCATCCAGAAACACAATGTCCTTGCCGCCGTGGCCATCAACCGGCTTTACGGTGATTCGGCCCAGGCGTTTCGCAAATTCACTGATCTGGACAGGGTCACGCGACACCAGAGTGCGTGGTGTCAGCGTCGGGTAACGAAGCGCCGCCAGTTTTTCATTCCAGTCCCGAATGGTGGCAGGCCGGTTAATCACCTGCACGTCACTGGGCAGGTAATCCAGTATCAGCGTAACGTAGAGATAGCCCCGATCAAATGGCGGGTCCTGCCGAATCCACACTACATCCATGCCGTGAAGGGCCAGCGCAGCTTCACCGCCAGAGCTAAAAGGTTTGTCGTGGCAATCCGATACCGTTACCGAGCATCCTTTGGCCACCACCCGATCGTGATCCAGAGCCAAAGTCTTGGGATCAACATAAAAAACCTCGTGGCCCCGCTGCTGGGCGGCCAACATCAGGAAATAAGTGGTGTCCTTGTGGGGCTTAACCCGCTCAAGAGGATCCATGATAAACGCATGTCTCACCCGGTCAGCATAGCACCTTCGTCAACGTTTTAACTGGCACTGCGACGCCGGCGATTTCCTCTGACACGACGTGGAGTTGCGTCAGCGCTTGAGAGCTCTGGGCAGCAGGCGGCCCGGGCTCCAGCTGTGACCGGTCCCAGCAGTTCTGCAACCCTTTCGATATCCGGCGCGGGCCGAGGCTGGTGATTGTCCAGCGCTTGACGCATCGCCGCCAGGTGCTCCGGGGTAGTACCGCAACATCCACCGATAATTCTTGCCCCGGTATCCCGAGCGAGCCGGGCGTACTCGGCCATCAATTCTTTTGTGCCGCTATAGCGGATCTCGCCATCTACAAACTGTGGGATACCGCAATTGGCTTTGGCCACCAGCACGTCATCTTTTGCCAGGTGTTGGCTCATAGCGAGAATGGTGCCGATCAAATCCGGTGCACCCACCCCGCAGTTTGCTCCAAAGGCGGCCAGCCGCGGTACGCTATCACGATAAATATCAACCAGTTCCGCAGGTGCGACCCCCATCATAGTCCTGCCATTGGTATCAAAGGTCATCGTTGCGACCACTGGCAATCCTGACTGCGCGGCACCCGCTCCCGCTGCCCGTAGCTCTTCCTTTGAGGACATCGTTTCCAGCCAGATCACATCCGCGCCACCCTCAGCAAGAGCACAAGCCTGTTCAGTAAAAGCAACCTGCGCATCCTGGGGATCCAACTCTCCTACTGGTTGGAGAATTTCACCGGTGGGCCCGATGGACCCGGCAACCAACACCGACCGCCCGGCGTTATCGGCCGTCTGCCGGGCTATTTGCGCTGCGGCACAATTGAGTTCCCCGACTCGATCCTGGGCCTGGTGTAGCTTCAGCCGATAAGACGAACCGCCAAAACTGTTGGTCAGAATAATATCGGCGCCGGCCTCAATAAATTCGTGGTGCAGATGCGCAACCTTGTCAGGGTGGGCAATGTTCCACAATTCAGGGGCATCTCCGGATTGCAGCCCCATGGCGAAGTAATTGGTACCGGTCGCACCATCGGCCAACAGCCAATCCCGTTCTGACAGGAGATTTTCCAAAGTATCTGGCATGACCGTTTTCTCCCCTCGCTCCCCCGGGGTGGGCAACCCGGAAAGTGGCGATTTTTTACAGAAAACAAAAAACCCGCGCTGGCTGTTGCTAGAGCGGGTTGGTCAACAAACACGCGCTTTAGCAAACTTATTACGCGCCTGCAAGCTGATGATCAAATCGGCGCTGAACAAAATTTTAACAGAAAACGAGTGTCGAGTGGGACCATGCCCAAGCCAAGAAGGATTGGAAAAGCCCTAGAACAGTTGGGCGAGGGGCTCCTCAGGGTCAATGCCCGGCATGAAAGGCTCACGTCGATCCTGGCCTGTCAACTGGTATACGGTGCCAAGCCAGTTGTTAAAAATCATCTTGCCCGTATCGCCCCAGGTATTCTCCACCGGGATCTGCTGTTCCGGAAAATGATCGAAAGAGACGCCTTGTTGACGCGATCGAACCACCGACTCACGATAAGCCTCCAGTAAAGGAAGTGCCTTCTCACTGAAATAATGATCCGGGTAAGAGGGGTAATCATCAATCTCGCCGGCCAGGAAGCGGTTGACCTCTCGCTTGTACTCCTTAAGCAGGCTGAAGTCATCATATTCAGGATGTCCCTGGAAAAAAACCAGGCGTAACCCATCAGCACTGGTTGCCAGGTGTACCCCCGCCTCTTCACTGTCCACCAGCACCAATTGTGATGCTTGCGTGATTTGCTCTGCGGTAATCTCATTCCAGCGCGAGTGCGGCACATTAAATCGCGTGTTGACGTCACGCACCAACGGATGTTCCAGCACAACCCGGTGACTGAATACACCCCAGCACTTGGCCGCTAACGGCTGACGCTCGATGTTGTGAAAATGCAAAAACGCCGCATGAGTTGCAAGACAAGCGCACAAGGTAGAGGTCACGTTCTGCACAGCCCAATCCAGGGTTTCACACATCGGCTCCCAGAAACACTCATCCGGCAGTTGTGCGCAAACCGGATTGGCTCCAGTGACAATCAAGGCATCAAGTCCTTCTACCTTTAGTTGGTCGAAGTCATGGTAGTACTTTTCAATATGTGTCTGAGCCTGATCTGTGCGCGGAACCTGTGGCGGGGAGAACGGATAGACATAGAACTGAGCAATGCGGTTACAGCCGCCGATGAGACGCAAGAACTGCCTCTCTGTCGATTCAAGTGCTGCGTCGGGCATGTTATTCATCAGCCCAATATGCAACTCACGAATATCCTGTGACCCGGCCCGGTCCGCGCTAAGCACTTCGCCACCCTCGCGCCGAAAACGCTCGAAACTGGGCAAATCCGAATTAGCGACGATCGGCACCGTTAACCCAGTGTCTCGCAGATCAGTTCGATAAAATCGGTCTCGCCATGAATGCCATCAATCCGGTCGGCCTCCAGAACGACGCCATACTCATCGGCAATAGTCTGGTACCGCGGTAGGCGATGCTCGACCAGTCGAGGAAATATCCAGCAAAAAAAGTCGTTGGGTACGATCTCATCTGCCGAGGTAAGTTCTTTTTCCGCAAGATACTCCGGTAACACCCGGTCGAGAAAACTGTTCTGATAGTACATAGGCTTGGGTTCACGCAGCGAACGTTCAATAATCTTGGCGAGCATCGCCTCCGGCGGCTTGAGATAAAGGATCAGGGTATCTTCGGCTAATTGTTGAAGCACCGAAGGTTCGTCGAGTTCGCAGAGGCTGCCGCCGGCGTCATTGATGAAATTAGGGTAACCGTAAGTCTCCTGCGCCTTGCCAATAAACTCGCGCACATCCATCATCGCCGCAATCTCTGCTTTACGATGCAGGCTCTGTCGTCGCTTAAATTCAGTGACCGAAAGCCCCCCCTGCGACGGGTTCCCGATCATTCCCAGGAATGTTGCGATTGGAGCCAGATTATTGATCGTGATGTTGTGGCACAGGTAAATGGAATCCGAGCGCAGTAGATCTGCCAGAAACGGCACCTTCATGGCCTCGCGTTTGACGTTATCCATGATTGGCTCACCCATATAACGAGTGCCGATACGGTAATCACCGGAATAATGAAACCAGTTGTGCCGCGGTAGTTTGGATGCCAGCATGGTCTTTCCAGACCCAGACATACCAAGCAGGGTTACCACTTTATGGGGCGCTTTGCGAAAGGCCGAGCCACTCAATTTTTTCCGGTACATCAGTTCTTATTACTCCATAGGTCAAACCAGTGCCTGCAGCGCCTTGCGAATCCGATCCGGAACCGGGCACGGCCGGTGCTGCTGCCGATCAACGAACACGTGCGTAAAGCCGCCAATGGCGGCGGCCGCCTCAACACCTTCAGCGAACATCCCCACCTCGTAGCCTACGCTGGTGGTGCCCAAATGCCTGACCCGCAAGCCACAGTCCACCTGCCCCGGGTACGCCAGTGGGTGGAAGAATCGGCATTGCGACTGCACCACCAGACCGATCTCCGGACTATCTTTGATATCCAGCAAACTGTTTTCAATGAGAAACTGGTTCACTACGCTGTCTATATAGTTGAAATAGACCGCGTTATTAACGTGCCCATAGACATCATTATCTGCCCACCGGGTCGTGACCCGCTGCCAGTAGAGGTAATCCTGGCGCGAGGCCTCCTCTGGCTTCTCGTCTTGGACTGCCGTCAATGTCCAATCCTAACCACAGTGCGCCCTGTCACCGCACTTGCAATGTAGTCATCGAAAGCCCCGGGCAATTCATCGAATGAGATAGTTCTTGGCGCGATCAAATTCAAATGTGCCGGCTTCAGGTCACTCCCCAGCCTCTGCCACGCCAGATTGCGAAGGGAAGCAGGCATTTCGATAGAATTGATGCCCAGCAGCGAGACGCCACGCAGGATAAACGGCATGACAGTCGTCTCCAACTTTATGCCGCTGGCGTTACCAATAGATGCAATATTACCCCAAGGCCTGACAGTGCGAGTCAGCCAACCCAGGGTATCGCCGCCGATGTTATCCACCGCCCCGCCCCATTGACCTTTTTCCAGCGGCCGGCCACCCATCTCGAGACTGTGCCGATCGACAAAATCCGATGCCCCTAGTTGCCTCAGGTAATCATGCTGATCAGACTTCCCGGTCAAAGCAACCACTTCGAAGCCTTTGGCGGCGAGCATATCGATCGCGATACTGCCCACGCCACCGGTGGCTCCAGTGACGATCATAGGCCCCTGCTCAGGACTTTGGCCGTTGTGTTCCAGGCGGATCATTGCCAACGCCGCCGTAAACCCCGCCGTGCCAATAGCCATTGCATCACGTAACTCAAGGCCATCCGGCAATGGGACCACGCAATCAGCTGGTACCCGCGCCATTTCGGCATAACCCCCATCGCGGGTCTCGGAAAGGCTGCAGCCACAGACCAGCACTGGGTCGCCCTCGTTAAAGGATGGGTTTTGCGAACTCTCAACGATTCCGGAAAAATCAATGCCGCCATTTAGTGACGGTGCTCTCAGAATCTTTGCCGTTCCGGTCGCGGCCAGCGCATCCTTGAAATTGATTCCCGAGAAGGCGACGCGGACGACGACATCGCCCGCGGTCAGATCATCGACCTGCATCTGTTCAAAGCCTGCACTGACGGCCTTTTCCTGTTGGTGTATCCTGAAAGCCCTGAAAGACATCTTTCGTAATTCTCCTTTTATTTCCTGCCGAAAAGACCAGTATCGGTATCGGCAATAACAAAGGGCTAATTTTAACGCCGTCGCGGCAGCCAAGCACAGTCAGGCTGTCCCCTACTGTAATTTCACCCCGGGGAGCATTGAGCTGATTGCGCTTTCACCCCACCAAGGAGCATAAAACCAGATGGAAGAAGAAACCCTGTTCAGCAAGATCATTAAAGGAGAACTAGAGGCCGATATCGTATTCCAGGACGACCGGGTCACGGCCTTTCGCGATATTCACCCCCAAGCCCCGACCCACATCCTGATTGTGCCCAACCACGTAATTCCCACCGTCAACGATGTGTCCGCCGAGGATGAAGCGACGCTGGGTCACATGTTTATTGTCGCCAAAGGCCTTGCCCAGGCCGAAGGGATTGACAGCGATGGCTACCGGCTGCTGGTGAACTGCGGCCGGCACGCTAATCAGGAGGTTTTACACCTGCATATGCACCTGCTAGGCGGACGGCCACTTGGCCGGATGCTGCCCAGCGACAACTAAGCTGAAACTATCAGGAACGCCCCTTTTTATCGCGCTCAAGTTGTCGTAACTCGATCCGACGTACTTTTCCGGTAGTGGTCATCGGCAGTTCGCTGACAAACTCAATCTCGCGTGGATACTCGTAGGCGGCGAGATTGCGCCGAACCGCATCCTGTATATCCTGTCGCAGGGCGTCCGACGGGGCGTGATCCTGTGCCAGTACGATGAACGCCTTAACAATTTCACCGCGCAGTTCATCTGGGCTGCCCACTGCCGCGGCCTGCGCAACAGCCGGATGCTTTAGCATGCAGTCTTCGATTTCACCGGGACCAATACGGTGGCCCGCGCTTGAGATGACATCATCCTTGCGTCCGACAAACCATAGGTAGCCATCAGCGTCACGATAACCGACGTCGCCTGTCGACCACCACGGGCCGAGATACTTATCCTGAGTCGCCTGCTCACGCTGCCAGTATCCCAAGAACATCACCGGGTCATCACGGTGCGCGCAAAGCTCTCCAATTTCCCCATCGCCGAGTACATTGCCACCTTCATCAACCGGTTCTACCCGGTGCCCAGGATAAGCCTTCCCCATGGACCCGGGTTTTACCGGCATAATCGCCGAGCAGTTACCGACGATATAGTTGAATTCGGTCTGACCCCACATTTCGTTAACCTGCACACCAAGCGCTTGCGCAGCCCATTCGTAGAGTTGTGCACCGAGCGATTCCCCGGCCGACATGATGCTGCGCAAATGCACGCCTCGTGCTTTGAGATCACCTACCTGCCGCAGCATTTTCAAAGCGGTGGGTGGAATAAACGCGTTGCGCACACGGTAGCGGTCCATCAGGTCACAGGCTTTTTCGGCATCAAACCGGCCGCCGTCATAGCCCAGTACGGGCTGGCCATAAAACCATGCCGGGATCAATGCGTCGAGCAGTCCGCCTGTCCAGGCCCAGTCTGCAGGCGTCCACATCAGATCATCCGACTGTGGGAAAAAATTGTGCGACATCTCAAAACCCGGCAGGTTGCCCAACAGGCATCGATGAGCGATTACCGCCCCTTTCGGTGGCCCGGTAGTCCCCGAGGTATAGATGATGAGGGCCGGATCATCAGCGCCGCTGTTGATCGTCTCGAAAGTGTCAGCGCCGCGGTTTAATAAAGGCCAAAAACCCGCCTTCGGGTCGTCACAATTTATTACGGTGCCCAGATCAGGCAACTCAGCGCGCAAGGACTGAACGCGATCAAATACCTCTTTCGAGCAAATCGCGATTCGGGCGCCACTGTCCTGCAATCGATACTGCAACGCGTCTGTTCCAAATAGAATCGACAAAGGAAGGGAAACCGCACCAATTTTCCACGCTGCGAGATGACACAAACCGGTTTCAACTCGTTGCGGCAAAATAATGGCGACCCGATCTCCTGGCTGGACCCCAACGCTTTGAAACGCATTGGCAAGGCGGTTGGAAAGTGAACGAAGATCACTAAAGGTGTAGCGTGTCTTTTGACCTGCACTGGTCTCACACAAAAGTGCCGTGGCGCTGGATTTTCCGGCGTGTCGATCGCAGACCGCCCCAGCCATATTGAAGTCCCCACGCACCTGCCAACGAAAACATTGGCGCGCCTCTTCAAAGCTCTTCGTTTTAGGATCCATCAACGACGTCAGCACAGCGTCTCCCCCTGCTTATATGCCCGGTTTTGAGTCTCAAACCACGTCGGCACTTTTGCCCAAGCGGATTCTAACCAGCCCTGAGTCAGTCCATAGCTATCATCAAAGCGCGAGGAATAGCTCACAAGATGCAAACTGGCCGGTCAACACGTGGCGCACCGGAAAGCTGCTAACCGGGCCGGGGATTAGCGCTCTATCGAGCACGATCCGCTTGGCCGCACCAATTATTGGAAGAACAACATGCCTCGCTTGGGCAAGAGCGCCCGGGCTAAGGCTGATCCGCTCAATGGGTTGAACCGGGGCTGTACTCGCCGCTACAAGTCGTGCGCGTTCCTCGTTTTCGCGGCCACCGGGAAACAACGATGCGATATGACCATCATCACCCATCCCAAGAAAAAGCGCATCGAAGGGAGCTCCAAGGTCAACCAAACGTTGTTCAACCTCGCTCAAGGCATTCTTTGCACTGGCATGCCTTGTTTTTAAGCCGTAAAAACGAGCGGCTGCCGCAGGACCTTGTAGTAACAGGCTACGAACCAACTTCTCATTGCTATCGTCATCATCTATCGGCACCCAACGCTCATCCACGAGGAAGATATGCACATTGGCCCAGTCCAAAAGACACTGCGAAAGAACCGGAAACAAGGCGGTCGCTGTCCTGCCGCCACACACTCCCAAAGATGCCCGGCCACGCAGCGCAAGAGACTGTTTAAGGTTTTGCTCGAGCTTTTCTGCAGCGGCACCAATGGCTTGATCCCCCGACGAAAATTCATTCATTGAGTATCGATTGGTCATCGGTAGAACGCGCTTATCGACCCCGATTCACCACCGACCAAAGGCTGGCGAGTACAAATAATACGATCGCCGCTACGATCATGGTCGGGCCAGTCGGAGTATTCCAGTAAAAAGAAGCGCTCAAGCCGCCAATGACTGAACAAAGACCGACAATGGCAGCAATCGCAGCCATGGATTCAGGGGTGCGCGACATCGAGCGCGCAGCAGCGGCCGGTATGATCAACATGGCGGTAATCAATAATGCACCAACGATCTTGATTGCCACCGCAACCAGCACCGCGAGGGCGAACGTCAGTATAAGTTGTTCACGCCGGGCGTCGTAGCCACGGGCAGCAGCCAGATCTGTATTCAGTGTCACTAACAATAAGGCCTGCCAGCGAAGCCTCAGCAGGATCAGCACCACTACCGCCCCAATCCAGATTACCGCAAGATCTAGTTGGCTGACGGCAAGAATGTCGCCAAAAAGATAGGCCATCAGATCGACTCTTACGCCAGGGAGAAATGACACTGCCACAAGACCAAGCGCCAATGCACCGTGCGCCGCTACGCCTAAGAGGGTATCCATAGTGTAGATCCGCCCGGCCAGCGCCAGCACCCCCAGCGACATTGCGAGTGCTGCGACCAGCACACCGACAAATAACGACAAAGAGAAAGCCAGCGACAATGCAACACCAAGGATTGCGGCATGCGCCGTGGCATCACCGAAATAGGCCATGCGCCGCCAGACCACAAAACAGCCCAGCGGCCCAGCCGCAAGCGCCAGCCCGATCCCCGCGAGCGCTGCTCGAATCAGAAAATCATCCAGCATCAGTATCTATCGTGCCTGCGTGGTCATGACGGTGGTCATGTTCGTGGCGATACAAAGCCAGCGCTCCCTCTGCTCCGAATCCAAACAGAGCCTGGTATTCCGGTGCAGCCGAAACCACGGTCGGCGTGCCCTCACAACAGATATGCCCATTAAGGCAAATCACATGATCGGATGAGCGCATCACGACATGCAGGTCGTGGCTAACCATCAGCACAGCGCAGCCGATCTCCCCGCGCACAGCTTCGATCAAGCGATAAAAAGAAGCCACCGCCGGTTGATCAAGGCCCTGCGTCGGCTCATCGAGCACCAGCAGGGCCGGGCGTGCCAACAAAGCCTGCGCCAATAAGGCGCGCTGGAATTCACCTCCGGAAAGCGAGGTCATCTGCTCCCCGAGTAATCCAACAATACCGACACGTTCCGCCATACGCTGGCGATCACTTGACTGATGCGCGCCCGCCAGACGCAGCCAGCGGGAAACCGTCAATGGCATGGACCGGTCAATAGACAGGCGCTGGGGCACATAGCCGATGCTCACGCCAGCGCCACGGGTAACCACCCCTTCGGTCGGCAGCTGCGCCCCAACCAAGACCCGCAGCAGTGTTGTCTTGCCCGACCCATTGGGGCCTACGATCGTAACAATCTCCCGCTCGCGAATTGACAAATTGATATCGTGCAGGATACGTCGCCCACCAAAGCGTATGCCAACACCGCGCGTACTTATCAGGCTCACAAAATCATACCTCCCGACAAGCGGCGCAGATGCCTTCGGCCTCAACGACGGTCTCTTGGATATCAAAGCCGATAGCCCGGGCGGTCCTGCCAAGTGTTCCACTGGTGGACTTACCGTGTGTTTCAGCCACCTGATGACAGTCTTTACAGATCATGAATGCTGGCGCATGTCCTGCCTGTGGCTTGTTGCAGGCAACAAAAGCATTCAGTTTTTCAATCCGGTGCACCAGGCCGTGCTCAACTAAGAAGTCCAGGGCCCGGTAAGCCACGGGCGGCTGGGAGCGAAAGCCGGCGCTGGCCAGTTTTTCCAGGATCGTATAGGCGCCCAATGCGCCATGGGATTCGAGAAGCAGCTCCAGCACTTTTTCCCGAACCGGGGTGAGCCGTAACCCCCGAGTGGAACAAAGCTTATGTGCCGTCTCCATTGCGTATTCGGAACAGGCGCGGTGGTCATGCTCGACGAAAATCTGAGCCGACGTCGTTAATCGAGATTCTGTTGACATCAGTAAACGCTACCCCCTGCCGAAGTGATCCCACTCAATCCCATTATCCCGTCGCACGCCAGACGTCCAGATCGATTGGCAAACAAAGAGTGTCATCCCAAGTCTGGCAGTCTTTTTGGAGCAGATACAACACCCATTGAGTGAACTCTTGACAGCAACCATGATAGCTATTCCTCTTCGCAACCGGCTATCTCTTTGGCAATGCTTTCCAGCACCTGGAGATATAAAGTCATGCCAAGCTCCAGTTCGATACCCTGGGAATCTATCACCGCTGAATTCACCCCGGCATCTTGAAAAACGCTCGCCACCAGACCCGGGTTGAACTGCGGCTCTGAGAAAACACAGCCGATTCCCATCTCAGCCACTTTCGCTCTGATCTCGACGATCCTGGCAGGGTTAGGAGCTAAAGCATCGCCAACCAGGATTGACCCTGACGCTGAAATACCAAAACGTCGTTCGAAATACTGATAAGCATCGTGAAAAACGATGAATTTGACTCCGCGCACAGAAATAAGCGTTTTGTTGATTCGGGCTACCGCTTCGGATATCTCCAGTGCCCCAGCTGCGGCATTTTGAAAATAAAAATCAGTATTTGAAGGATCAATTTTAGATAATTCTGACGCCATCACACCAAGCCAGACTTTTCCATTCTCGGGATCCAGCCAGCCATGAGGATCGATGACACTATGATCGTCGCGGCTGGCAAATGTGGCGCCTTCCCGATAAGGCAATTCAATAGCGCCATCGGCCTTCATCAATTCAACCACTTGAGCTTTGCTGGCGAGAATCTCAAGCCTGCTCTTCAGCCATGGGGTCAGCCCTTCGCTCACCCAGAAAACCAGATCTGCTTTTTCAAGAGCGGCTGCTTCCGATGGACGCAGGGAATAGGCATGGGGCGAGGCCCCGTGGCGGATAATAAGGTCGGGGGCTCCAATCCCTGCCATGACCCGTGCTGCCAGTGAATAAACGGGGCCAATATCTGTCGCCACCCGTGGAGCCATGGCTGACACACTTAGGGTTGGTGTTGCTAAAACAATTGCGGCAATGACTCCGCAGATTCTTCTTGACGCCTGCGCCTGACAAAGTCCTGTTACCTGGCGTGCTAATTGCTGTGCAAATTCCATATGTAATATTATAACATTGCAGGAATTGATCTGACCGACATTAATTTGATGGATTAAACTGCAAGGGCGCAATGAAAGAGCCCCAATACCTGTGACGTCTTCAGACGATTCGGCACGACCCTTTGGTTCGCGAAACCTGTTTGGGTCTAGCCAAGAACTTTTGTTTGGCGGATTACCAACATTTATGCGTCGGCATTATTCACGTGAACTTGCTGATGTCGATATTGCAGTTGTGGGCGTGCCTTGCGATCTGGCAACCAGTTTCAGGCCGGGGGCTCGATTTGGACCATCTGCTATTAGAAAAGCCAGTATAGATATGGCCTGGTGGGACAAGCAATTTTTCTGGGATTTTAATCCTTTTAATCGCCTGGCGATTGTGGACTATGGCGACGTACAGTATGAGTATGGTAACCCTGCTGATATGGTTGAAAAGACACAAACGCAGGTGGCGGAAATTCTCAAACACGGAAGTGAGGTGCTATGTCTAGGTGGTGATCATTTTATTTCCTTGCCTGTTATTCGAGCGCATGCAGATGTACATGGCCCATTATCACTAGTGCATTTTGATGCCCATACTGACACTGACAGCCACGGCAATACCTATGATCACGGGTCAATGTTTTATCATGCAGTAGAAGAAGGTATCGTTGACCCCGAACGCTCTGTTCAGGTTGGTATTCGTACCGAGTACGATAAAAACACTGACCGGTTTGTCGTTCTATCTGCACCCTGGGTCCATGATCATGGAAGCGTGGCAACTATTGAAGAGATTCGACGTGTAGTCGCTCACAATAAAGCATACCTAACGTTCGATATCGACTGTCTGGATCCTGCTTTTGCACCCGGCACAGGGACACCAGTGGTTGGAGGCTTATCTTCCGCTCAGGCTTTGGCCATTATGAGAGGCCTGACCGAAATCAATTTCATAGCTATGGACGTGGTGGAAGTGGCTCCAGCCTACGACACCAGTAATATCACCGCATTTGCAGCTGCCCAACTAACATTGGAATATCTTTGCTTGAAGGCCTTTTCGCGAACTGATGTCGTATAACGGTATCGGCAATATCTCCCGGGGTCGATTTATCTGACCTATAGCTGTCGGTAATCTCCAGACCATTTGACGCCAGTTGTTAACGGCTGTTCTGGGTTGAAGATTCTTCCCGAAGGCACTCCACACATATTTGTGCAACGCTGAATTGAAGTCCTGATCGATTTCCGACGAAACCTATCACATTCCTTACGCCGATAGCGCCGCCGTCTCTGGCACTTGATCATCTCCAGATTAACCAGGTGCCTTCCAGTTCTCCCTTGCGGGTACTTTATATATTCTTTATACAGGCGCTTTTAGGTCTGTAATCACTTTATCCACCCTGTTTGAGTAAAATGATACTGACAGCTGATGTGATGTGTTTGTCACATAGCTCACGACCGTCGGCATGAACCAGGCTACCCCCAACCTGCCCTGTGAGGAATCAAGACAAGCGGGGAGCCTTAGAATCTGCTCGTAAGCAGAACCTTATCAGGTGGTATCCAAGCAGAAGTATGGGGACATCTTTGTGCTAATTGCAGGCACTAGGGCCCTATCCATTGTCAATCTTGATCTCCTCATAATTTAATGATTTATTACGTCCGATGCGGAATTTACTGCCTCTGCGGCCTATCCCAGCATCCTTGATGTATGCCGCACCACCCGCTACACCATCCAGTTCCTTATCACTTAACTCAGCACCTGCCGTTAAATCATCTGCGGTGAACTCACAGCCATGCTCTGCACCCAGTGCAATTAGTGAATCGGCATCAATCTCTTCACCAATGCGGGATTGGAGTTGTTCATCGTCTGTGACTTTCTGAATGAACTGATCTAGATTCTCTTTGCTCATGGGATTCTCCTGCCCATTTCAAGTGTTAGATAAACCATCTGTGACATCCCTAAACCCTTTGCCAGGATTGTATTTGTTACCAATCCGGTATTTAGGTCCCTTAAGAGCAGTGAT
>JBBWVW010000024.1:0-43041 GCA_050256425.1 Arenicellales bacterium | reverse complement strand
TTAATCTCCATGTTCACTGAGCGCCGTTGGACAAGGGTCGACACCGTGGTTCCGAGCCTGGCGGGCAGTAGCCCGTTGCAGCGCTCCTCGGCAGTGTCTATGAGTCTTGGAAGGTCTGGGGAGTTCAGGCCTCAGATCGTCGGGGTGTTCACGCAAATGTGACAGGTCACGCGCTTCAAAGGCCGGCCGCCTCGCGCAGCACAGCAGCCTTGTCGGTCCTTTCCCAAGGAAACTGATCTTCGGAGCGTCCGAAATGGCCATACGCGGCACTGGCCCGGTAGATGGGCCGTAACAGGTCGAGATCTTCGATGATGCCCTTGGGGCGCAGATCAAAGTGCTCCAGGATCAGTTCTTCTATTTTCTCTTCGGCAATCACTGCGGTGCCGTTAGTGTTGATCATCAGTGAAACCGGTTGGGCCACGCCAATCGCGTAGGCAACTTGTGTTTCGCACTGCTCTGCCAGTCCAGCCGCGACAATGTTCTTGGCAACGTATCGCATGGCATAAGCGGCCGAGCGGTCTACTTTGCTTGGGTCTTTGCCAGAAAACGCACCACCACCATGATGGGCCGATCCGCCATAAGTGTCTACGATGATCTTGCGCCCAGTGAGTCCGCAGTCGCCATTGGGTCCACCGATCACAAAGCGTCCGGTGGGATTGACCAGAAAGCGTGTATCAGCGCTGAGCATGTTTTCTGGTAGTACCGGCTTAATGATTTCTTCAACCACAGCGTCACTCAAGGTCGCATGATCGATTTCTTCACTGTGCTGGGTTGACAGCACTACCGTGTCGATCGCGACTGGTTTGCCGTCTTCGTATCGGACGGTTACCTGGCTCTTGGCATCCGGTCGCAGCCACGGCAGGCGACCGCTCTTGCGCACTTCGGCCTGGCGTTTGACCAGCCGGTGGGAATAAGTAATCGGGAAAGGCATCAGTACATCGGTTTCATTACAAGCGAAACCAAACATCATTCCCTGGTCGCCGGCGCCCTGATCGCGATCCAGCCCTTCCCCCTCATTAACGCCCTGGGCGATGTCTGCCGATTGTTTGTCAAGGGTGACCATGACCGCACAACTGGCATAGTCAAAACCCATCTCGGAGGAGGTGTAACCGATATCCTTGACGGTATCGCGCACGGTCTGAGCCAGATCCACTTCAGCGTTGCTGGTGACTTCTCCCGCGATAACAACCAGCCCGGTATTAACGAGCGTTTCGCAAGCGACACGCGAAGTTTTGTCCTGCGCCAGCATGGCATCAAGAACCGCATCCGAAATCTGGTCCGCCATTTTGTCCGGATGGCCTTCAGAGACAGACTCCGAGGTGAAAAGAAAACTGCGCGCCATAGTGTCCTCCGAAATATCGCGAAATTGACGTTCTAGAAAAAAGGCTGCGGGATTCTAGCAGGTTGCAAGATTCGATCAGCCCGGTTTCGCCTTTGCGGGCGGGATCCAGTTGCAAAACATGATGGGCAGATGCCCAAATTTCCGTTAGCCCTCATGGAAAATCCGAAATCATATGGGCTGCAGTCGGCTCAGGACAATATGCCAGTGACTCTCATCGACCTGTCGATCGAGTGCAAAACCCTCAGTAAATGGACTCTCAGACCAGGACTGCGTCAGGGTCTCGCTCATAATCCAATCACGGTGCTCAGCAATAGCATCGGCCACCAGTCCGGTTCCGCTGATATGCAAGCGGATTCGGTCAGATACATCGAGCCCCGCCTGCTTGCGTCCATCCTGTATGGTGCGCACGATCTCCCGAGCCAAGCCTTCGCGCCGCAAGACGTCGGTAAGGGCGGTATCAAGCCCCACCAGCGTGCCGGCCGACTCGGCGCAGGCATAACCGGAAGCAGACTCGGTCTCAACCAGCAGATCCTCAGGCGCCAAGACTATCGTCTCGCTTTCAACCGATAAAGTTATGGCCTCTCCTTTCGCCTGCGCTGTCGCGATCGCCGAGCCATTGGCCTGCGCCAGCGCATCACGGATTTTTGGGATCAGCTTGCCGTAGCGTTTGCCCAGGCGTGGCAGGTTGGGTTTGATCCGGTAAGTCACAAGGTCAGCATCGGCGGCGATGAAGGACAACGTTTTCACGTTTAATTCTTCAAGAATTTGAGTTTCGTGTTCAACGACTGCCTGGCGCACTTTATCTGAAGCGGGGCGCACCAACAGGCGCGAGAGCGGTTGGCGCACCCGTATCTGGCTGGATTCGCGGGCAGATCGCCCCAGGGCAACAATATTTTGAACCACCCGGGTGGCTTCAAGCAGTGCGGTGTCGCTCCAGTCAGGCTGCGCTTGCGGCCACTGTGTCATGTGGATACTCAAGGGGGCATCCGGATCGCGTGATCGCACCAGGTTCTGGTACATCTCCTCGGCGATAAAAGGCATGAACGGCGCTAACAGGCGGTGCAAGGTATCCAGGCATTGATGCAAGGTTAGATAAGCTGATTGCTTGTCGCTGCCAGCATCGCTTTTCCAGAATCGCCGTCGGTTGCGTCGGATATACCAGTTACTCAGCTGGTCAACGAGTTCCTCGATCGCTTGTCCGGCCCTGTGCGCATCGTAGGTCTCGAGAGCGTTGGTGGTCTCGTCGATCGTATGGTGCAGCAGGGCCAGGGCCCAACGATCGATTTCTGGACGCTCGGTCAGTGGCACATCCTGCTCAAGATCCACCTCATCCAGCGAAGCGTAAAGGGTGAAGAACACATAGGTGTTCCACAGGGTATTGACGAAGGAGCTTGCGACCTCGCGGATGATTTCGACCGAGATCCGTTTTTGGCTTTCGGGTGCGAGCCGGGCAAGAAAGTACCAGCGTAGCGGATCGGCACCAATATGATCAAAGACGTCGTAGGGGTTCACGATATTACCCAACGACTTGGACATCTTTTTGCCGTCCTGGTCAACGATATGATTCAGGCAGACGCAGTTACGGTAGGCAACGCTGTCAGAGACGAGTGTGGCGATGGCATGCAGACTGTAAAACCAGCCACGAGTCTGGTCTATAGCCTCGCAGATGTAATCAGCTGGAAAGTGCTGGGCGAAAGTGTCCTGGTTTTCGAAGGGGTAATGCCACTGGGCATAGGACATTGCGCCAGAATCAAACCAGCAATCGATCACTTCTGGCACGCGCCGGTAAGTGCGGCCATTATCGGGATGAATAAAACTGATCTCATCAACAGCCGGACGGTGCAGGTCGGTTTCTGTGAGCGATTCACCGCACAGTGCTTCCAGTTCAGCCAGCGAGCCGATGCACCGGAAATCTCCTTCACCGTCGGTCCATAATGGCAATGGCGTGCCCCAGAACCGTTCCCGTGACAAAGCCCAGTCAACATTGTGCTCCAGCCAGTTACCAAAGCGACCATCGCGGATAGATTCGGGTACCCAATTGATGGTTTGATTAAGATCAACCATTCGATCGCGAACATCGGTCGTGCGTATGTACCAGGCGTTTTTCGCGTAGTAGATGAGCGGATCGCCGGTGCGCCAGCCAAAGGGATAGTTGTGGGTGTACTGCTCCTCTTTGAACAGCAGTCCACGTTCGTTTAACAGGGCAATGATCACCGGGTCCGCATCTTTGAAAAACTTGCCTGCGACCGGTGTCACTTCATCTTTGAAGCGGCCATCCAGGCCGACTCCATGCACCACCGGCAAATCGTGAGCCTGGCCGAGCGCTAGATCGTCGACCCCATAGGCCGGTGCGACGTGGACAATTCCGGTGCCGTCTTCAGTACTGACAAAATCGGCAGCTAAGACGCGGCAGATATCACCAGGCGCCTCCAGGTAATCGAAGAGTCGTTGATAGCGTAGTCCAACCAGTTCGCGGCCTTTAACAGTGCGCAGGATCCTGGTCGGAGTCTCGCCCAGAACTGACTCGAGACGGGCTTTTGCAAGAATCAGATTCTCACCGGCGTGCTCGACAAAGACGTAATCGATATCTTCCCCTACGGCCAGTGCCAGATTGGCCGGAAGCGTCCACGGCGTGGTGGTCCAGACCAGAAAAGCGGCACTGTCATCGAGCAGGGTGAAGCGCACCGTCACGGAGGGATCAACGGTTTCCCGGTAACCCTGGGCCACCTCATGCGATGACAGGGTAGCGCCAATCCTTGGATCGTAAGGCACGACCTTGTAGTCCTGGTAGATCAGCCCCTTGTCCCAGATAGTTTTGAGCAGATGCCAAACGGATTCGATGTAGCGATTGTCCAGGGTGTAGTACGCATGGTCGAGGTCTACCCAGAAACCCATGCGCTCAGTCATTTGCTCCCAGTCGCTGATGTAGCGCATGACGGAGTCCCGACAGCGTTGGGTAAATTCAGCGATACCCACCTGTTTTTCAATTTCTTTCTTGTCGAAAATGCCCAGCTCTTTTTCGATCTCATGCTCTACCGGCAGACCGTGTGTATCCCACCCGGCTTTGCGTGGCACGTGGAAGCCGCGCATGGTCTTGAAACGCGGATAAATGTCTTTGAAACTGCGTGCCAGCACATGATGTATGCCAGGCCGGCCATTCGCGGTCGGTGGGCCTTCGTTGAAGGTAAACAGTGGGCGCCCTGCGCTTTGTTCGAGGCTGCGAGCAAAAATACGGTGGTCACGCCAGAACGCCAGGATGCGTTGCTCCAGCGCCGGGCCGTCATAGCGGGTAGTTGCCTTGTTGAAACTCATATTGATTCGTGCACCTTAGGTTCAGCCCCCAATAACCGTCTTTTCGGTCTCCGGGGCGATTCGAATCCTCTCGGGGCGAGAGATTCGCGCGCGGTACCACCCGGCTCTACCCAGGCCCGCTATGGGCTAGGTCTTGGGGGCACAATGGTGCCCGGACCCGGTATCGAGGGTTAGTCGGTTGAGCCTACTGCACCGGGCAATCGCGGTATACGGTGGTTCGGTCAACGGCTCGGGGGTGATATTCGCCGGGGCCCGGCCGGAGATTTCAGCATCCTCCGGTCTCTGGGTGCGCGGGCGCGCCCGGTTACTCGTCCCCTTCAACGCTTATGTGGCTTCGGCTACAGGACATGCGTTTGAAGACAGCGACTAAATCTACCTGTTGGGAAAGATCAAGGCAAATTCGCATCAGCCGCTCAAATTGAGCCTGTGGCGGTTTCGGCAAGTGTCGCGCGGCAGTAGAGTAAGTCCATGGGTTTGATAGTGCGACAACCATTCGATGCGTCCAGATGATTATTGTGCCCGCTGTACTGGATGTCGTGGTACCGGTTTTCGGGGTCGTTGCGCTTGGCTACACCGTGGGTCGGTTGCGCTGGTTGGATTCGGTAGCGGTGCGGGGCCTGTCGCTGTATGTGTTCAATATCGCGATACCGCTGTTGTTATTCCAGGCTATGTCGACGGTGATTTTGCCGGATGTTGTGCCCTGGCGATACCTGTTAGGTTATTACGGCTGTGCCCTGGGATTTTTCGTTGTGTGCCTTTGGTTTGGCCAGCGCTTCAGTGGCTATCCGTTGGGCGAAGCCGGTGTATTCGCTTTTGGCTGCAGTTACGGCAGTTTCATACCGCTGGGAATTCCGCTGGTGTTAACGGCTTTTGGCGATCGTGCCACGGTGCCGTTGTTCCTGATGGTGGCGATCTAGGCTCCGCTGTGTTTCCCATTAATGATTGCCCTGCAGGAAAAAGCCCAACATCGGAACAGCCGTCACGCATTGAGGCGTTCGGCCCTGAAGAGTGTTTTTGTCAACCAGTACCTGATCGGCATTGCCTTTGGGGCAGGCATCAATCTGGCTGGCGTGTCCGTGCCGGAACCGGCCAGCGATATCATCAACCTGGTCGGTCGTTCGGCTGTGCCCTGCGCGCTGTTTGCGCTAGGTGGTGCTTTGAGCTATTACCAGGTTGGTAGCGTGCTGGCTAGCGCGGCTGTGATGGTGGCCATCAAGAATGTTCTTTTTCCTCTGGTTGTCTGGTGGGTTGCAGCACACTGGCTGGCTCTTGATCCTTTGTGGCAGTCGGTTATGGTATTGATGGCTGCCCTGCCGGTCGGGATCAATACCTATCTTTTTGCCGAGCGTTACGAGTGTGCAACCGCACTCGGCGGGAGTGCTATTGTGTTGAGTACGGCCGTGTCGATCGTGACGATTTCGCTGATCCTGCCCATGTTATCGGTGTGACTCAGCGAATCATGGGTCGGCGCTAATGCCGGCCAAGGTGCCGATGTGAGCCGACACGCTGTGGGCGAGCGCATCCAGATGATAGCCGCCCTCGAGTACCGACAGAATTCGGTTGTCACAATGTTGATCAGCGCAGTCCATCAGTGCCTCGGTCATCCACTGATAGTGTTGGGTGCTGAGATTGATGCTCCCGAGCGGATCATCTTGGTGGGCATCAAAGCCGGCTGAAACCAGAATCATGTCGGGCCGGTAATCGTTAATTGCCGGCAGCACCTTTTCGCTGAATGCCTGGGCGTATTCGGCATTACCTGCCCCGGCAGTCATTGGACAGTTCAGCGTGGCACCCCTGCCGCGGCTTATGCCATCTTCCGATCGGGCCCCAGTGCCGGGGTAATGTGGGTATTGATGCAGGCTGATATAGAAAACACTGGGATCTTCTTCAAACAGGTGCTGAGTGCCATTGCCGTGATGCACATCCCAGTCGAGTATCAAGATTTTGTCGAGGCCATGGTGGCGCTGCAGGTGACGCGCCGCAATAGCGATGTTATTAAAAAGGCAAAAACCCATTGCTGCATCATGTTCGGCGTGGTGACCCGGAGGGCGCACCAGGGCAAAACCGTTGTCGGCAGTTCCATCAGCAATAGTGTCTGCAAGCGCCAGCACGCTCCCGACGGCCAGACGGGCAATGTCGAAGGATTCGTGGCTGATCGCTACGTCCGGGGTATCCAGGTAAGGCAGGCCGCGCGTGCAACTGGTCCGGGCACGCTCGACCAGTGCCGCATCGTGTATCGATGTCAGACAGTCAGGGTCACAGGCAGATGCCGAGGTGAACTGCAATTGAGTGAACCAGGGCTGGGCCTTAAGATGGGCCAGGGTATGCGACAGCCGTGCCGGGCGCTCAGGGTGCCCGGATCCGGTATCGTGATCCAGAAAGCGTCGATCACTGGTAAAAGCAGTTTTCATAGTGCAACTTCACTCTAAAGGCTTGAGTCCGGCGCGGTAGAATCAGGTGGGTGGCCAGTTATCTCAGTATCGCGATGATGTTGTTCATGGTCAGGGCTAACGCCAATGGTTTGAATATCATGTACATTAACTTTTGCGTTCTTGCGAGCACAGTATAAACATCCCCCACCCGGCCTGAGCGATGAATGAGATCGTGCTGTTCCACGGCAAGTCAGGGTGTTAAGTATCTGGACAGGCCTGGTGGTGCTTGCCCTTGGCGGGGTGATTTTTCTGGCCAGTCGTGTCTGGTCGCTGAGGGGGCACAGAGGAACCGTGCTGGTGGCCCCGGACAGGACAGAGACCTTTAACGGGTCTGCGCTCACAGTCGGAACCTACAATATACATCGGGCGCGCGGCACCGATGGCAGGCGTGATCTGCGTCGCATTTCCAGGATTATCAGCGGTTGTGACATTGTTGCACTCCAGGAAGTGGACGGCCCTCGCCCCGGTAGTGGCCACAATCAGGCTTGGCACCTCGGCCGGTGGTTACGATTGGCTGCGCATTTCGCACCCAGCCGAAAGTTGTTCTTTTTTCCGCACCGTGGCAATGCGCTGTTATGCCGGTTCCCGGTCAGCCGCTGGCAGCGCTTGGCGCTATTCCCCTCGACCAGACGAGCGCATCGCAACCTGACGGTGTACCAGGTTGATCTTGCCGGTAGCCCTGTGTACGTGCTGAATACGCATCTATCCAAACCTGCCGAGGGCGAATCCCCATTCGAAGCGGTAATGAGTGCGTTTGCGCAGTATCCACGAGCCATTTTGCTGGGGGATTTCAACGCCCCTATGGATCATCCGGCGATGCGCCGCTGGCTACCACCTGATACGGTGGATGCGTTGGCCGACGCCGGGTTTGATCCGATGCGGGTGGATATGATTTTCATCCGGGGCCTGTCGGTAGACGAGGTCTGGTCATCACCCATTGGACCTTCGGATCATCCTTTTTTCGCAGTGCGTCTGCGACTGCAGTGATGCCTCGTCTCAGTTCACCGAAAAACCCGCTTGGGCCAGTAGCGTTTCCATCCTTGCGCTGATGGCGCTCTCGGGCTGGTCTTTACGCCACCACTGCATCCATCGGGTGATATTGGCTGTCAGCGCACGCTCGCATGCAGCCTGGCTGGTGTGGTGTCGCATGGCGTCGAGATCGAGCAAGACGGTTTGGTCTGGAGTCATCAGGATGTTCGGTGGTTTCATATCACCGTGGGAAAGTTGATTCTCGCGCATCAGGGCAAAAAGCCGGGTAACGTCCTGAAGCGTTCTTTCCATCAGCACCGGGTCGCTGTGGTCATTGAGCGTGTCGCCTCGGGCTCCGTTGGATATGTGCTCGCAGACAAACCATGATTTTCCCCGAAAGCCCACTTGGCGCTCTTGGGCCCAAGCCACCGGGTGCGCGGTGATAATGCCGATGTCCGATAACAGCCGGGCAAATACCCAGCAGTTCCTGGCCCGGGGCGTTCGTACCGCCTGGCGCAGCCGGTGCCAGGTATTTTTGATGTTGTAGCGTTTTATCACGAAACGGTTGCCGTCAAATGAGGTCGTACACAAGGTTGTTTTAATATCGGTTTTGAGTAGTTCAACGTCTGGTTCGGCAAAGGCGGCATCTGGATTGTGCAGAAGGGTGCGCAGCATCGGCGAGTCGTAGCGGGACAGAAAGTGTGCCTGAAGGCCCTTACCATGCAATGTCTGGGCTCGGTCACTCAGCAGGGCGTAACCGATGTCTGGGGTTGCGTCGCGAATGGCCGTCACTGACCGTTGGCCTTCCTAGGGCTGGGTACTGGCACTGCGCAGTGACTGCGCTACAGGTGCGTTGGCCATCGGCTGGCGCAGGCGTTCGGCGCGGTAGAGGCGCTGAGCTCGACGATCCACGCGTCGCCAGAATTGCGCCTCGTGGGTCAGGATATGGCGCACGCTGTGCTGGGTGTAAATCTTCATAAAGCGCAGTCGGTCACGCTGGGTTAGGCCCAGATCCATACTCGAATAGTGCAAGCCAGCCACGTCCTTAATTTTCCAGCGCTTGGGCGTGTGTCGGCGCAGTTGCATCCGGTGCAGATCAATGACGAACAACTGGCTTGCCGAGCCCGCGAGTTGCCCGTTCTCATAACCGGGCTGCAATAGGAAATGGCACAGGTAAAAATCGCGATGATTAGCGCCGCTATTGTGCAGTCGCCGGGCGGTTTCGGCCAGGCGCTGGATCAACCAACGCTTGAATCGTACGTCACCGGCGCGGTAGGGGGGCTGTTGCTGCCACGTGCCGCAAAACTCCTCCAGACTCTGGGCGTGGGTAATCTCGTCGGTAATGATGAAGGACTGGCGTCTGGCGGGGTTGCCACTTGCGCTGCCGTATCCGGCGATGCTGAGGGTATCAATCCCTAAGCGTTGCAGGTGGTGTGCACCGTGCCATTCATTCATCGCGCCCAGAACCGGTAGCCGAAAATAAACCAGGTTCTTGATGATCTCCTGCCAGCCGACACCGGTGTGGGTCTTTAGAAAATAGCGCTGGTTGTGGCGTGAGAAACGCACAGTTTTGCGCCCGGGCGCTTCGCGGAAGCCTTCTCCCTCAAGTTGCATGATCCGGGGGAAGTCCCCGAGCTTGGCAAGGTCCGGGCGCAGGTACACCCAGGGATCGATCGGCTCATTTACAAGTGAGACGTCGTTGCTTGAGTTCAGTTCACGTCGATTGTTAACCAGGCCCTCGATTGCATCCACGGCGCTGGCAGGCATATGGTAGAGCTCAGGGTTTGCACCATAACGGATGCCATTAGTTGACCAGGAAGTCTTCCGACTCGAGATCAAAGCCGCAGCGAGTTGCTGGTCGAGTTGGGCTTGATCAAAAGGTGACGGCAAGACCTCGCCGGCGTTGGCCTTGATGATGTGGTCGGCGTAACCGCAAACATCGGTGGCGATGACAGGCAGTCCTGAAGCAATGGCCTCGAGCAGTATGGTTCCGGTGTTTTCCATATAGGCGGGGTGAATCAACAGATCACCCGCTGCCAACAGTTCCGGGATATCAGTACGCCCACCTAAAAAGCGGACTTTGTCGGCGATCTTGAGCTTTTGCGCTAGACGCCGATAAGGTCCGGCCTGGTCTTGGCCGATAACAACCAGGTGGGCATTTTCTTGCAGAGTTGGGGGCAGGTGAGACAGGGAGATTAATGCACGGTTGAGGCCCTTGGTTTTGAAGCCGGAGCCGATAAAAAGCAGCAGCGTGTCGGATGGGTCCGCACCCAGCTCCTGTCGCATCTGGGTTCGGACGGAGTTGCGGTTAGCAACTGGCCGGCGATCCGAGTCCAATGTTGGGGGAAGCAGGTGAAATCGCCCCTCCGGCGTGCCATAGTATTGTTGGTAGACCGTTTTCTCGCGTTGCGAGAGTGAGAGGATCCGGGTCTGACTGTCTCTGCCAAACACCGCTTTCTCGAAGGTGTACATGTGGTGGTAGCGTGGGGTAAACCGGTACAACGGCACGTACTGGGGAACGGCTCGCCCGAGGTAGCAAAAATCCGCACCGTAGTACAGATCTAATCCGGGCATCTTATTAAAGCCGATAACTGCATCAAAGCGCTCGCCTGTTAGCGCTTTTTGCATCTGTGCATGAAAGCGCCGGTCACGAACATGGTTGCCGCCCAAGCGGCTAGAAGGGAAAACAGTAAGTTGGACCCCTTGAGGTTGCTCTCCCTGCCACTCAGCGGTGTAGACGTGTACCGTGTGCCCACGGCCGCGACACTCTTTGAGTATGCGGAAGAAATCCCGTTGCAATCCGCCGTAGGGAAAATATTTGTACAGGCAAAGCGCAAGTTTCATTGGCATCACCCTGCGGGCAGTAAAGGTCTAAATCCAGGGAGGATAGTTTAACGCTTCTGCGCGGTTGGCAGGTTGCCAGCGTGCTCCCAGTCAAGCGCGCTGGAGCAGATGAGCTCCAGATCGTCGTATTGCGGGGCCCAGTCCAACACTTCACGAATAGCGCGATTGTCTGACACCAGGCACGCTGGGTCACCAGCACGGCGATCGGTTTCTCGGATGGTGAAGTTGACCTCGCTGATCCGACGCAGTGTATCGAGGACTTCACGGACGCTGTAGCCATGGCCATATCCACAGTTAAGCACTCTGGATTTTCCGCCATCGGCAAGGTAATCCAGCGCTTGCAGGTGCGCGCCTGCAAGATCCTCAACGTGGATGTAGTCACGGATACAGGTGCCGTCGGTAGTTTCATAGTCGGTACCGAAAATCGATACCGCTTCGCGCAGCCCACAGGCAGCTTCGCAACCCACCTTGATCAGGTGGGTTGCCTCTGGTGTGGCTTGGCCTAGCCTGCCGTCCAGGCGGGCGCCGGCAACATTGAAATAACGCAAGGCGATATAGCGCAGCTTTGGGCCAGAATCTGCGCGCCGCGCGAGATCCGCGAGTGTCCATTCGGTAATGAGTTTGGTGCGCCCATAAGGATTGATCGGGTTGACCGGGGCACTTTCGTCAACGGGGATTGTCTGCGGGTTGCCGTAAACGGCCGCGCTGGAGGAAAAAATAAAACACTCAACCCCGGCTTGTTGGCAACTCTCGATGAGCTTCAGTGATGCCACGACGTTATTTTGGT
Source organism: Arenicellales bacterium (assembly GCA_050256425.1). Classification (GTDB taxonomy): domain Bacteria; phylum Pseudomonadota; class Gammaproteobacteria; order Arenicellales; family UBA868; genus UBA868. Next base: position 31,355 of record JBBWVW010000024.1, on the reverse strand, counting down.
AGTACTTGGCCGGGTTAGCAACTGATTCGGGAACTACGATATGCCCCGCGAAATGGATTACGGCATCAAAGCCGCGCGCGCGTATCAGCGCTGTTACCGCATCACTGTCGCCGGCATCCAATTGGTGAAAGTCGACCTCATCCGGAACAGCCCAGCGATGACCACTGTACAGCGTGTCGATCACGCTGACTCGGTGACCCGCAGCCAGTAACTGGTGAGTGGTGTGGGAGCCTATATAGCCGGCACCGCCGGTTACCAGGACAGTCAGGGGATGGGCGCTCACAGGCACCTCACTTGAAGGGACTGGATGAGATTATATCGGTCAATGTTGTGGCTCGGTCAACAGACCCTCTAGGGTATCAATGACCTGCCGCGGCGCCAGTTTTTCCAGGCAGTCTAAGTGACCCAGCGGGCATCGGCGTGCAAAACAGGGCTGACAGGGAAGCTCCAGCGAAATTGCCCGGGCACAGTGGCTGAGCGGTGGGGTATGTTGCGAACTGGAAGATCCGAAAATCCCTGCTACGGGCCTACCGGTCGCGGCAGCGACGTGCATCAGGCCAGAGTCATTGCTGACCACAGCCTGAGCCTGTGCCAGCAGGTCTACCGCTTGTAGCAGGCTGGTGCGCCCCGCAAGATTCAGGCAGCGATCTTGGGTTTTGCAGATGTCAATAATCGCTTGCGCGATTGGCTGGTCTTTGTCGCTGCCAACGAGCCAGATTTGCCAGTCCTGTTGCAGGTAGTGATTTGCCAAAGCAGCGAAATGGTGGAGTGGCCAGCGCTTGGCGGGGCCGTACTCAGCCCCGGGACATAACGCCAGGATTGGGTTATCCAAGGCCTTGAGGCCAAGGCTTGCGATGATATCGGGCCTTGTTTGTGGCCGGGTAATCAGTTGAGGGGCTGGGTAGCGTGAGACTACCGGCTCGTCGGGCGCTAATCCAAGTTGTACAAATTGTGCGGCCATGTGCCCTTTCTTATCAGGCGGTTTATTGCGCAGGTCATTGACCAGGCTCCAACGAGGTTCACCCCGGTAACCACTGCGTACCGGGATTCGGGCAAAAAATGGTAACAACGCTGCCTTGGTTGAGCCCGGCAGGATGATAGCGCGGCCAAAGCCCCGGCTTCTCAGTGAATGTCCGAGTCGGTAGCGTTCACGTAGCTGCAGTTTGCCGTGGTGAAAGGGAGTTTCGATCACCTCATCCACTTCAGCCATGCGCGTCGCGAGTTGAGCCGTAAAAGCCGGAGCAGCCACTGAGAGCCAGGTCTGAGGCTGACGGGTTTTCAGCACCTTGAAAAGGCTCTGCGCCATGACCATGTCGCCTACCCAGGCAGGGCCGATGACCAGAATCCGCGGGCCAGAACTTATCTCACGCATTGTCCGGTGGCCGGATCGGTTGAGCCCGTTACCGTCAGGCTGTGTTATCGGGCAGGTGGAAGCGGGTACCGCAGTAGGGACAAAGTGCGGTATCGCCCGGTGTAATCGGCAGATAGACTCGGGGGTGCTGGTTCCACAACTCCGTATCCGCTGTTGGACAGTACAACGGCAGATCGTCAGTGTTAACCTGATGCGCCTTTTGTGCCTTTGCTGTATTAACCTCGGATTGTTTTGAGTTGCTCACTGTTTGCTGATCAGACAAAAGTGAGCCAGTCATCGTGCTTTGGATCGCGGCCGTTCACACAGTCGAAATAACGTGCCTGTAATTGTTCGGTCACAGGACCGCGGCCACCGTTACCGATGCTGCGCCCATCCAGTTCCCGGATTGGAGTCACCTCCGCTGCAGTACCGGTGAAGAAGGCTTCATCTGCGACGTAGACCTCATCACGAGTGATCCGTTTCTCTACCAGGTCCAGACCTGCCTCATCGATCAGGCGGATCACTGTATCGCGGGTAATGCCCTCAAGCGCAGAGCTCAGATCCGGCGTATAGACCACACCGTTGCGTACGACAAAGATATTTTCCCCGGTACCTTCCGTTACGTAGCCCTCGGTGTCCAGCATCAGCGCTTCATCCGCCCCGCCTGAAAGCGCTTCTTGCAGGGCGAGTATTGAATTGATGTAGTTGCCGCACGCTTTGGCACGGCACATGGTGATGTTGACGTGGTGACGGGTAAAAGAAGAGGTCCGGACACGAATGCCATTTTTCAGGCCATCTTCGCCAAGGTAGGCGCCCCATTCCCACGTTGCAATGGCGATATGGGTCTTGAGCATGTCTGCACGAATACCCATGCCTTCCGATCCGTAGAAGGCCAATGGCCTCAGATAAGCGCTGGTCAGACCGTTTTCCTGAACTACGGCAACCTGGGCCGCGTTCAGGGTGTCGTTATCGTAGGGCATTTTCATACCAAGGATATGAGCCGAACGGAAGAAGCGTTCGGTATGGTCGGCCAGGCGGAAGATGGCTGTGCCGCGATCGGTCTCGTAGGCGCGCACACCCTCGAACACACCCAGTCCGTAATGCAGGGTGTGAGTCAGTACATGAACCTTAGCCTCGCGCCAGGGGACCATTTCCCCATCGAACCAGATACTTCCGTCACGGTCTGAAAATGACATCGCGTTTTCCTATGGTGCCCAAGTCAATTAATTTGAGCGTACGCTACGCTCAGACGCTGAATTATTACAGAACAGTGAGGAGTGCGTAACAGTGCGCCTTGGCTGACGCATCAGCCAGACAGCATAGCGTGTACGGCGCGCACTGCATCCCGGGCATAGGGCGCAAGCCGCAGCGGAATCTGGTCCGGCAATATCTCTGGACCCAAAATGCCTATGCCAACTGGTTTCCCGGTTTCCAGTTGTAGTCCAATCAGTGCCTGGATGACTGCCTGACCCATGACCCGCCCGTGCGCCGTTTCACCGCGCTCGATAATGCCGAGCACGACTGCGCCGTCGATGTTATTGCGTGTCAGCAGCCGTTTCACAGCAAGTGGTTTTTCCATTGAGCCTGGAACCCATACCTGTTCGCACACATCTAGTCCTGCCTCCGTCGCGGCGGCCAGTGCTGCGCTGACCATGGTTTCGCAGGCATTTTTGTGAAAAGAGCCAATCACCAGGGCAATGGTGGGACGGTTTGGCATCGCTGATGTAGGGTAGGTTGAAATCAGGGGAGATTCTAGCCCATCGCCTTGGGCTAGGACTGTGGCTGGTCACGACCCGGCGCAGCATTAGCACTTCGGTCATCACACTGCCCGGGATCAAGATACTTGCGCCACAAGTCACTGATCGCTTTGCGTTCAGTGGCATACTCCCCAACGCCCACGAGCGCGGGGCGCCGGCTCAGTTTGAGTGCATGTTCTCGGGCCAGGTACAGCCGTAGCACCTGGGCTAACGTATCGGCCTCTGCGATCTCAATTTTTTGTGTGTCGGCCAGACGCTTGATGATGGCAGCGTTAGTTCGGAAAGTTGTCAGTTCTGGGTCGGTTGCTGCATGGCGTAGTACCAAATACTGGCAAAGAAACTCGATGTCTACCAGCCCGCCCGTACCGTGTTTGAAATCGACCCCCGGCTCTTTTATTGCTGGGCGATTGTCCCGTATACGCTGACGCATGTTTCGGACCGCCTCCTGGAGCGTTGTGGCATCTCTGGGTTGGCATAAGATGTCCCGTCGAACTGTTTCAAAACGTCTTTTTAGAGTTTCGCTGCCGGCCACCAGCCGCGCCCGTACCAGAGCCTGGTGTTCCCAGGTCCACGCGCTGTCACGCAGGTATTCATGGTAGGCGGGCAAAGGGGTGACCAGTGTCCCGGAACGGCCGCTCGGCCTTAATCGGGTATCAATGGCGTAGACTTCGCCCGCGGCGGTGCGAGTGGTGAGAATATGCGCCAGTCGTCGGGCCAGCCGGCTAAAATAATGACGCCTTTCTCCAGCTCGAGCAGGGTTTTCATCACCCGGTTGATCGTAGACAAATACGATATCCAGATCAGAGTTGTAGCCAAGTTCCATGCTGCCCAGTTTGCCGTAGGCAATAATGCCAAGGTCTGGAACCTGGTCAGGGGCGGTGACCCGATCGAGCGTGCTCACGGCGTGTGTCAGTGCCTGGCGTAACAGCGCCTGGGCCAGTGCGCTGAGCGACTTGGAAACGACGTCGATATCGATCAGTTGCGCAATATCTGCTGCGGCGACGCGCAGGCTGTAGCCTTGACGGTATTCTCGCAACAGATCCATGACGACCTCAAGGTCGGATTGGTCACAGCGATCGAGCTTGCGCCGCAGTTCGACCTCAATTGCATGATGATCCTGGAACTGGAATCCCGCGATCGGATCCAGCAACTCATCCAGTATGACCGGGTGTTTCCCGATCCAGTGACTGATTTCACTGGAAGCCCCCACCAGGCGCACCAGTTGTTTCAGGGCGAGGGGATTTTCTCCAAGCAGAGCCAGGTAAGCGGATCGACGGCCGATCGACTCGATAACGAACAGCAATCGGGTGATGGCAGTATCCGGATCGTTAGCCTGGCCGCAGACGCGCAGGACGACAGGCATCAGTTTGTCCAGACGTTCGCGTCCCTCTCGTGAGAAGGACTGGTAAAAGCGGCTGCGTCGGGTGTTGGCCAATAACCGGTGTACTCGTTCGGTTTCGGTGAATCCCAGCGTAGCCAGTTGGGCAATGCCCATCTGGGTATCCACGGTGGCGTGCCACAGATCGCCGGCCATTGAATCGCTGTCTTCATCTTCTCCCGGGCCGTCCTGGCGGAATACTGCCCGGAACAACTCGTGCACACTATCGTTGACGGTAACTAGTTTTGAGTTGAAGTCCTGCGTGGTGTTGCAGTCCATGGACAGGGCAATACGCTCCCGGTCGAGCGAGTTGATCGGAACAGTGTGGGTCTGGGCATCGTCCATGATCTGCAGGCGATGTTCCAGAGCGCGCAAAAAGCCGTAGTGGTCTCGCAGCATTTGGCATTCGTCCGGTTCGAGGACGCCAGCGTTTTCCAGTGCTATCAGGGCTGTATAGAAGCTTGGCGTCTGCAGGTCTGGGTTGCGCCCGCCATAGATCAGTTGGTGGCTCTGTACCGCAAACTCAATTTCGCGGATACCGCCGCGCCCAAGTTTGACGTTATCTTTCAGGTTCTGACGTATCAATTGGCGCTCAATCAGTGCTTTCATTTTCCTTATAGCTTCAAACGCGCCAAAATCCAGATACTTTCGGTACACAAAGGGTCGCAGGTTGTCGAGCAACGTGACTCCTGCATCGACATCTCCGGCGACCGGGCGCGCCTTGATCAGGGCATAGCGTTCCCAGTCACGGCCATGGGTTACAAAGTAGTGATCCATAGCGTCGAAGGACAGGGCCAGTGGGCCGCTGTCGCCATTGGGGCGCAATCTCATGTCGGTTCTAAAGACGATACCCGCGGGCGAGGGACTTTCCAGAATGGCGATCAGGATTTGTCCAACCTTAATAAAGAATTCGTGGTTACTGATGCTTTTGGGGCCATCAGTCTGGCCACTTTCCCGGTAGGCAAACACCAGATCCACATCCGAGGACAGGTTCAGTTCCTGCCCTCCGAGTTTGCCCAGGGCAAGAACGGTGAGTTGAACCGGTTCGCCGCTTGGCGCACCGACCGGTTCCCCGTATCGTTTGCGAACCTCGTTATGAGCGCAGGTCAATGCGCAATCAATGGCCGCATCCGCTAACTCAGACAAGGTGTGCAGTACCTCGCTCAGCGGCGCAAGCCCCGCCAGATCACGCCAGCCAATGCGTACGATCTCCTGTTGTCGCAACTGGCGTAATGCAGATGCTACGTATTCGCGATCACCCGAGATGGTTTCTATCTGGTGGCGCAGTTCGCCGGGTTGTCGCGATCTGGCAATGGTGCCTGGCGAAGTCAGTTGCGTTAGCAACCGGGGCTCGCTCGCCAGGGTGCGGGCAATGAAGTCACTGCCGGCCAGCACTTTGGGCAGTGAAGCCCAGCCTGGTCCAGGTGCTGTGGCCCATTGGTTTTCGTCGTAGGGTTTGCCCAGGCGAGAAAGATGAGCGCTGACCAGTGAGCGCAAGGCCGCTGGCAGCTCGTCAACCGCCGTTTGGATTAGTGTGGGCGCGGGACCCATAGTTGTGTCGGCTGCACGGTTCTCACCGACAGGAGCTCCGGTATGGTCAGGAGGTTATACCCATCCGGAATGGATCGGTGGGGTCGAAGATAAGAGTAGCTTCAGCATTAATATGCGCAGAACCCGTGATATGGGGTATGACCCGGCCATTGTCCCATTCGCCACGTGCCTCAAAAACGCTACCCACAATGCTTTGCTGACGCCATGTCTCACCTGGCGCAAGGGTGCCGTCAGCCATCAGGCAGGCCAGTTTGGCACTGGTACCGGTGCCACACGGCGAGCGATCATAAGCGCCCCCTGGACAGAGTACGAAGTTTCGACTGTCTGCCTGATCATCGGCGGGCCCAAACAGTTCAATGTGATCGATTTCACCGCCGTTCTCACCGCTAATGTTTTCATGTATTAACGCGCTACGGATTGACTCGGCGATTTCGGTTAGGCGTGCAATGTTGTCAAAGTGCACTCTTTCAGCATGTTCCTTGACCAGAAAAAACCAGTTGCCACCCCAGGCAATATCGCCGCGAATTGTGACGTTACCGCCCAGGTTCAATACCACGTCGGCCCGGAAACGGTAACTGGGCACATTGGTCACGGTAACTCGGTTGCCCTCGTGGAGGGTCGCGGTTACAACGCCAACCGGCGTGTCGATCAAATGGGCCCCGGGAGTCAGTTTGCCCAGATAAGCCAGGGTCACAGCGAGACCGATGGTGCCATGGCCGCACATATTCAAAACCCCGACATTATTGAAAAAAATCACGCCTGTGACGGCCTCAGAGTGATCCGGTTGGCAAAGGAGGCCGCCAACCCAGACATCGCTTCCCCGCGGTTCGTTCACTACTGCTGCGCGGAAGGAATCGTATTGGTCTCGAAAGGTTTCACGGCGCTGGGCAAGGCTCCCAGTGCCCAGATCCGGGCCGCCGTCGATTACCAGGCGAGTGGGCTCCCCACCTGTATGGGAGTCGATGACCCGGACCCGGTCAAATGATTCGATTACGGCAGCCGGTGAGGCTATCATTTCACTTGGCTCCATTGGTTTTGAGTCACAGTGCGGTATGCTCAAGGCTGAATGTGCGACTATAGCGTGCTTTGTACCGCCAGTGCGGGCGGTACGCTTCAGCTAAAACGATGACCGATCTTTTTGATTTTCAGAAGCAAAAGCGCTGTTTTGCTGTAGTTGGCCATCCGGTCGCACACAGCAAGTCGCCACAAATTCACGAGGATTTTGCTCGACAGTGCGGTGTATCGCTTTCCTATGAGGCCATTGCTCTGGACCCTGGCGCTTTCGAGCAGGGGGTTCGCAACATCCGCGCCGGTGGCATTGCTGGCGCCAACGTCACGGTGCCGTTCAAACAGGCGGCGTGGCGTCTGGCAGACAAACTGACTGATCGCGCCCAGCTAGCGCAGGCTGTTAATACCTTGTCTTTCTCTGCTGGCGATGTGATCCACGGAGACAACACGGATGGCGTGGGATTGATGCGTGATATTCAGAAAAACCTGGGGTTTTCGTGCGCAGGCGCTCGCGTGTTGGTGGTGGGCGCCGGTGGCGCTGCCCGGGGTATTTTTCAGCCCTTGATTGATAGCGGCCCCGGCGAACTCGTGATTGCCAACCGCACTTTGTCGCGGGCTCGGGAGTTGTTAGCAGCGTTCGCCTCGCCGATCGGTAGCGCCGCCTGCAACTTAGAAGATTTATCATCGGACGCCTTTGATCTGGTCATCAATGCTACCGCGGCGAGTCTGATGGGTGAGGTACCCGATCTGCCGAATGGGATTTTTGCAAACGGCGCGCTTGCCTATGATTTGGCTTATGCTGATCAGCCGACGCCTTTTATGCGCTGGGCCATGGACGCCGGTGCTGTTCGCGCGGTCGACGGCTTGGGGATGCTGGTGGAGCAGGCTGCTGAATCCTTCTGGATCTGGCACCAGCATCGGCCACAGACTGCGCCGGTCATCAGCGCCCTGCGCTCAGGCAGCCGCTAAGGACCGTCTGCCGGTGGTGTTCAGTTCAGGTGGTGTGTCAGCCAGTTGCCCGCCGCACGTTCGGTAATGGCAGCGAGTGCCTTTATGTGGTCAACGCGGTCATTCAGGCAGGCGATGTAGGAAAAATCTTGGCCGCCGGCCTGGCGGAATTTTTCAGAGTTTGTTCGTACGATCTCCTCAAGCGTTTCCAGGCAGTCTGCAGCAAAGCCCGGGCAGATAATATCAATGCTAGGTATGCCGGCCTTTGCTAACCGAGTCAAAGTCTGGTCGGTATAGGGGGTCAACCATGGTGTTCGGCCAAAGCGTGACTGGAATGACAGCACCCATTGATCAGGATTCAGTTTAAGGCGGTGTGACAGCGCTGTGGCCGTAGCCTCGCACTGGGACCGGTAGGGATCCCCTTGGTCAGCATATCGTTGGGGCGTGCCATGAAAGGAAATCACCAGTTTTTCTGCCCGAGGGTGGCTCGACCAGTGCTCGCGAACCGATGCTGTCAGGGCATCTAAATAGCCTTCGTCGAGGTGATAGTCTCGTACCAGGTGCAGTGCTGGAAGATTGCGCCACTTTCCAAGAGTTCGGGTAACCGCGTCATAAACTGAAGCGGTCGTGCTGCAGGAGAACTGCGGGTAAAGTGGCAATACCACGATTCGCTCAACACCCGCTGTCACCAGTTCATTCAGTGTGGCATGGATCGAGGGCTGGCCGTAGCGCATGGCCAGTGCGACCTTTACTGCATCGCCATGGCGTTGCCTGAGCAGCTCGTCGAGTTCCTGTGCAATGCACCGCGACAACGCCATCAGAGGTGAGCCATCGTCGCGCCATATTTTTTGGTAGGCAGCCGCACTGCGCTGAGGTCGCAACCGTAAAATTACCCCATGCAGGAACGGGCACCACAGCCAACGGCTGAGTTCGATCACTCGGTGATCGTGCAAGAATTCGGCGAGGTAACGGCGAACCGCTGTTGCGGTCGGTGTATTGGGCGTACCCAGATTAACCAGCAGTATACCGATACGCTCGGTAGCGCCAGGAAGCAAGCCGCGCTGGTAACGCATCGGTGAGTCAGCGCGCCCCAGAGTGTTTACGACCGTACGCAATCATGCGCTGGATAGGAATCGCGGCCTGTGCTCGCACCGATTCGTCGAGCAATACCTCGCCAGTTCCGTGACGCAACGCTTGTGCCAGGCGCGATAGATCATTCATTTTCATCCATGGGCAATGGGCGCAACTTTCGCAGGTGGCGCCTGCCCCCGCGGTAGGCGCTTCAAGAAAGCGCTTGCCCGGCGCACTTTGGCGCATTTTGTGCAGAATGCCCTCTTCTGTCGCCACAATAAAAAGTGTTGCCTCGAGGTCTTGGGCGGCCTGGATTAACTGACCGGTTGAGCCCACGACATCAGCCAGCGCGATCACCGATGGTGGCGATTCCGGGTGCACTAGCACTCTGGCGTCGGGGTATTGGGCCTTAAGGTTGACAAGTACCTCACCCTTGAATTCTTCATGCACGATACAACTGGCGTGCCATAGCAGCATGTCGGCACCGGTCTGTTTCTGGACGTAGTCACCCAGGTATTTGTCCGGCGCCCAGATCAGTTTTTCACCCTGTGTTGTCAGATCCCGGATCAACTCCAGCGCAATTGAGGAGGTAACTACCCAGTCAGCGCGGGCTTTTACCGCCGCACTGGTATTGGCATAGACCACTACAGTCCGTTTCGGGTGCTGGTCGCAAAAGGTCGAAAAATCCTCAGAGGGGCAGTTCAGGTCCAACGAACATTCGGCTGACGACTCCACCAGAAGGATCCGTTTTTCGGGACTCAGGATTTTTGCAGTCTCCCCCATAAACCGTACTCCGGCGACAACCACGGTGCTTGCTGGATGCTCCAGTCCAAGACGTGCCATCTCCAGGGAGTCAGCCACATAGCCGCCGGTTGCCTCGGCAAGATCCTGCAACTCGCTGTTGACGTAGTAGTGCGCGACCAGTACCGCGTTTTGCTCATTGAGCAGGGCGGTAATTTCCTGTTCCAACAAGGACTGCTCGTTCGCGCTTAGTGGCGGCTGTACTGCTGCCCGGGCTTGTGCAGCGAGTCTGGGAATATTGGCCCTAACAGATGTCAGGCCCTGGGTGTTTTCCATCAGCGGCTTTCTTAAAGGTTCACGCGGGACAGCGTTATACGTCGAGGCTGAAACAATGATGGTATATATACCATTCGTTGGCAAATAAGTTCACTTTAAATGCACTGGTTGTTACTTGGCATCATTGCGTTGGCGCTCATAGTAGTCGCGGGACGTCATCCGCGAACGGCCTTTGGGTTGTTTGCTGCTCTTTTGGCCGGCGCGATTCTTATGTTGCAGTTGAACTCTGGGGAAAAAGAGCGCGGGTCTGCATTGATATCACCTGGCGATGTGCTGCTCTCGAAGGCGCATTTTAAACCTGGTTATGCTGGTAGCTTTGATCTTTCCGGTCGCCTTGCGAATCAGGCCAGCGATGCACAGATTGTGGAAGTTGTCCTTGAGGTCCAGTTACGCGATTGCCACCCATCCGACCAAGGCGAGGCCCGAGATTGTCAGGTGCTAGGTACAGATTCACCGCGTTTGGTATTGGCCGTGCCCCCTGGCGAGGCCCGCGATTTTATCGTGAATCTGTCATTTCCCAGGACCCAGTCCCGCGGCGAGATTGACTGGACTTATCGGGTGATCGCCGTATTGGGTCGTCGCTACCGCAGCGCGGCGGAGCGATAAAAAAGGCGACGGCTCACGCCGTCGCCTTTTTGGCCCGCCCGTTTCATGGGGCAGGTTTTTTCAATCAGCGCCGCCGGGCCGCCTTCTTCTTAGTGGCCTTCTTCTTAGTGGCCTTCTTCTTAGTGGCTTTCTTCTTAGTGGCTTTCTTCTTCGTTGCCTTCTTCTTAGTGGCTTTCTTCTTCGTTGCCTTCTTCTTAGTGGCTTTCTTCTTCGTTGCCTTCTTCTTAGTGGCTTTCTTCTTCGTTACGCGTTTCTTTGATGCTGCTCGTTTCTTGGTCGCCTTTTTCTTTGCCGCCATAATGGCCTCCTGCTTAGGGTTGATGTACGAACGGATCAGTGAGTGGATCCGGTATTGGGCTTATCGACACATCGCCTCTATCAGCGATACCACTTTGCGTCTCCCGTATACATTGACTTGATCATGATCTAATGAAACGAGGAAGCATACCGGTAAACTTTGGGATAAGCACACTTTGTTTATCCCTTGAAGGCGAACTATAGTCATGCAAAGTTAAATGTCAAGCGAACCACGCCCTGTTTTTTTTGTACGTGTCAAGAGGACGAAATTATTTTACAAAAAATTTCGGCTATAAATCTTGCGCGAGAAAAATCTAGAGGTTCAACAATGATAAGTAACAACTAGTATGTAACAACGAAAAAACAAAAAGCTTAGTTAGAAAATTGAACCTTTACCATTGTTTCGCGGTATTAAATGAGATTCTCAAGAGAGTTGCATAACGGTTGATGGTGACACGAGTTTTAATCACCTGTAAACAGGGGTATCAGTAGTTCCAGGGTCTTTTGTGTTGCGCCAGTGTTTCGTGCAACCATAATTCGACCGTTCTCACCAATTGTGGCTCGCAGGTTGGCATCTTTAAGTAAAGTGGTAAGGCAGATAGACAAAGCATCAGCATTTTTGATCTGGTATCCCGCATTGTGAGTCAGTGCCAAGGCGCTGATCTCAAGAAAATTGCTCATATTTTGCCCGAAGACCACCGGTACACCAACTGCACAGGCCTCAAGAATATTGTGACCACCGATGCCACGAATAGGGATCAGGCTGCCACCCACTACGGCAATATCACCGGCACCATAGAGCGTGGGTAATTCCCCCATCGTATCGGCAATCTGAACCGCGACGCCCGGATCCAAAGCTCCCGTTTGCCGGCTGCGCCGACTGATCTTGAATCCGGCTTTCATTGCCTGGCGCGATACCGTATCAAAACGCTCGGGGTGTCGTGGCGCGATGACCAGCAGCAGGTCTGGGAATGATTTTTGCAGTTTGGCCAGTAATTGCAGCAGTAACGCCTCTTCCCCTTCATGAGTGCTGCCGGCGATGACCACCGGCCGGTTAGGTCCCCAGTCCCGGCGCACAGCTTGCGCCACTTCGTTCAGGCTTGCAGGCAGGTGTATCTCAAATTTCATACTGCCGGTCCGATGAACTTTCAAGGCATCAACACCCAGTGTCAGCAGGCGCTTTTGGTCGGCAACCGACTGGGTTGCGAATACCGATATCGAATCCAGTGCACTGCGAATCAGCGGCAGCACCATCCGGTAACCGCGTGCGGATTTTTCGGACAGCCGGGCATTGGCCATAGCGACTTTGATATTCCGTTTGTTGCAGCGATTGATCAGGTTCGGCCAGATTTCGGTTTCCATCAGCACCAGCATTCGTGGCTGAATCTGATCGAGAAAGCGATCGACAGCGAATGGATAGTCATAGGGGATGTAGCGATGACAGACTTTGTCACCGAAGGTTGCGAACACGCGCTCTGCGCCGGTTGGTGTCATCGTCGTGATTAAGACGCGTGGCGTTGGTACTAAGTTCAACATCTGTTGAACCAGTGGGGTCGCGGCGTTGGTTTCACCCACCGATACCGCATGTACCCATATATCGTATGGTCGTGACGGATGACTGCCGCCGCCAAAGCGTTCAGCGAGTCGGAATCGGTACGCTGGATTCTGCAGGATGCGTAACGCCAGACGGACTAGCAGCACAGGGAGTGCCAGCCATAACAGCGAGGTATAGAAAATTCTAGCCACGCGTAGTCAGCTTAGCCAGGATTTGTTGCTGTTTCTTCGGCCAGCCAGTCGCGTGGCTTGAGAAAATCTCGTGTCAGGCTTTCCTCGGGGCTTCCGGGTTGCGGCTTCCAGTCATAACGCCAGGCCACACGGGGCGGCAGGGACATCAGTATCGACTCGGTACGCCCGCCGCTTTGCAGACCAAATAAGGTACCACGGTCATACACCAGATTGAATTCGACATAGCGTCCACGGCGGTACAACTGAAAATCCTTGTGCTCGACCGTAAATGGGGTAGTCACTCGTTCCTGTACGATCGGCAGATAAGCTGGCAGGTAGTGATCGCCAATACTGCAGGTCAGGGCGAAGGCGTTATCAAAACCGCCCTCGCTGTAGTCATCAAAAACAAGCCCTCCCACGCCACGCTGCTCATCTCGATGTTTCAGATAGAAGTATTCGTCAGCCCAGCGCTTGAATCGTTGGTACAGATCCGCACCAAACGGGGTGCAGGCTGCCTGGGCTGTGCGATGCCAGTGCAGCGTATCGGCGACGAAGCCGTAGGTCGGGGTCAGGTCAAAGCCCCCACCAAACCACCAAGTCGGCTTGCCAGAGGTTTCGGTGCAGAAAAAACGCACGTTCATGTGCGAGGTCGGAACAAAAGGGTTTTGTGGGTGTACCACCAGTGATACCCCCATCGCCTGGAATGGGGTTCCAGCAAGTTCCGGGTGCCGGGTAGACGCCGCGCCGGGCAATGCATTGCCACGAACATGGGAGAAATTCACCCCGGCCTGTTCGAAGACGTGGCCGTCGCGAAGGACACGGGTCCGGCCACCACCACCGTTTTTCTGGGTCCAGAGGTCTTCATGAAACCGCGCTGCATCACCATCGGCATCAGCCAGCTCACTGCACAGCTGATCCTGCAGATCGGTCAGGTAAGTTTTAACCTCGTCGATGGCAACCGGTTGGGTCATGGTGATTGAGGCTCTGGATATCAGGTATTGCGAAGGATTCTGTTAGTGGCCGCATCGGTTATTGTGCTCGGCCCCAGCGCGGTTCCTACGTGCCCGTCAAGAATACAGTCAATCTGGTCGCCAAACTGGGCCAGAACCGCCGGCCCGCGGCGCAGCGGCGGTCGGCCGCTACTGTTCGCACTGGTAGAGACTAATGCAGTGCCGCTTTCGTGACACAGCTTTTGCACCAGTGGATGCGCACTGACCCGTACCGCCACGGTGTCGTGTTGGCCGCGTAGCCAGGTCGGGGCGCCAGGGCGCGCGGGTAACAGCCAGGTATAGGGGCCAGGCCACGAGGCAAGCGGGCCGGCAAGAAGTTGTGAATCTGCCATGTCGACGAGACCGCGCAAGCGCAGTGGGTGATCCGCAATAACGATCAGCCCCTGGCGCCACGATCGACGCTTGAGCGCAAGCACTCGACGCACTGCGGCTTGGTTCATGGGGTCGCAGCCTAAGCCGAAACAGAACTCGGTGGGATAGGCGATCACGCCACCGCTAACGACACAGTGCGCGGCGAGTGACGGATTCCTGGTCAGTTGCTTGTCGATTCCAGTGATGCCTGCAAAGCCTGGTTTTTGTCACGTACGGCTTGGGCGTCAGCCTCGCGTTGCTGAGTCAGGCGCACCGCCAAGTCTGTATCCGCTGTGGCCATGATCTGTGCCGCGAGGTAAGCGGCGTTTTTCGCCCCGGCCTTGCCAATCGCTACGCACGCCACCGGCACACCGCCAGGCATCTGTACCGTAGACAGGAGTGCATCTTGTCCGTTGAGCGGTCCGCCATCCATGGGGATGCCGATGACCGGTCGTATGGTCAGTGCAGCGACTGTTCCGGCGAGGTGGGCAGCAAGTCCTGCTGCGGCAATGAATACCGCGCAACCACGCTCATCCGCCTCTTGGACATAGCGGTGGGTATCTGCCGGGGTACGATGGGCCGAGGTGATCCGCACTTCCCAGACAATGCCCAGGGTGTCTAGTGTGTCCAAAGTGTTCTGTACCGTCTTCAGGTCCGAGTCGGAGCCCATCAGTACTGCGACGAAAGGTGTAGTCATGTGATTGCGTTTTCAGGTTGAGTGGGTATCGTGTCGTTTGACCGCGCGCCAGCCGATATCCGGCCGCCAGGCGGCACCACGCCAGTTGATGGTGTTGACCGTTTGGTAGGCCAGGTCTTGCGCCTCGCGGACGGTTTTTCCCAGGGCGGTGACACAAAGCACGCGACCACCATCGGTGACAATGTGATCCTCATCCTGGCGAGTCCCTGCATGGAAAACCTTGATGTTATCCGACTGGGCTTGTTTAAGTCCGCTGATCTGGTCACCGCGCGCGTAATCGCCTGGATAACCTTCGGCTACCATCACCACCCCGAGAGCAAAACGCGGGTCCCATACGGCATGATAGTTGTCCAGTTTCCCCGCCAGGGCGGCTTCGCACAGTTCGACCAGATCCGAACGCAAGCGCATCAGGATAGGCTGGGTTTCAGGGTCGCCGAAACGGCAGTTGTATTCCAGCACTCGGGGGTTTCCCGATGCGTCGATCATCAGCCCGGCATAGAGGAATCCCGTGTACGGCATATTCTCGTCGGCAAGACCTTTTACCGTGGGCTGAATCACATCATCCATGATGCGCTGGTGCAGCGCCGCGGTGACACGAGGTGCGGGTGAGTAGGCGCCCATTCCTCCCGTGTTCGGTCCGCGGTCTCCCGTCTCGCGCGCCTTGTGGTCCTGCGATGTTGCCAGCGGCAGCACCTGTGTGCCGGCGGTGACACAGATAAAACTCACCTCTTCCCCTTCAAGGAACTCTTCGATCACTAACCGTTGGCCCGCGGCCCCGAAGCGTTGGCGCACCAGGATCTCATCGACCGCCTCCAGCGCTTGCGCCCGGTCATGGGCTACGATAACCCCTTTTCCGGCAGCGAGACCATCAGCCTTGATCACCATCGGCACCGGCTGTGTCCGAATCCAGTCACGGGCGAGTTGCGCGTCCGTAAAAGAGCGCCAGTTAGCCGTTGGGATTTTGTGGCGCTCAAGAAAAGCTTTGGTGAAACTTTTCGATCCCTCCAGTTGGGCCGGGCCGCTACGTGGACCAAAGCAGGCGAGGCCAGCGTCACTGAAGCGATCGACGATGCCATTGACCAGCGGGACCTCGGGTCCAATAATGGTCAGGTCGATCTGTCGTTTCTGCGCAGCGCCAAGCAGAGCGCCGATATCATCAGCCGCAACGGCTAGGTTTTCGACACCCGCCTCGCCATCAGTTCCGGCGTTGCCCGGGGCGACGTACACGACATCGACCCGCGGTGATGAGGCAAGCTTCCAGGCCAGTGCATGTTCCCGACCACCACCACCGACTACCAGAATTTTCATCTTCAGTGCCGGAAATGGCGCATGCCGGTGAAGACCATCGCCATCCGGTGTTCATTGGCTGCGCTGATCACTTCCTCGTCCCGCTGCGAACCGCCTGGCTGAATCACCGCGCGGATGCCTGCCTGCGCTGCGGCATCGATACCATCGCGGAATGGAAAAAATGCGTCTGAGGCCATAACTGATCCAGCTACTTCGAGGTTTTCATCGGCGGCCTTGATTCCGGCTATCCGCGCCGAGTAGACCCGGCTCATCTGCCCGGCTCCCACGCCAATTGTGCGCTGGTCAGCGGCATAGACAATCGCATTGGACTTGACGAACTTGGCAACCGTCCAGGCAAACAGCAGGTCGCGGGTTTCTTGTGCACTGGGTGCACGTTCTGAGACGACCTTGAGATCGGATGCCGTGACCCGGCCCAGATCCTGCTGCTGTACCAGCAGTCCACCACCCACCCGCTTGAAGTTCTGCTGTGCGAAAGCATCGGCATCGATGGCTTGAACCTGCATTACCCGTACGTTGGGTTTGGTCGACAGGGCGGTCAGTGCTTCACCCGTAAAAGCTGATGCGATAATGACTTCAACAAACTGGCGCTCGAGAATCAGCGCTGCGGTGGTGCCATCCAGTTCCTGATTAAAGGCGATGATGCCACCGAAGGCTGAAGTGGGGTCGGTGTCATAGGCCGCCTGATAAGCATCCACGCCCGTTGCGGCCACAGCGACGCCACAGGGGTTGGCGTGCTTCACGATCACGCAGGCCGTTTCGGCAAAAGCACTGACGCATTCCAGCGCTGCGTCTGCATCTGCGACGTTGTTGAACGAAAGCGACTTGCCTTGCAGCAACTCAGCTGATGCCAGAGTGCCAGGCAGCGGCTGATGTTCTTGATAGAACGCGGCCGACTGGTGTGGGTTTTCACCATAGCGCATGATCTCACGGCGAGTGAACTGCAGGTTGAGTGTTGCCGGGAAGCTGTGCCCTTCATCCTGTGTCAGGTAGTTGGAGATCATGCCGTCATACTGAGCCGTGTGACTGAAGGCTCGCGCTGCCAAGCGTTCACGAGTAGAGCGTGAAACGCCTCCGGTATCTTCGATCTCTGTCGCGACGGCGGCGTAATCAGCGTTGTCTACGATAACGGTGATCGCCGCCTGGTTTTTGGCTGCAGCGCGCAACATGGTCGGGCCGCCAATGTCGATATTCTCAATGGCCTCGGCCCGAGTACAGTCTGGTCGGGCAATGGTTTGCGCAAAGGGGTAGAGGTTTACGGCGACAAGATCAATGGGTCTGATACCATGGGCAGCCATCTCATCATCATCGATGCCACGACGGCCCAGCAGGCCACCGTGGATGCGCGGGTGCAGCGTCTTTAGCCGCCCGCCCATCATCTCCGGAAAACCCGTGTAGTCCGATACTTCTACAACGTCCAGGCCATTGTCCCGGAGCAACTGGGCGGTGCCACCGGTAGAGAGTATCTCGATACCAAGCGCCGCGAGCCGGCCAGCGAATTCGGCGGCGCCGGTTTTGTCAGATAGACTGATCAGTGCCCGTTGTATGGGTATGCGGTCGTTCTCGCTCATGGTGTTTACTCATCATCGCAGTTAAAAAATGTTCCAACCGGCCTGGCTGGACGTGTGCTGTATCTGCAACCAGGCCTTGTTTCAGCTCAGTCCATAGTGGGCGAGTTTTTTCCGTAGCGTATTGCGGTTAATACCCAGCATGCGGGCCGCCCGGGACTGGTTGCCCCTGGCTTGGTGCATCACAGTTTCCAGCAGGGGTTTTTCGATCTCGCCAATAACCAGTGGGTACAGGTTCTGCGCTTCTGTTCCTTCGAGGTCGGCGAAATAGACCGCCAGTGACTGGCGTACACACTCACCTAGGGGCTGGGCTCGGACGGGTTTCATGGTTCGCGACAGGGATCGCGTGAGGTTAAGTTATCAAAAAAAGCCGCAACCAGTGCCTGTTGGGCGCTCGGACTTGAGGCACGGTTAAACAACCGGCAAAAAGGGTTATGTGGGCTAAGCCGTGCAACGTACCACTGGAAGTGCTTGCGGGCGATCCGCACTCCGTAGTCACAGCCGTAGAAACTGTACAGCGCATCCAGGTGGCCGCGCAGCGTATCGTATTTTTCCGCCAGTGGCGGATCACCTGGATCCTGGTTTCGATCCAGAAAACTACTGATACGCCCCAGCAGCCAGGGTTGTCCCTGAGCCGCCCGACCGACCATGACTGCATCGGCCCCTGTGACTTGCAGGACCCGCCGGGCATGCTCAGGGGTATCGATATCACCGTTGGCGATCACCGGGATCGATACTGCCGCCTTGACCTCGGTGATAGTGTCATAGTCGATGGGGCCATGGTATTTGCATTGCCGGCTACGGCCATGAACGGTCAGTGCCCGAATACCGGCTTGCTCGGCAATACAGGCGATTACCGGGGCATTTCGCGAGACCCTATCCCAGCCAGTTCGTATCTTCAAAGTGACTGGTACATCAACAGACTGAACCACCGCTTCCAGGATTCGTGCCACCAGTGGTTCGTCCCGCATAAGCGCTGAGCCCACCAGTCGCTTGCAGACTTTCTTTGTTGGGCAGCCCATGTTGATATCGATAATCTGGGCACCACGGGCGACATTTTCCCGCGCTGCGCTAGCCATTTGTAGCGGATCTGCGCCAAGTAATTGCACACTGATGGGACCGGTCTCACCATCGTGTGTGGTACGCCGGCGGGATTTTTCGGACTGGCGCAGCTCGGGAGCCGAGGTCACCATTTCACTAACCGCGAGTGCAGCGCCGTAACGCCGTGCCAGTGTGCGATAGGGTTGATCGCTAACCCCGGCCATGGGGGCGGCGAGCACCCTTCCGGCTAGTGTCAGATTGCCAATGGTGAGGCTGGCCAAGGGTTGGTTGTGGACAGTGGAATCAGGCATTTCAGGAGCGCACCACACGCGCGCTAAAACCACTTGCTGCAGGGTCCGGTTGGGCCAGTATCAGTGTGACAACGGCGGTACGGTTGCCGCCAATCCGCACCGATTCATCAACGACGCTAAATTCACGTGGCAAATAACTTCGCCGGCCCAGCACCTTTCCGGATCGGCCATTCAGCGTGAGTTCGAGTGCAGGATAGCCTTGTGCACTATGGCTCCGGTTCTGCAGGTGGACGCGTACAATCAGAGCCTTCGGTAGGTGTCGATGCAGGTCTATGCTGGTATGAGTCACCACGATGGTCGGGCCCGTTAGGGCCTGGGGTAGTTCACAATCGGTATAGCGGCACAAGGCGTTAAGGGCTGGCCGCGCTGAGGTAACACTGGCGATTTCTTCTAGCAGGCCAAAGCGTACCTGGGTGAAGAGCGCCAGGCACGCAATGAATATACCAGCCAATGGCCAGGCCCACCCGGATCCCTCAGCGGGCGTATTTGCCTGGCGTGGGGGCGCAGTCAGCGCCTCCGTGCCGTTCGTAGCATTGAGTCTGGGCTCGTTGCGACCGCCCAACATAACATCGAGGTTCTCCCAAACCAGCGGTTCTGATGTGGCGCTCGGTGCCGGTTGCGCCTCGTTCCCTTCTCGACGCACGCCTGTCCCCGTCACGCGTTGGGACTTAAAGGGTCGCAGCTCAGGGGTCGGCGACACGGTCGAACGTTCAACCGTATCAATCGGTTGAGCAAGTTGCGCTGGATTAGCTACCTGATCGATGAGATTCCAGGCAGCGTTGAAGACTTTGCCACAATCGCTGCAGGCCAGTAGCCCAGAGTCTGATTGCAACTGCTTTGCGGTAACGGCGAGTACGGTGTCGCAGTAACTGCAACGGGTTTGCAATGAGGCGTGTGCGGTAGTGGTCATCGGTCGGTTTCAGCCAGCGGTGCGTTGTCCCTGCAGCGCGACCCAGTCATCGCGATGCAAGAGTCTGAAATTGTACTGTGCAAATGCCTGCTGTACCCGATCGGCCTGCGCCGGTAGCACCCCGCTGAGAATCAGGGTACCGCCCGGGGACAGATGCCGATCGAGTGTTGGTGCCAGGGAAATAAGCGTGCCTGCAAGGATGTTGGCAAGCACTATGTCGTAACCTAAGTCGTGAGGTAGTTGGTCCACCGACATGACTGACAGGCCATGCTTGACTCTGTTGCGTTTGGCGTTTTCCTGGGTAGCGGTTAGGGCTCGTGGGTCAAGGTCTACCGCAGTCGCCTGTGTGGCCCCCATGCGCAAGGCCGCTACCGCAAGGATGCCTGAGCCACAACCCCAATCCAGCACCGAGCAGCCCTTAAGTGTTAATTCTTCGAGCAAGGTCAGGCACAGTTGTGTGGTCGGATGGGTGCCCGTTCCGAAAGCAAGTCCTGGGGCAATAACAAGGCTCAAAGCGTTGGTATCGGGAGCAGCCTGCCAGGGTGGGCAAACCCACAACTGGTCGCTGATTTTGATGGGCTGAAACTGGGTTCGGCCGCACAGTTCCCAGTCCTGGTCGGCAAGTTGATTGACTTGTACTGTGGTTTGTTCGCCAACAATCCCAGTTAGCATCGTTGTGCAGGCGCCGACATCCATGCTTGGGTCGAATACTCCGGTTACTGTCTGCAAAGCCCAGCGGGGATCACCGGGTTCGGCTACATCGAACTGCGGCGAGTCGCCAGCGTCTGTTCGGCTCACCGCGATAGCCCCGAGCGCTTCGAGAGCCTCGTCTACACAGTCCGCCACATCACAGGCTACCGTGACAGAGATTTGCAGCCAGTATGCCCCAGTTGGTCCTGCTGCGTTTGCGACGGAACTACTGCTCAACTGGATAACTGGCGTTCCAGGTAATGAATATCCAGCGCCTGTTGCCGGAAGGCAGCATCGTTTACCAGCCGTCGCTGCAGGGTGATATTGGTATCAATACCGTCGATGACCATTTCCCGCAGTGCCCCGCTCATGCGCACAAGAGCCTGTTCACGTGTTTCGCCATAGGCAATCACCTTGGCAATCAGTGAGTCGTAGTAGGGCGGCACCCGGTAGTTATTGAAGATGTGCGAGTCGACCCGGATACCGGGCCCACCGGGCTGATGGTACTGGGTGATACGCCCCGGTGAGGGCATGAAGGTATCTGGATTTTCCGCGTTGATCCGGCATTCCACGGCGTGACCACGTAGATGAATATCGTCCTGACGCACGCTGAGAGGTTCGCCGGCTGCGATCTGGATCTGTTCGCGGACGATATCAATACCGGAAATGGCCTCGGTCACCGGGTGTTCGACCTGCAAACGGGTATTCATTTCAATAAAGAAGAACTCATTTCGCTCAAATAGAAACTCGAAGGTGCCGGCACCGCGGTAACCGATAAGGCGGCAGGCATTGGCGCAGAGTTCCCCCATCTCGTGGCGCATGTCGTCAGTAATTCCCGGCGCTGGGGCTTCCTCCAGCACCTTCTGGTGACGGCGCTGCATCGAGCAGTCACGGTCTCCAAGAATGACCACGTCGCCCTGGGTGTCGGCGAGGACCTGAAACTCGATGTGCCGCGGTTTTTCCAGGTAGCGTTCCATGTAAACAGTGTCGTTAGCGAACGCCGCCTGGGCTTCACTGCGTGTCAGTTGCCACGCATTCAGCAGGGCGGCTTCGGTATGGACGACTCGCATACCTTTGCCACCACCCCCGGCAGTAGCCTTGATGATGATCGGGTAGCCAATGTCAGCGGCGATGCGCATGATTGCGTCGGCATCGTCCGGCAGGGGCCCATCGGAGCCCGGTACACAGGGCACCCCGGCCTCACGCATCACTTTGATCGCCGAGATTTTATCCCCCATCAGACGAATAGTTTCGGGCGCTGGTCCGACGAAAATAAAGCCGCTTTCTTCTACGTGCTTTGCAAAATCAGCATTTTCAGCCAGAAAACCATAACCCGGGTGGATAGCACTGGCATCGGTCACTTCAGCCGCTGCGATCACGGCCGGGATGTTGAGGTAGCTTGCTGCTGCAGGGGCCGGTCCGATGCAAACCGACTCCTTGGCGAGACGCACATACTTGGTATCGGCGTCGGCTTCAGAATGCAGCGCCACGGTTTGGATGCCGAGTTCTCCGCAGGCCCGCAGAATCCGCAGTGCAACCTCGCCGCGGTTCGCGATCACCAATTTGTCAATCATGGGCGTTTGCTCAGGCGCTGTCTTCGTCAATAACAAACAGCGCTTCGCCGTATTCGATCGGATCACCGCTATGTTTGAGTATCTTGCGGACCACGCCACTGACCTCGGCTTCCACGTGATTGAATATCTTCATCGCTTCAATCATGCACAGCGTATCGCCCACGTTGACGCTGCTCCCAATTTCGACGTAGGGCCTGGATTCAGGATTGGGAGAGGCGTAGAAGGTGCCGACCATAGGTGAGAGCACGGCCCCCGCTTCGTCGGATGATTCGGCCGGCTCTGTAATTGTTACCCCGGTTTCATCTGGGATGTAAGCCGGTGCGATGGCCGGCAACGGGGCGGGCGTCGCGAAGACTCCTGGCCCGGCGGGGCCGGTATAGGGTGTGCTTCCACGACTGAGTCGGATCGATTCTTCACCTTCGCTGATCTCGATCTCATTGAGTTGAGATTCTTCGAGCATCTCAATCAGTTTCTTTATCTTGCGTATATCCATGGATTGCGTCTCAGGCCTTTGTCCCAGCGAAACCCAGCTGATCCAGCGCCGCATCAATGGCGACCTCGTAGCCGCGCGGACCGAAGCCACAGATAACAGCCTGGGCCAGGTCGGAGAAAAAGGATTGGCGCCGGAACGCTTCGCGGGCATGTGGGTTGGACAGGTGGACTTCGATAAAAGGCAGGCTGACCGCAGCCAGGGCGTCGCGCAGAGCAACGCTGGTGTGGGTAAAAGCTGCGGGGTTGATCACGATGAAGCCCACGCCATCACCGGGGGCACGCTGAACCCACTCCACAAGCTCACTCTCGGCGTTGGACTGCATGGCCTTAAGCGTGGCACCGCGTGAGGAGCACAGTGAATCGGCCTGCTCGTTAATATCGGCCAGGGTCTGACGTCCGTAAATGCCTGGTTCTCGCTCACCGAGCAAATTAAGGTTCGGTCCGTGTAACAGCAGGATATCGGGCATCAGTCAGTGCTCGGGTGGGTAGATGAGTATTCTCACCATTTTTCCATTTTATGTCCAGATCGGATCATTTATCCGCGATTTCGATGAAATTTGCCTATTTTTCGGCGAAAATAATAACTCGACTATGAGCCGGATAGTGATGGCTCAAAGCAGGTCAGCAAGCCATCGATCGAGGTCATTTGCTGTCAGTTCGCCCGTCTTGTGGTGCTGCAAGCGCCCCTTGCTGTCGAACAGCAGTGTAAAGGGTAGATTACCCGGGCTGCCATAACGGGCCATCAGGGCCAGGCCTTCGGTCTTGGCGATCAGCGAGGTGTAATCCAGGCCCATCTCGTTCTCAAACCGACGTACCGCTTCAATGTCATCGACTGCGATCCCCACCACCGCCAGCACCGGGGCGTACAGTGCATGGGCGCCGATAAGCAGTGGTATCTCGGTACGGCAGGGCGCGCACCACGTGGCCCAGAAGTTGATGAGCACAACGCGGTTGGCGAGTTGTTCTGAGGAGAAAACCTGGCCATCACTTCTCGGCAGTGAAAAGGCCACGAGTTGAGCGCCCACCGGTGTGGGCGAGCGGCTGCCAAGCCAATGCGCAGCGAAAAGCCCGATTGCAAGCGCCAAGACTCCGCCAAGACCCCAGGCCATGATGGTAACCCGGGGCTTCATCGCAAGATTTAGAGCGTCTCTAGCAATGCAACAAACGCTTGGGCACCTTTATAGCCGTAGAGTCGCTGGGCGGTATTTTCGTCGCCGTTGGCATTAAAGAACAGCATGGCCGGTGGCCCGAAGACGCCGTAACGCTTCTTTATGGCGCTGGTTTTCGGGTCATCGGGGTCTGTGACGTCTACCTGCAGCAGACGGTAGTCAGCAAGCGCTGCGGTCACGCCCGGATCGCGAAAAGTGGACTCCTCCATTCGTATGCAGTCGGTACACCAGTCGGCATAAAAGTCCAGCAGCACTTTGTGGCCTGAGGCGTTGGCTGACTTTAGGGCATTGTCCAGTGTTGACAAGGAATCGACCTGGGCGAAATGGGCAGTGGTTATTGTGGTCCCGGGCTGTGTTAACCCTCGGCTCCCGAGCAATTCCAGCGATACAGGCGCCAGGATATTTCGATTGCCGCTGAAGCCGCCGATCATTGCCAGTACGCCCCAGACCAGCAGAACCGTCCCCAGCCCTTTAAAAAGTATCTGCCAGCCCGACGCCTGTTCCGGTAGCGCACGGGTCGCGCCCAGATAAACCGCAGTGACAATGAACAGCGCTGCCCACAGCAGCAGCACGGGCACGTCTGGCACGGCGCCCAGCAGATAGATCGCGACTCCGAGTAGCATGACACCGAATATTTGCTTAACTCGTTCCATCCAGAGACCATTGCGGGGAATGAGATAGCCGGCACCAGCGCCGGCCGCGATGAGGATTACACCCATACCCAAGGCGAGTGCCGACATCAGCGCGGCGCCCAGCCAGGGGTCACCGTGCAAAATGGCAATGCTCAATACCGAGATCAGCAACGGTGACACGCAGGCCCCAACGATCAGGGCGGAGAGCGCGCCAAGCACAAAGATCATGCCGGCCGAGCCACCCAGGCGTTGGCTGCTGGCACTTAGCCGCGACTGCAGCGCCGAGGGCAGTTGAACGTTATACAGGCCGAACATCGACAAAGCCATGAGCAACAGGATCAGGGCGATCGTGCCAATTGCCCAGATATTCTGAAAATAGGCCTGTAACTGGTCTCCTGTCGCTCCGGCCACCGCACCGATGGCTGCGTAGGTTACCGTCGTGCCAAGCACGTAAACCACCGATAGTGTGGCCCCGCGTAACCGCCTGCCACCGGATTGACCAACCACACTGCCCAGAAGGATCGGAATCAGCGGCAGGACGCATGGGGTAAAACTGAGCAGCAGTCCGGTGCCAAAGGCTACAGCCAGGTAGCCGGCGAGTGCGCTGCCCGATATCGTATCCTCTGCGCTCTCGGGTACGGGCGCTGTGGTGGGTGTGGCTGCGACAGCGTCGCTGATAAGCTGTGGCAAGGCAATGGTGAAAGACTTGTTCACCGGCGGGTAACAGATACCCTTTTCCGCGCAACCCTGGTAACTGGCATCCACGCGCATTTCTTTGTCGCCAGCACCGCGTGCCAATGCCAGGTCTACCGCGAAATCAGCCGAATATATTGCCACATCCCCAAAGTAGGGGTCGTGTTTGGCCTTCCCGCCGGGTAAGCTGTAATCTGCAAGTGTTGGGTTGCCGACGCTTAGGAAACTGAGCTTGTCTTGATACAGGTAATAGCCTGGCGCGATGGTGAAACGCGCGCTCAGTGTCTGCGGGCCATTGGCCTTGATATCCAGGTGAAAGGCCTCATCGACGTCGAGGAATTCAGGCTCGTTCGTGGCAATACCCAGTAACTGGCGCAGGTCAGTGACACTGTTAACATTGGTGGACGCCTGCGGCTGCTGCGCTGTCTCTGACGGCGTCAACAGGTTCAGGGCCAGGGTGTGAGTCATGGGCGGGTAGCACACCCCAACCGGCTCATTACAACCCTGGCCGCGGGCGGTGAGATTCACCTGCCCCGTATCTTCAGCTGTACGCTCAAGTTCCAGCATGATCAGCGCGGTACCCTGAAGAATCTCGACGTCGCCGAAAAACTCATCCTGCTTAATCTTGCCGGGTGGAAAAACGATCTCGCCAAGCGCTACGCCTTTTGGATCGCTTTCGAAATGGAACTTGTCCACGTACATGTAATACCCCGGCGCGATCTGCCAGGTCACAGCGATCTGATCGGCAGAGACGACCTTTGCTGAAAAGGCAAATGCGCGCTCGGGTTCGAGCAACTCCTCGGATTCCTGAGCTGGTATGGCTGTGGTTACAGCTACCAGCAAAAAGCCAAAGAGAATTTGGCGAAGCCCATAGCGGTGCCCTCGGCAAAACCGAAGGTCTGAGCACACGCCCTGGCCCGGTGTTTTCCAGGCGGCGTGCAGTTGGTGCCTGAAGGGGGCCCTTTGGCGGCTAAAAAATGTGGAATTCATGTTGGCTTATAGAACTCTGGTATCGGCCCGGGCTTGGAATAGGAATGGCATCATACGCAGTAATTCTCGCATGCCCGGATGCATCAAGTTGCTTGAGTCAGCATTTTCTAACGTTGGCCAGATTGACGTAGAATCTGTGTGCCGGGCCGCTTTCCAGATAAGTTCCCATTTCTGGTTATTTTAGCCGATAGCCATAACCCTAAAACCCGTGTGATGCCGCTACTCGTTCTCGCATTTTTGTTGATTCCGCTGCTTGAAATCTATCTCCTGATAGAGATAGGGGGCCTGATTGGCGCCTACTGGACAGTAGCAGCGGTTGTGGGCACGGCACTGGCCGGCGCAGCCCTGGTGCGCCGCCAGGGGCTGGCCGCATTACATCGCTTTCGGGTCGCCATGGGTGAGGGCGAGTTACCCGCCCTGACCATCATGGAGGGCCTGGTACTGCTGGTTGCCGGCGCGCTGTTGCTGACTCCGGGGTTTTTCACCGATGCCTTGGGTTTTGCCTGTCTGACGCCGCCACTGCGTCGGCGTTTCATACAGGGCTGGTTGGTTACCCGGTTGGTGCCTGGAGCACAAAACCCGGGTGCCGGTGGCGCCCGTCAGGATCCGGTTGAGGGGGAATTTCGGCGCCTGGACGACTGATTTTCTGCCAGGCCCTTGAACTCTGGCTGAATAATCCCTATTATTAGCACTCAGGTGTGTTGAGTGCCAACACTCGTTGGACTCAAGTTTCCACTCCATTATTACTCAATACCTTAGGAGATAAACCAGATGAATATTCGACCACTGCACGATCGTATTGTGGTGCGACGCCTCGACGAAGAGCGAACCAGCTCCGGCGGAATCGTCATTCCAGATAGCGCCGCTGAAAAGCCGATGACCGGTGAAGTGCTGGCAGTGGGCAATGGCAAGCGCCAGGACAACGGTGAGCGACTGACTCCGGATGTGAAGGCGGGTGACAAGGTGCTGTTCGGCAAGTATTCGGGCACCGAAGTCAAGGTTGAAGGCGAAGACGTGCTGGTGATGCGTGAAGACGACATCATGGGCGTAATCGAGGGCTGAGGTGTTTTGCACCTGAGTCGATTAAATACTCATTGATTTTTAAAGGAACAAGATAATGTCAGCTAAAGAAGTGAAATTCGGTGAAGCCGCCCGGGCAGCCACGATTCGCGGTGTGAACATTCTGGCGGACGCTGTAAGAGTGACGCTGGGCCCCAAGGGTCGCAACGTGGTGCTCGATAAGTCTTTTGGTGCACCGACCGTGACCAAGGATGGTGTTTCGGTTGCCAAGGAAATTGAACTGAAAGATAAGTTCGAGAATATGGGTGCGCAGATGCTCAAGGAAGTGGCTTCCAAGACTTCTGACGTGGCCGGTGATGGCACCACGACCGCAACCGTACTGGCCCAGGCCATGCTGCGTGAGGGTTGGAAGGCGGTAGCCGCCGGCATGAACCCGATGGACCTCAAGCGTGGCATCGACAAGGCAGTAATCGCCGCAGTCGAACAACTTGTCGAGGTTTCCAAGCCTTGCGCCGGTTACGAGGAAATCGCCCAAGTAGGTACGGTTTCTGCTAATGCAGACGAATCTGTCGGCGGTATCATTGCCGAAGCGATGGAAAAGGTCGGCAAAGAAGGCGTCATCACAGTGGAAGAAGGCAAGACCATTGACAACGAGCTGGAAGTGGTTGAAGGCATGCAGTTTGACCGTGGTTATCTGTCGCCCTACTTCATCAACGACCAGGATACTATGCAAGCTGATCTGGAAGATCCGTTGATCCTGATTCACGACAAGAAAATCTCTAACATCCGCGAGATGTTGCCGGTGCTGGAAGCGACCGCCAAGGCCAGCCGGCCTTTGCTGGTCATTGCCGAGGACATCGAAGGCGAAGCCCTGGCGACGTTGGTGGTCAACAACATCCGCGGCATCGTCAAGGTCTGCGCTGTGAAGGCACCGGGCTTTGGTGATCGACGCAAAGCGATGCTGCAGGATATTGCGGTTCTGACCGGTGGCCAGGTGATTTCTGAGGAAGTCGGCATGAGTCTTGAAGCGGCAACGCTTGAAGAACTTGGTTCGGCCAAGCGTGTCCAGATCAGCAAGGAAAACACCACCATCATCGATGGCGCAGGCTCTGCCAGCGATATCGAAGCGCGCGTTAATCAGGTTCGTGTCCAGATCGAGGAAGCGACCTCAGATTACGACAAGGAGAAGATGCAAGAGCGTGTCGCCAAACTGGCCGGCGGTGTCGCCGTGATCAAGGTGGGCGCGTCAACCGAAGTCGAGATGAAAGAGAAAAAGGCCCGCGTTGAAGATGCACTGCACGCGACCCGCGCAGCCGTGGAGGAAGGTGTTGTTCCTGGTGGCGGCGTGGCTCTGGTGCGATGTGTGGAAGCGATCGGCAGAGTCAAGGGAGCCAATCCTGACCAGGACATGGGCGTGAAGATTGTCCAGAAGGCACTTGAAGAGCCGCTGCGTCAGATCGTGGCCAACGCTGGTGAAGAAGGATCAGTTGTGTTGAATCAGGTCTGCTCCAAGGACGGCAACTATGGTTATAACGCCGGCTCGGGTGAGTATGGTGACATGATTGCCATGGGTATCCTGGATCCGACCAAGGTGACCCGTGTCGCCTTGCAGCACGCTGCATCGATTGCCAGTCTGATGATCACTACCGAGGCGATGGTCGCGGAACAGCCGGAAGATAAGCCGGCGATGCCGATGCCGGGCGGTGACATGGGCGGCATGGGCGGCATGGGCGGCATGATGTAAGTCTCCCAGCTCGCCTGCGAGCAGTATCAAAGCCCCGCCCATCGGCGGGGCTTTTTTTTGGCGATCAATTCATAGTGTCTGGGCCCAAAGGGCATGAAGCGTATAAAATGAACGCTAATGGATGATCTGCAAAGATCGCTTGCAACAGGAAGTGCTATGAGAGAAGGGCAACTTTTCACGGTGACGGTTTGTGGCGGTCGTCAGCGATTGAGATTACTGCAAATAGTCGTACTTCTCGCCGGCTACTTGGTAGGAATACCGGCCAGCCTCGCGCTGGATCCGGTCGTTGGCGCGACCCTGTGGTCACCCCAGCCAGCCGTATCGGAGTTACGCCCGGGACTCGCGGTCACTTATGACTATGCGCGCCGGGTACACGTTGACGATATTGAAGTGCTGAGCAATCCGGTCATCGGCAAGCCGCTGGATAACATTGCCCACCGGACTGTTGACGGCAATGTGCTGACTGCCAAGCGTGCGATGATGGTGGCCGCCCACATCCGCGGGCTGATCCGATTTGAAGTGGCCGGCACTTATATGTTCAGGATCGAATCCAACGATGGCGTCAAAGCCCGGATTGGCGGTCAGCAGATCTGGGTAGATCCTGAGATTCACTCCAACCGTTGGTCTCCACCCATACCGTTGGTGATCGATGCGCCAGGCTGGTACGAGTTGTGGATTAATTACTACCAGAAAAAAGGTACCTCGGCGCTGCAACTGGTATGGACAGTCCCGGAGTCAGAATCTGAAACCCACGTACCGCCAGAAGTGCTGACGCATCTTGAGAGTCAGGTAGGACAATAGCGTTTCGTTTACCCGAATTATCAGTGATTCAAGCCAGCGGGGTATCGAGACCCTCAAGCGCGACAATGTTCGAATCGGCCAAGCGCTGGCGGATTTCCCGGTACGGCTGGTAGTCGCCGCAGTGGCAAAAGGCCTGCAACTTATCCCAGCTGGGGAACTCGATTATCACCAGCCGACGGGGTTGCCAGTTGCCCTCCAGTTTTTCGAGCTGCCCGCCGCGGGCACGGTAGACGCCACCAAAACGCGCTGCAATCTTTGGTACAGCTTCAAGGTAGCCGCTGTCACGATAGGCATCCATGTCGGCCGGATGTACGTCGGCAATCAGAAAGGCGCTCATAAGTTTGTTGCTCTCCTGCGATTGGTTTTTCAGACGATGGTGATCAGAGCATCCAGCAAGGCATCGGGTCTTTCCATCATCAGCGAGTGACCGCTGCCTTCCAGCACGCAGACCCGGGCTTTGGCTGCCGCGCTGATCAGTTTCTGCGCAGAACGCACCGGCGTCATGATGTCGCGTTCCCCGAGAATAAAGAGCGTGGGACACGCCACTGCTTCGGCATGGCTCAGGCCGGTATCGTAGTCCTTACAGGCGACCAGATCGATGTGGATCAGGTCATCCGGTGCGCGTTCCAAAAGCCGTAGGGTATTGCCCGCCATCCACAGTCCCGGGTTTTCGTTGCCGCCCAACTGTGCTGCTTTGCTGTAGCCCCAGTAGGTCAGCATGTCGATAACGCCGTGGTCGTTGTCGGCGGCATAGCGCAGCATATCGGGGTGTACTCCCATCGGTGCGGTCGAGCCGATCAGTACCAGCGAGCGTGCGTAGTCAGGATAACGGGCGGCGGCGTTTAGCGCGACCAGCGAACCCATAGAATGACCCACCAGGGCAGCGCTGTTGATATTGGCTGTTGCCATCGCCTCGATTACCGCATCTGCCATGGCATCAATCGTGGGTGCGGGGCTG
Source organism: Arenicellales bacterium (assembly GCA_050256425.1). Classification (GTDB taxonomy): domain Bacteria; phylum Pseudomonadota; class Gammaproteobacteria; order Arenicellales; family UBA868; genus UBA868. The sequence continues at coordinate 630 of JBBWVW010000024.1, read as the reverse complement.
CCCTGTGAGCGGCCGTGCGCTGGCAGGTCCAGCGCCAGTACGTTATATCCGTGGTGGGCAAAATAGCGTGATGGCAACACCCAGACGGTGTGATCCATGCCGGTGCCATGGATAAAAACAACCGCGTCCTGTTGGCTCTGGTGTGCACGCGCACCGGTGTAGCCAAAAAGATTCCCACTAGGGGTTTTCAGTTCCATAGTGAGCGCCCCTTCAGCCTTTTTGTGACGCATGCAAGGCCCGGTCAAGATCCTCGATCAGGTCTTCTGGGTCTTCCAGGCCGACCGACAGGCGAATCAGGCCTTCAGAGATACCGGCAGCGTCCAGTGCCTTAGCGTCCATGCGATGATGGGTGGTACTGGCGGGGTGAATCACCAGGGATTTGGCGTCACCGACGTTGGCCAGGTGTGACAGTAGCTCGACCCGGCTGATAAAGCGCTGGCCTGCCTCTCGCCCCCCTTTGATACCGAAACTAAATACCGCTCCACAGCCTTTGGGTAGCAGTTTCTTGGCGAGCTCATGATCCGGGTGATCCGGCCGTTCTGGGTAACTGGCCCACTCGACGGCCTCGTGAGCGGCTAGAAACTCGACAATGGCGCGGGTATTGGTGATGTGGCGCTGCATGCGAAGGGG
>JBBWVW010000023.1:0-9995 GCA_050256425.1 Arenicellales bacterium | reverse complement strand
AGCAAAGCTTTTGGTGTGATGCCTCCGCCAGGTAAAACTGAAATTGAACCCCACTACCCGGCTCCATCTCTATACGCTGAACAACCAAACTCTGGGGCAACCACCGACACCAGCTATACCTGTACCGTCGACAGATGGGGCAACGCGTTTTCAGCAACGCCCAGTGATCAGAACACACCTAACCCAATTATTCCCGAACTTGGTTTCAGTCTCTCATGCAGGGGGTATCAAAGCTGGCTCGACCCTGCTCACGCTTCAAGTTTAGAGCCCTGGAAACGACCTCGACTGACGCCTAATCCGGCCATTGCGCTGAAAGACGGAAAGCTCTTCATGCCCTTTGGCTGCCCGGGTGGAGATGCTCAGTGTCAGGCCATGGTGCAGGTTTTCCTCAATATCGTCGAATTTGACATGGCTCCCCAGGTCGCCGTCGAACAACCTCGATTTGCCACATGGAATTTTCCGAATTCGTTCTGGCCGCACGAATACCTGCCAGGCCGACTTAACCTTGAAAGTCGTCTGGACCCAGAACTGGTTGAACGACTCAGACAGCTTGGCCACGACGTCGTGCTCTCCGAAGACTGGGATTCAATGTACATGGGTGTTATGGGCGCCATCACCGTGGATACAGATGCCGGCCTAATTCGTGCGGGTGCTGACCCGCGCCGGGATACCTATGCGATCGGCCGGTAAAGCGAGCAGCGTTTGTTCAGGGCTCCAGAGGCGCGTACAACGTTACACCGGGCGCCCTGATGCCACCACCGGGTTGTCCAGGCTCGATCTTTCCGTAACGCGCTTCAAAATCAGCAGGCAACGAACGACCATCTGCGGCTGACAGCCAGAGCCTCAAAAGATGTCTCCTTCGTACCGGTTCCGGCCTTTTTCAGAAAATCACGCCGTTTGTTTCCTCTTTAATCTTAGAGTATTGCTATTTATAGCTATCACGGTCAAAGCACCCTGACCGATAGCAACTAGCATGTCAAATATCGGGTAACCACTCAAGAAGTTAAAGATAGAATATCTGGAATATGTCCGAGGATGCCAAGATACGATCGCCAGTTGTTTATAGGCCAACAAGCAATTGCGGACTCAACCTCATTGGAGATAATCACACTCCAGCGTTAGCTCACCTTCAGACCTACTAGATGCGTGGAGAAAATACGGTCAGGCCATGAATCAACCGAACACGACAACGACAGCCCGTACGATGGCGATGAAAGGCGGGGGCTACTACAGCGAACGCACTCGAGGCGCCAAGGATGTCATCGATAACGCATCTGGGATGCTACTCGATGCGGTTGACAAGATCTCCCCGCCCAGCGACGGCCAACCGGTCACCCTGGCCGACTTTGGCGCTGCTGACGGCGGCACATCACAAGAAGCCATCAGGGCCTGTGTTTCACGAATCCGCTCACGGTTCAGCGAATCCCAGATTCAGATCACCTACACCGATCTACCCAACAACGATTTCACCGCTTTGTTTAGAAATCTGCTTGGATTTAACCAGGAGTCCCAACAAACCTATCTCACTGAATTTGAAAATGTTTTTGTGAATGCTTGTGGTATCGGTTTTCATCAACAGTTACTGCCTGATGAGTCGCTCGATATCGGGTTTTCTGCTACCGCAATGCATTATCTTTCTGAAAAGCCCTGCACCATTGACGACCATGTTCACATGGTCGGTGCTACCGGTGAATCTGCCAAAGCGTTTTCGGCACAAGCCGCCCAGAACTGGCTTGATATATTACTGGCGCGAGCCAAAGAACTGCGACCTGACGGACAACTTGTGATGCTGAATTTCGGAATAGATGAGCAAGGGCGTTACCTCGGTAATACCGGTGGGGTGAACATGTTCAACACGTTCGCGACATTGTGGAAGCAAATGTCACAAGAAGAACTCATTTCCGATGCCGAATTCAAGAACACCGCATTCCCGCAGTATTACCGAACCATTGACGAATTTTGTGCACCGCTTCGAGATGAAACATCACCGGTTTTCCAGGCGGGCTTGAGGCTGGTGTCTGCCCATACCGGCGTCGTACGCTGCCCTTACCGGCACGCCTACGATGAAGCCAACGGAGCCATGTCGGCCCGCGAATTCGCTGTGAGCTACATCCCTACACTAAGATCATGGAGTGAAGCAGTCTTTTTGAGCGGTCTGGATGACAACAGAACCCCCGAAGATCGTCATGCCATCGTGGATACGTTCTATAAACGATACCAAGACCTGGTAGCTATAGAACCGGACGGGCATGCCATGGATTATGTTCACTGCTATCTTGCGATGAAAAAAGTTGGGCCGGGCGAAACAGACTAATCCAGCTCTGTACCCGCGACCCCTCCTCAACTTAAAGGCTGATAAACCTTCTGTACAGCCGGGCGTTTTAGCACAGCATTTGCGACGCGACTTACATTGGGAAACTCTTCGACCGATGGGTGATCACGTTCTTCCGACAGCCAGGTTGTCAGCATAAAAAGGTATATGTCTGCTGCGCTAAACTTCTGGCCCAGCATCCACTCACCGTCACCGATAGCGTTGTCAATTACCTGCCAGAGCTCGCGCAAGCGTTTGATTGACCGACGCTGGACCGTATCCTCATCCTCCTTTGAGGCGCAGAACCTGTCCGCGTAGTAAGTCATCTGGTAGGCGGTCTGCAGCGAACTCGAGAAAAAAAACAGCCACTGCAAAAACCTGCCCCGGTCGGGGTGATCCACGCTTGGCGCTAGTTGGCACTGCGGATTACGGTCACAAAGAAAGATCACAATTGCGGCACACTCGTATATCGCACCGTGCTCCCACACCAGCACCGGTACCCAGCCATTGGGATTCAGTGCCAGCAGTTCGGGGGCTCGCGGCATGCCCACCCCAATCTCGGTTTCTATTAAATCGTAGGCCTCGCCAATTTCTTCAAGAATGACGCGCGCACCCATTGCCGCGCTACGGTCAGCGTAAAAAAGACGGTAGGGCATCGTTAAATCATCCACTTGAGGGCTCCCCTTCTTTTGCCATGATGGAAAATATGCTACAGCAATAGATCCCATTAATCAGGAGGTGTTTCAATTACCTGATCCACAGGCACGCATCAACCGCATACCACTCAGATACGACACTACATTTCGGTAGTCGTCATCTGTCCAACTGCGAAGCAGGTTCGGCATCATAGGCGCAACACGTTTACCCGTTCTGAACTGCTCCAGCGCCCGCGCCAAGAACCCGGATTTCTGACCAATAATCCGAGGCGCATAATGATGAAAGCTCGAATGGCAGTGGCTGCAATTGGATTCGGCATATTTCTGTCTTCCCTTGGAGAATTCATTGCGAAATCCCTCACGGCCGTAATCGATCTCAAGCTTGACCTCGCAGGGAGTCTGCCCCGCAAGAAAATGTGCTACCGCTTTCATGTCATCCAGCGACAAACCTGCAGCAATGGTATTCATGCTGCCCATGATCTGATCCTTACGTATCTCTTTCTTGAATGCCAGGAGTGACTTCACGATATATGCCGGCTCTTGACCATGCAAAATGGGCGTATCAAGGGCCGATCCTTCGCTGCCATGGCAGGATTTGCACTGACTGTCATAAATCTGTGCACCGACCTGTTCGGCCCTTGCTGGCGCAAAACATAATAAACAACTTACGGCCAGTAAAATAATGCTTTTACTCATCTAGACCTGAATTCTCCGGGTCGGTCGGTGCTGTGGATTGGTTCCCAATCGGTTAAGTTTACTTGAGTGTCCGGATAAGGTCCTAGCAGAGGTGAGCAAACGGTCATTTGCCTGTAATATCTGATGAGTGTCCTTAGTTCTACCTATCGCAGGCCAACAACACTGTCATGAACATAGCCAAAGCGCTTAAGCGCAATCTGCATTCCCATACTTACCGGTGCAAACATGCAACCGGGGATGCCCTTGACTATGTGCGTGCGGCTCGCGAATGCGGCGCTGACACCTATGGCGTCTCTGATCACACACCCCTGCCCGGAGATCGTTTCAATAATGTCCGCATGACGCTTACCGAGCTAGATGGATACCAACAGGCAGTAGAGAATACCCGGTTGCGCTTCACCGACATGACTGTATTGCTGGGGCTGGAGTGTGAGGACTTTAAGGACGCCCGCAGTTTCTACCAGGATGAAATTCTGGGTGAGCGCCAGTTCGACTACCTGATCGGTGCCGGGCACTACACGCCAATAAACGGTAAGTGGGAAGATTCATATTCTGGCATGAGCAATACAGCCAAACTGCGGGCCTACAGCGCTCACCTGTGCGAAATGATGGAGTCCGATCTTTATTCATTTATCGCTCACCCAGATGTCTTTGGCCTATCCAACAAAAGCTGGACTGAAGATCTGGCTGCCTGTACGCACGACATATTCGCAGCGGCTGAGGCATGCAACAAGCCGCTCGAAGTCAACGGAGGTGGTTTTCGCAAACAGGCAACCAACAAAGCGAAAGGAACCCCGGGCTACCCGTGGGGACAGTTCTGGGCAATCGCCTCAGATTACCAGATAACCGTAATCTGTAATTCGGATGCACACCATCCGGAACATGCGCTGGCCAACATTGGTGATGCCCTGGAATTTTGCCGAACCCACGGACTGACCCTGGCTGATGATGAACAACTGGGAATTGCCCACCGGCCTAATCAAGGCGAGTCTGCGCTTTTTTCCGCTCCGGGGTAAATACACCCTGGCCCATCTGGGAAACCAGCACGCCTAGGGCCACCAACGCTACTGCACCCACCTGCAGCCAGTGCCACTGGCCAAGGGATAATGCAACAAGAATGACCATCACATAAAACGGTACCGCGTTCATATGAAAGGATGCGAGCAAAATGCCCAGTTTCCCCGCCCCATGAATCCACAACAGCTGCGCGATGCCCGATGAAGGCAATAAAAAGATAAGCAGGGGCAACCAGTCTCCTGTATCGATTGTGCCTATATGGGTTTCTCCAAAGCCGGCCACAATGGAGATCCCGTACCACGCCAGGGTTACCAGCATTCCCCCACAAAGCGTCACTGTTGTCTGCCCGGTACGGCTAAGCGTTTCGAACTGCCGGGTGGTCGCACGAGTGACCCAGGCAAACAGAAATATCGCACCGAGACACAACGCCACCCCAAAGCCAAAATGCCCTTGCGTCAGTTGCGCCCCTGTCGCAAGATAACCCCCGAGAACTGCCAGGACAAGTCCGACAACCAGGCGCCATGACAACCGGCGATTGTCAAATACGATCTCCGTAGCCGCGCCTGCGATCGGCATCATTGCCACAACCATTGTGACAGTCACCGGGTCAGACAACTTCTGACCCATTAAGAGAAAAACCGAACCAACTCCCCATCCTAAACCGCCAATAACCACGCCTTTTCGCCAAGGCGCCCCAAGAACTTTGGCCCACCCTTCGGTCCAACCCCACCACAACACTAGAAAGACCACGCTGACCACTAAACGCAGCGAGGACAATGACAAGACACCCCAATCATCCAGCAGATACTCTAAGGCAACAAAACCGGTGGCCCAGAGCAGCATTGCAGCAAAGCAATTGGCGTTGGCAAAGAATGAACCTGTAGGCATGGAACTCATTCTGGCAGAAAAAAGCTAGGAGATATGATCACCGCGGTATTGCAAAGCAAACCCAAGCGCTGTTGCTGTTCTACCTGCGACCCCGAGTCCGAAAGGTCAGACATCTTGACCCAAAGATCTTGCAACAAAAAGAAACCCCACTGAAGCGGGGTTCTGTAGAGCGTCAGAAGTCTGACAGCAAGGCTCAGTCCTGAGCGTAGGTTGCTCCAGTCTGGCTGTCGAATTCAATCATGACACAAGGCTCGGCTCCTATAACCTCAGTCTGATGGCCAGGCTTGCACTCGTAAACATCGCCCGGCTTAATGCCTCCTCGCTGCCGTCCTCGTGCTACACAAGCAACTGACCGGACTGAGCCACTCCAAGATGATGGGCCTGGCAACTGTCTGTCCCCACGACAGGCGCTATGCACTGCGACCATATTCCCCCGGGCTGGGCTGTGAGTCTTGCCGCTTTGGTAGGGCCGACGTTGACAATCTCCATCGTCGTTTTCTCTGGCGCACGCTTCTCGTCCGGTGACGAAAAATCGATTTTATGGACTCCTGATGACAGGCTTATCTCCTATTATCAATATGGGCAACGGATTAAAGTAGGTTAACCGACTACCTCGCCTATTAACATTTGCGGCTGCGCATTAGTAAAGTTTGGTATATCTTCAAGAGCCGGGCCCGCATTCGCCAAAGCAGCATCCAGTGCCGACTGGTTCGAAAATACAATCGTCGCAACCGCATGGTAACCCGCTGGAACCCCTGGCCCACCCGCAAGACCCTTGGTGACTAAAGTGCTTTCAATGTGCTCCCCCATGACGTCGCCAACGATAGCCATATGCTGACTAAGATAATAATCGTAATCAAAAGTAGTGCCTTCACCTACCGGGTAAAGCACTTGCAGTGAAACTGCCATATCTATTTCTCCAGATTTATTTTAAATGCTCGTGTGAACTACGATCTTAGTTAACAACAATAGTTTGGCACCTCCATTAAAGAGGATTATTCCTCCCGGCTGTTCTGGCTCGACTCATCCCTTTTGCTGGGCTCGATCAAAATACGTTATCCGCTCAAGAAACACTCCATCGTCCCTGGTTTTGACTATCGCCATGCCGCAAAGTTCAGTGCCTTTTAACTCCCACCACTCCCAATCGGTCAAGATTCCATTGTTATCCTGACGGACCTCGTCTGAAAGATTCCATTCGTTTGTCGCACCCAGTAATCGAGTTCGCGCATCCCATCGAGCCATGTATTGCGCCAATGATTCTCTATTGACGGGTAATACTTCAGCGGGATCGTCAAATATAAAATCGGGTGATGCTGCCGATACTAGTTTTTCGGCATCAAGTTCGTACCATCCTTCCATATACCGCGCTCTTAATTCAAATCTTGCAGTCATTGCTGTTTTCCATTCAGGCTTCAGAGGCTGAGCACTGGGCGACTTCTTAAGCCGGCCACCAGTGTCTCGTGAGATCCAACCATCCGCACTTTATTTGCCTTAGAAATTATGAGTCATTGAGCTATGGACCAACAACACCAACAGTGCATCGTTATTGTGCTAATCGATTTGTGATGAACCAAACAAATACGCAGCCTGTTCTGTCCTGCTTAGACTGCCTTAATTGGTTCGTGAGCCCCTAAAGCCTGTTCAAGTCGCTAATCCCGACTGACTGACCACTGAAAAACCGCCAGATCACATCCATTGGAACAATCCCACCCAATCCGGGGTCATCCCCTCCAGTCCACTCCCGTCCAGCACGCTCGTGTGTCGCACCAATCATCTTGAGTTGGACCGCTTTACTATCCGATGCTTTGGCAGCCACATCATCGCCGCCTTGGCCCCCATCCCATAAGCAGATAGCAAACTTACGGCAAGTCTTATCTTCTGCATCTGAAGTAGTTGGCATCTGTCTTATCGCTGGTTGGGCACAAACTGATGAAGCCGCCTGCTTCACCTTTGGGCTCTAGGCGGCTCTTCCAGCTGTGGCCGCTTGAGCCGGACTGGCCATAGCCGTGGTAACCCACGGCGACAGAGCAAGAGGTGCAATCTATACCGTCACAATGGCACTTTTGGGCAACAGTGAGTTCCAGTTTGCGCTGATCATAGTCGTTGCCGTCACCCACATCGAAGGGAAACGGTGGGATGGCGGCTGGTCTTTTGCCAAGCAGCCGGGGGATTCAGTGTGCTCTTGAGCAACACTTTGCACTGCAACGAATAACAGGAAAACAAGGCAGCCGTCAGATGTGCATTTCCTGGCAGGAAATCTGGATAAGGTTTTTTCATAATTGAACCGGTCTTTGGCCAATCAGGAGGCACCTTTTTTATGACTTCTATTTTATGACAAAGCCCCCACGCCTGGCCTAGAACGGATCAACCGCATCGGCCAGCCTTACCAGCTTAAGTGCGTCATAACGCTCATCTGTCTCGTAGGAATCGAACCCAAAGCGGAAGCTAATCGTCCGGTTAGGCAAGATTTGAATATATTGCCCACCATAGCCCCTCATAGTGGGTATCCACATTTTTTGCCCACCGCGCGACTGATAAGGCAGGTGCCAGGTCGCGCCGTAGTAATACACTTCTCCATGTTCGGTATAGGTTCCTGTGGGGAGGCCTTTATTTACATCGAATGAAAAAATGCCGTTCAATAACTGTGGGTCAAGAATTTGCTGTCCCTGGATTTTCCCACCGTCAAGAATCAACCTTCCCAGGGCGGCTACGTCATCCATGGTTAAAAGCAGCCCGGCATCTGTCAGCGGCGCTACGCTCGCAGGGTCGGACTCAACCGTGTGAAACTTAACCGCATGGTGAATGCCGGCTGGTTCATAGACCTCGTCACGAACCATGTCCCACAGGCGTGAATCAGGGCCACGGTGTAATTTCAGCAGAGCGTCCAGGGCGGCGCCTGCTATGTACAGATCCTGGTCACGATAACGCGCAACGGTTCCCGCAGGCCACGGATAACTCGGACAGGAAAATGCTGCAAGATTCTTCCCGTGCTGGCTCGGCGCGAGGAACCAATTGTGATAGTGGTTATAGGTGTTCAGCCCTTCTTCTGACTCCTGTGATTGCCACGGTTCAATCAGGTAATCTCCAAAAACATTTGGCTCTGTACCGTTTTGGGCGCCGGTGCCAATGCCCGTAGCCATGTCCATGCAATGGCCAATCGTGATACCCGACCACTTCTCATTACCGCTCGCCTCAGGCAACAAGGTGGTAACTTCGTAGCCCCGTGGATCCTCTTCCATCACTTGTGCAAGACGCAGGTATGCAATGGTACAAAAAGCCGTCTTGGTCGCAGACCAGATGCCAAACTTCATTGAACGAGGATAAGGGTAATCACCTCTTGCCGTCCGACAAGGCGTTGCGTAGATCACCTCGTTCTTAACCAGACCATTGACAATACTCGAGTCACCGCCGAAACCTTGCTCTATATCTCGCATGAGATCTTCAGTGGCTTGTGAGTTCCAGATATTCAGTGATTTCATTGGCAAGCTATCGCGTTTTTCTTCCCGGTACGATTTGCGCGCTAAATCGCACTCATTAAGACCCAGACTTTGTACGCGCCCCTCTAACCAGCCCCAGGCCAAAAGATTGTCCGGCACTAAGAAGGCCTTAGTCTCGGCAACGATCTGGAAGAAGATTGACGAGATATCCGTTTCGTTAAATAAAAACGTCGCAATACCGTGATGGGTATCATTTTCAAAGATATTGCTCAACTGAAATGGCAATGCGGCGCGAGACCAATGTCCGTCTGACTCTTCCGAGAAGACCTTCCCCGGTGACAACGTGAGATCCCAGTAACTATCCCCATCGGGATTTCTTAACAGGCCGCGATCAAGCGGCACCAGATCGCCTTCACTGCTGCTAAGACGCAAAATAACCGCTGGAAAAACATCAATGGCTTTGCCATTGACCTTAATGCCCGGCTGGTTAGATTGCATTGGCGTCTGTGGTATCGCAATCGATGCGGCTAAGCCATGCTGGGCCTCGCCCGCAGGCTCAATGGGCGCAAAAAAGGCATTATCAACCTGACCTCCTGCTACGCCAGGCTTTTGTAATTGGTCGGCAGTCAATTGCGTGCGGAAATTGATCATGTTTGATTGATGAAAAGCCGTGGGCAGGTCGGCTTTACAGTCCTCTAACCAAAAATCAGAGTGGTTTTTCAGCGATTAGTTCAATGGGTGCGATACAGTTTCTTGACAGTTGTGCTACCACATTGCTGATTTTTTCAGATGTTTTTTTCCCCATCAGAATGTGCAAACCCAATGGTGGCGGCCCCTTGGAGCCCGCCATACGAGCCCGTAAATCGGCGAAAAACACCATCGCGAAATCGCGGCGGTTACGCTCTGCAATCAATTTAAAGCCTGTGCTTGCCAGGGCTTTCTTGTATTCGTCGGGCGTACCGACGGCGCTTGTTTCAGGCAGCGAAGACC
>JBBWVW010000022.1:0-15709 GCA_050256425.1 Arenicellales bacterium | reverse complement strand
GGGACTTAAAATCCCTCGGCCTTACGGCTGTGCCGGTTCGACTCCGGCCCCGGGCACCAACACCAACCTCGAGCGGGCGAGTTAGCTCGGGATCTTTGGACACCGTTCGATGTTTTGGCTTTCGCGTTTAATCCTAATCATTACCCTGGTGTTCTGCTTGTCAGCAGAGAGCCAATCTAGTGAGGGGTCACATTTTATGAGGTTCGCGAGCGACTCGGAATGGGGTTATTCTGTAGTCCCCGACCCGACGGGACTGGGGCCGACCGAGATGGTGGAGCGGTTCGAACTGCGCCCTGGCGACTGTACCTCTGTGCCTCCCTATGACGACTGCTCATTAGATGCTGAAAGAGCAGAGAGGGCCCAAACGCGTCGTCCGAGCGAGGCAGTCTCGGGGTCAGAGTGGTACCGCTGGAAGATTTTTTTCCCGGAAGATTTCGTTAATACCTACCCGGCCAGAACCCGGCACGGACAGTTTGTTGATCATGGCAGTCAAGACCCAGCGTGGGCTCTGGAGATCGGCAGTACCGGCGTCCTGTGGCTGGGAGCCCAACTTGTTGAAGAATCGCTTTATTTTTCGTTGATCGACGAAAATGAGCTTCGCGGCAAGTGGCACGAGATTATCGTTCACGCCGTTTGGAGCTCCGACGAGGGCGAGATCGAAGTGTGGGTAAATGATAAAAAAAACGTGTCTTATCAAGGACCTACCTGTGTTCGGTGTCGGGTTTTCTTCAGTTATGGCGTGCATCGGAGCGGCATTTCTGTTTTTCAAAAAAAGTTCCCGGGCAGCACTCTTCCAGTCCAGATTGTGTTTTACACGGAGCCGGAATCAGCATGGGTTGACCCTCATTGGATCACACCAAAACCGGATACCGAACTAGAAACAGAGTCCGAAAACTTTCAAAAGGCAGCCGAACCCGGTAGTGGCAGTGCTAGCTCCGTGGTGCACTCCAAAGTCGTTTCTGACGAGGTAGAGACCATCCTCGACCAAATAGAGGTATCGGAGACGGCGCCGGACGATACCGAGGTGAGCAAGGCATCAAGCCCGATCGAAGCCTCTCAGTCAACAGCCCAGGATGCCGAAACCAAAAAAGTGAACGAGGACGATCGCCCGGAGGGAGGCGAGGGGCGTGGCGACAACCAGTAATTGTGTCAATTCTGGACTTAGGGGTCATTGATGGAAAAATACTTTATCTCACCTGACGATCTTCTCCGCGACTCGTTTTTGCTCGGGCAGAAGATCATCAAGAGCGGATTCCGCCCGGACTTTATTGTGGGTATCTGGCGTGGCGGCACGCCCGTTGGGATCGCGGTCCAGGAACTTCTGGATTATGCAGGCATCGCGACTGACCACGTGGCTATTCGGACATCTTATTACAAAGGTATTGCGGACACGGCCGAGACGGTCCAGGTTCACGGCCTAGGTTACTTGAGTCGCAAAATCAATCGGGACGATTCACTTCTGATCGTCGACGACGTCCTCGATTCAGGGATGAGTATAGAAGCAGTGATAATGGATCTTAGAGCTCGTTGCCGGCGTAATATGCCCTCGGACCTTAGGGTCGCGACGTGCTGGTATAAACCCACTAAGAACGAGACCGGCAGGATCCCTGACTATTTTGTCCGCGAGACCGATCAATGGTTGGTTTTCCCTCACGAGCTGCAAGGACTGTCCGCGAAGGAGGTCTGCGACGGGAAACCGGGCATTTCGGACATTGTGATGGCCCTGGACCTTAAATAAAGATGGCTGGGGCAGGGCGGGTAGCTCAATCAACGAGGAGGAACGCGAGTCTGGGGTAAGGATACGACAACTTCTACACCACGGTCACCGGCACGGTTTCGCGCCACAACTGTTCCGTTGTGAAACTCCGCAACGAGACGAACGATGTAGAGCCCTAGACCTAGGTGCGTTTTGCGTGCATCCCGCGCTCTGGAGACCATCGGGTCAAAAAGCCTGTCGACAATCTCAACTGGGAGAGCAGGGCCATCGTTCGCAACCGTTAATTCAATACCATCGGCATTCCTTCGGAGGCTGACAACGATTAGCCCTTGGTCTGCCCCGAACTGGACGGCGTTATCGATCAATTTATCGAGCATCTGGGCAAGGCGGTCAGGAACCCCCTCAATAATCATAGGTCCAGCTACACGAGTGGAGACAATCCTGTGTTTCGGATTAACGGCCTGGTATCCCTCTACGCAGCCGTCAATTAAAGCAGCAAGATCAAATCGCTCGTCCTGTTCGTGACTCAAAGCCTCTTTCAGGCTCGCCGCTTCGGTCAGGCTTGTGATGATTGAGCGAAGTCGGCCAACGCCATTTCGCGCTCTTTGCAGATGCTTATCATCTGCTAACTCGCGGTGGTGGTACTGAAGATTCTCAAGCGACGAGTTGACGACATTTAGTGGATTGTGGAGTTCGTGCGCGAGAGTGTCAGGTAGTTTCTCCAGGTAGCGAGTATATTGGCCAAGATTGTGAAGCAGTCCAGAGATGCTCCTTGTGAGGCTGCCCAGTTCATCACTGGAGCGGGCACCGGGTCGAATTTGATCTTTGAGCAGTCGACCTTCCGGTGTTGCCGCTTGCTCGGTTTCGCGCTGTAGTCGCCCTACGCGATAGGTTAATCGAGTAGAAAATACCAAGATCGCCACCGACAAGAAGAGAAAGACCCCCAAAAACAGTAATGTAAAGCGTTGCAGCGTGCGGTATTGCAAGGACAGCAGCTTGTTACCGCTTTGCTTGATGAGGACCGCGCCGTCGATGTTTCCTTCGGCCCAGATTGGCGCTGCGGTAACAATGAGCTTGGCATCTCCATAGCGACGCCGTTCAGTTTTTGGCTCGCCCTCGGTGAACACTCGCCCGAGGAGTCGGTAATCTTCCCTGCTTGAATCAACCGGCATATCCTTAAAACCCCGCGCCGGACTCCGGAGTATCCATTCGTAAAAGCGGGTAATTGCGGTTTCGACGTTGGGGAAAGACCAGGCGAACTCTTCACTTTTAAGATCAAACCCCTCCCGCGCCGGGGGGAAGATAGATCCGACCTGCGCTCGAAGTCGGGACCCTCGATCCCAGATGGTTATATTCGCTTCCGACAGGTAAAGCGGTTGAATCAGTTTCGTCAATGCTGGGGTGGCAAGTCGGACCCGACCGATCCCAAGTTGGGTGGGATCTGGCTCGGTACTGATCACCCGGCTAACAACACGACTGGCAACGTCGTCGACGTCAACTATCTCAAATTTGAGTCGCGCGCCGACGCCCAGTAAGCTCCGAGGAATGCGCAACTTGATCACGTAACCCCGCTCTGTGAGATCAAGCACCCCGGCCAGCTCCCGGACGGCCTCGCCACTTATCGCTTCGCGCCAGTTATCTCTCATCAGATAAATACTGACCCGGCCAGGCTCTGTGGTTGTAAGCAGGTAACGGGAGATCGTGCCCGAACTCGCCTGGACAGTCATCCGCAGTTGGTCGCTGTTGTTGAGAGAGACAAGATCCGGGTCCCTAAAGATGACAATGTCATCATCAATCTCGAAGTACGCGAAAAACTGCTCCGGGTCAATTGCAACACCGTGTCGAACGGCTAAGGAATCTGGTTGATAGTCTGGGCCACATTCGAAAAGACCAAAACCTGCGAAATTGGTGAGTTCGCCGATCGCTGACACCCAGCCGGAAGCTGCAGCGTCGATTGATAAAGATTGCTCGATCTCAGTGGGCAAAGGCCTGGAAGTTCGCCCAATGACCTCTGGCACTCCAACTCCCGGGTCGAAAAGATCGCTTCGGTTCCCAAGCAGGCTTGAGATACCTTGAGTGGTCAATTCGAGCGCTTGCTCTTGACCCTCAAGCAGGAACCTTTCCATTTCCCGAACCGACTCATAGCCCATCCAGGGTATAGCCAACAGGGAGACGACCAGCAGCAAGAGCTTAGTGCGAATCTTAAGCCCGGGTCGGATGCCAGACGCCGTTCGGCGTTTCTTTTGGTCGACCCGCTTCGTGGATTCTCGCAGGGCTTTGAGACCAATCACTCGCGATCACGCTCCCACTTGTAGCCTGTCCCATGGACTGTCTGGATTCGGTCAAAGCGCGAATCCAGTTCCCGAAATTTGTTGCGGATTCGCCGAATGTACCCGTTGATGGTATTTCGCTCGACCAACCCCTGGCGGGTGACATCACTCAGTGCCTGATAACTTTTCACATGACCGGGATTTCGCGTAAGTGATTCGATAATCCAGAACTCTGTTAACGTCAGACTTACGGTTTGACCCTGCCACTGCACCAACATGCTGTTTTCATTCAGCTCCAGATCACCGACTGAAAATACTGACGACTGAGGTGAGCGGTGTTGCAGTTGTTCGGAAATTCGTAATAGGGCGTGGACTCTGGCGACCAAAAACTCAAGGCTAACCGGCTTGGTGATGTAGTCCCATGCCGTCATTCTCTGCGAGGAGATTCGGTCCGCGTCGCTGTTGCGCGCCGTCAGGAAAATCACTGGCAGAGTAGGGCTGAGCTTTCGCAACTCCATGCAAAGGTCAAAGCCGCCATCCATGTCTTCCCCAAGCATGATGTCAAGCAGCGCAAGGTCAGGCAACTCGCGCTTGAAACCAGCCTCGGCGCTTGGCTTATCCGCATAGGCTCGAACGTCATAGCCGTGCGCGGTGAGGACATCGACGTAGTTGTCCCGTTGATCCCGATCATCTTCAACTACGGCTATTACGGTTGCCATATGGGCTCCATGACGGAAAATACTCGGGAGTTTTAGTCTTCGGAGCTAAATTCGGCCAAATGAGACCTAGTCTCCACTTTGTTGCCACCCTTTTACCATAGGTTGCGCCCGGAAAGACCCCTTGAGGGGTCTATTATTGCAACCATTGCGCGAAAGCGCCTCACAGTAAGAGAAACAAGCTTGTGGCTAATAAAGTCTTTATCCCGCTGAGTGATGATCTGATTTATGAGCACCCAGAACTCATCCTCGGGCCGATCACGGCTTTTGACCCTGCCAACCGACAGGACTCAGGATCGTCCGAGGCAAGGGCGAAAGTTGACCGTCTAATTCCTGCAGCAAGGCACCCGGAACGAAAAATCGAGAAAACACCCGCGGGTAGGGCAGGGGCACACTACTGCCGTTGATCGTCTCACTTCAGGAGGAGAATAAAAACCGCGGCAAACGCCGCGGTTTTTCATTTAGTTGCGCAAGGTTCCGGATTCGGATGGATCACGACCTGGTCGAACCGGGCGTCCGGCGCTCGGGCGCAGGCGAGGCGTTGTCGCGCGGTCAGCCCCTCCCGCTTTGTCGGTTTCCATATCAACGGAACCCTTAAACGAGCAGCCGTCTTCAAGGACCACTCTGGGCGCGCGGATATCCCCTTTAACTTTTCCGCTGGGGCTGATGACAACCTGTTCACTGCCGTGCAGTTCACCTTTTACCTCACCATCAACGCGGATAATGCGTGCGTTAATATTCGCGGTCACCCGGCCATTGACGCTGACTACCAGGTTGTTGTCCTTGAAGTTAACCGTACCCTCGATAGTTCCATCGACAACCAGATCCTCCTCCCCAGCGACGTCGCCGTGGATGACAATTGACGATCCGATCGTAGCGGGTTTGCGGTTGCCCGCGGGCGCCTTGGTAGCGACTTTTGGAGGCGTCGCCTCAGTGGCATCGTCCTTCGGGGCGGCTGGGGCGGCTGTACCGCTAATCTCTTTTTGTGTCATTACAACGTTTTCCTCGGTTTAAATTTTCTGGAAACGGACCGTTTGAAAGCCCTTGAGCGCGGTTCGGCATTGTGGTTTTCCGCGGCTACAGTTTGATTCTGGCTGAGCCGGGGGGAGGGGTCAAACGGTTTACTCGCAGTTCGGTGTGTTATGTCAATTTGGCAGGTCCATCTGTTACTTAACATAATATACATTATACGTACCAATATCACCGGGGACTCTAACCAAAGTCAAGCCAAGGGGCGCCCCAAGACCTTTATTGCGCACTCTCGCTCGACTCGGATTCCTAGTTAAGCCTGGTATCGGGACGCGCCTTGAAAAAGTTGAAAGAAGTTATTTGAGGTGAGTTCGGCAAAAGCCTCCATTGAAATCCCCCTTAAATCCGCGATTCGCTCAGCCGTACAGGACACGAAAGCAGGCTCGTTGGTTTTCCCCCGGTGGGGTTCGGGCGCAAGGTACGGTGCGTCGGTCTCGACCAGTATCCGATCGTCCGGCACCTTAAGGGCGATCTCCCTTAACGCCTGGGCGTTCTTGAATGTCACAATTCCAGAAAAAGAGATATAAAACCCAAGATCGAGAGCCGCCTTTGCGGTCGTCCAATCTTCAGAAAAGCAATGCATAACGCCCCCGGCGCCACGCGCATTCTCGGACCGCATTAAGTCAATTGTGTCCTCACGGGCATCTCGAGTGTGAATCACAAGGGGCTTCCCAATGCTGTTCGCAGCAGCAATATGTTGTGCAAACCGGCGTCGCTGCCAGCCAAGATCCCCCGAACTTCGAAAATAGTCAAGTCCAGTCTCTCCGATACCAACCACCCTCGGATCGGAGGCAAGCTCAATTAAGCCCGCCAATTCGGGTTCCCGTGCGGGGATAAAAGCGGTGTTGGGGTGAATCCCGACTGTTACAAAGATGTTCGAATAAGGCTCTGTAAGCAACAGCATATTCGGATAATCTTCCAAGTTGACGCACACACAAAGGAGGTGCGACACCCCGGCTGCATAGGCACGCCCTAAAACATCGGAGAGCGAATCACCCAGTTCGGGGAAATCAATATGACAATGAGAGTCAACCAGCATAAGGTGAGCCGTCGAGCCAAGAAAAGAATCTAAACAAGGCAGGTTTACAGGGTGTGGGTTGCACCGCGCCGCGAGCCAACGCCCTTAATGAGCTCTTCAATTCGCTCGTTGAGCTTCTCTCCGTCGGCCCCTTTAAAATGAACCCCAATTCCTTTAGTACGACTTGACTGAGCTCCGGACGGCGTTAGCCAGGCTACTGTCCCAGCGACTGCAAACTGCTCGGACTCGAGAAGTTTCAAGACCAAAAAGACTTCGTCTCCCATGGCGTAGTCGGTTTCGGTCGGAACAAATAATCCTCTCTTTTTCAAAAAAGGCATAAAGGCGGCTGCCAGTGTACGAACGTCCCTAATAGAAACGGAAAGGACACGAGGCCGGGCCGACTTGGTTGAAAAATCTGTCGCCGGCTTCGGAACCTGGTCCTTCAATTTTCCCGTCATGACTCCCTCTCCTCGCAAATCCTGGTACAAATATCCTCGAGAAACAACTCCTCGTCAACCGCTCCGCTTGGATTAACCAGAAACTGCCCTATCTCTAAAAACGCCTGAATGCACGAATCTCGACCGGAAAACGTCGAGTCACCACTACAAGAACGAGAAGACTCAACGCCAGTTGCGCGCTGGCGTATTTGGGCCAACGCGAGGTGTTGCAGCATCCGGAGTGCTGTTTGGATACCGACCGCCGAACATTCCTGCGCCAGCAACAAAGGATTAGCCCCTGCCAGCGAAGGCCTGCGCAGTTTCGCAACAAGGCCTTGAAAAAGGGCTTGCTCACCGGCGGCAACGATCCCGTTAATCTGAAGTGGACCGATACCACAGCGGGCAAAAGGCAAAACATCAATTGACGTTTCGGGATACCGGCCACCCAACCACGATCTAACCACTTGGGGATCTGGCGTTGGACACTCGAGTTGAATACACCGACTCCGTATAGTTGCAGCGAGTCTGTAAGGGCGAGCACTCACTAGAATGATGTAGGTGTCAGCGGTGGGTTCTTCAAGCAGCTTGAGTAGCGCGTTCATCGAATTCAAGTTAAGCCGGTCAGCGGGCATAATCAAACTGAGTTTACGCCCCGCCCGGCCGGACTTCGTAGCAAGGGAGTCACTAAGCAAGCGAACAGCATCAACGCCAATCACCCGACTGGGCTTGCGGGTAGAGCTGGCCCCTTTCTCGGACATAAAATATCTACTGGCATGCCTTCGAATCGGCTCAGATTGGCTGTCAATTTGCGTTTCGGGCACAAGCACGTGAAGATCGGGATGCACACTGTTTTCCAATAGTTGACAGCTGGCGCATTGGCCGCAGGCTTGATGCTCGTTTGGTTCTGTGCAAAGCAGCAGGCGGGTGAGCTCCAGTGCAAGGTGACCCTTTCCGATTCCTGGATTGCCGGTAATCAGGATTCCGTGCGAAAGGCTTTTCCAGCGTGCACTCACCTGGTCCCAGGCCGGCCTAAGCCATGAGAGCTCCTGAAACTCAATCATCTTCGCGGTCGATCAGGTTGGAAACCAGACCCCAGATCTGCGTGTGAACGCTTTCAACTGATTTAGTTGCGTTGATGATCTGAATCCGATCAGGTTCATCACTTTGGCGATCCAAATAGGCCTGGCGGACGCGGCGCTTAAACTCAAGATCCTGCTCTTCAAATCTGTCGCTACCTTGGCCGCGACCAACACTTCGTTCTATTCCTTCTATGACAGGAAGATCCAGCAACAAAGTAAGGTCGGGCCGCACGCCCTCTGTAGACACAGCCTCTATCTGCTGAATAAATCCTACAGGTATACCCCTCCCCCCTCCCTGGTAGGCGTAACTGGCGTCGGTGAAACGATCACAAAGCACCCAGTCGCCGCGCAGGAGTGCGGGTCTGATGACTTCGCTGATATGTTGTGCTCTTGCCGCGAAGATTAGTAGCAGTTCGGCCTGTTTGCAGAGCGCATCGGATTCATGCAGCACCCAACTTCGAATCTGTTCTGAGAGCCTGGTGCCGCCGGGTTCCCGGGTTAAAACCACACGCCTGCCCACCGCCTCAAGATCCCCGGACAAAAGAGACAATTGGGTGCTCTTCCCTGCCCCGTCTCCTCCCTCGAAACTGATGAGCTTTCCCGTCAATTTGGTAGAAACAAAGCGTTGAGTTTTTGCCTAGTTCCGAAACTGGCGCACGGCAGCATTATGTTCTTTAAGGGTATTGGAAAACTGGTGGGTACCATCACCTCTGGCGACAAAATACAACTCCTCTGTTGTTAACGGCCTTACGGCAGCTTTCAGCGCAGCCCGGCCCGGCATGGAAATGGGTCCTGGCGTGAGCCCCGCCCTGGTATAGGTATTGTACGGGGTGTCCTGCTTTAGGTGGCTCCGTTTCAAGGGGCCTTTGAGGGAGTCGCCCAGGCCGTAAATAACTGTCGGGTCTGCCTGCAAACGCATCTTTCGCTTAAGGCGATTGTGGAAGACCGCGCTGATCCTTGGCATCTCTGATGACCGCATAGCTTCCTTTTGAATGATGGACGCAAGGATCAGAGCCTGGTATGGGGTATCTAGCGCTATATCTGATGCCCGCAAGGCCCACACCTCCTCTAGGTTCCGCTCCATTTTGCGTGCGGCCCGGTCAAGAAGATCCAGATCCGACTCGCCCATGACGAAAAAATAGGTATCCGGAAAAAAAAGTCCCTCGGGTGAGTTTGCCGTCAAAGACAGATTCTCACGAAATTGCCCGGGCGTAAGTGTGGCCAATTGCTGGGACAGCTTAGTTTGCTGTCTAAGTTTGCCAGTTAGATCCTGGTAGCTCCACCCCTCCAAGAGGGTGATCTTGTGCTGGTGAACATCCCCACGGCTGACTTTCCCAAGAATACGGGCCGGCGATTCGTGGGGCTCGATTTGATACTCCCCCGACTTCAGCGAATTAGCCGTCCCGCTTAAGATCGCCCACGCAACAACGGGCCATTCTGCCCGGGCAAGGCCTTGATTGACCAATAAACCCGCAAACTCGTAAAGACCTGTGCCCGGCTCAACTACCAGGAATTGCCGGGGAGCATCGGACGGGCTTCGGATACTCTGGTGAAGATAGAGCAACAGGGCTCCCGCACAACACAGGAAAACGCCAGTGAAGGCCGTTGCAAGGGCTCGAAGTGGCCACCGGTGTCGCGCTGTATCGCCCGAATGGCCTTGATTACTCAAAACGCTATCGCCGGGGACGATTTACTCAGAAAAAACCGCGAACACAAGCGTCCCGTTGGTGCCACCAAAACCGAAAGAGTTGGATATGGCGGTGCGGGTTGTGGCCTGGCGAGCCTCATTGGCAACATAATCCAGATCACAGTCCGGGTCTGGATCGGTCAGATTGATAGTAGGCGGAAGCGTCTGATGATAAAGGCTAAGCACAGTTGACACCGCTTCGACGCCGCCAGCTGCGCCGAGCAGATGGCCAATCATCGACTTATTAGAACTCACCATCAGATCGGAAGCATGACTTCCAAAAGTCTTTTTCAGTGCTATGGTCTCGGCGAGGTCGCCAAGCGGCGTTGAGGTCCCGTGAGCATTGACATAATCAACATCCTCTGGGTTAAGCCCTGCGTTCTTAAGTGCGTTTACCATGCACCTGGCGGCGCCATCCCCGCCCGGGGCTGGCTGGGTCATATGGTGCGCATCGCCGCTCATGCCAAAACCTACCAGCTCCGCGTATATCCGGGCCCCGCGGGCGCGAGCGTGCTCCAAAGACTCAAGAACAAGAATTCCCGCGCCTTCACCCATGACAAACCCATCCCGTCCGCGGTCCCATGGGCGACTCGCTTGGTCCGGATCCTCGTTACGGCGACTGAGGGCTTTTGCGGCAGCAAATCCAGCCAGCGAAGTTGGCGTAATTGCAGCTTCCGTGCCGCCCGCTACCATCAGATCGGCGTCGCCGAATGCCACCATCCGGCCGGCCTCTCCAATCGAATGCGTGCCGGTCGTGCAAGCCGTGACAATAGCGAGGTTTGGCCCCCGCAGGCCGAGCATTATCGAAAGATTGCCCGAGACCATGTTGATTATGCTGCTGGGGATATAGAAAGGAGAAACTCTTCGTGCGCCCTTAGACAGGAGCGTCTGGGTGGTATCCTCAATCGTCTTAAGCCCTCCAATCCCCGCACCAATCAAGACCCCGATCCGATCTAGGTCTGTTGTGTCGAGGTCGACTCCACTGTCTTCGACTGCCTCAAGGCCGGCACATAGTCCAAGTTGAATAAACCGGTCCATCTTGCGCGCATCTTTGACGGACAGCCGTGTTTCCGGGTTAAACCCGGTGGCCTCACCGGCAATAGAAACGGGTAAGTTTTCGGTGTCGAAATGGGTTACTGGACCGATCCCATTACGCCCTGCCAGAAATGCATTCCAGGTCTCGCCAGCAGTCAGGCCTACGGGTGAGATACAGCCGATGCCAGTGACTACCACTCGGCGGGTATTCAACATAACATCGCCGGATAAAACGACGCGGCCGTCTGGGGCAAGAGCATCAGACGGCCGTTTGCTTTGGATTTAAAAGGATGCTTGCAATCGTGTTTATCCGCTGGCATTAGCCTGGATGAACTCGACTGCCTGCTTTACCGTTGTGATCCTCTCAGCTTCGTCGTCAGGAATTTCGGCATCAAACTCTTCTTCGAGAGCCATAACTAACTCTACCGTATCAAGCGAATCGGCACCGAGGTCATCGACAAAGGATGCGTCTGCCGTTACCTGGTCTTCGCCTACGCCGAGTTGCTCAACGACGATTTTTTTAACGCGTTCTTCAATACTGCTCATCGATTCACTAACCTCCTGGTTTCTATATGCTAACGCCGTTTGATACCGGCTACGCGGGCTTTGAATGTTGTCGCCTGTAGTGCAGAGCGCGAATTAAACCGTATTCGCCCGGCCAAGTCCAATATTCCTGCTCTGTGGCCGTTAACGCCCCTGAACTCTGTCAGGTGCCAAAAACTAGAAATTCTTTAACTAAAACAGTTAGATACACGATATTATTCACGATGACATGTACATTCCACCGTTGACATGCAGAACCTGGCCAGTGATGTACGAAGCTGCATCGGAGGCCAGAAAACCGACTGCCTTGGCGACATCGCTGGGCTGGCCGAGGCGTCCCTGGGGTATCGCCTGTAATAAACGGTTTTTTTGTTCCTCGGTCAGTTCGGCAGTCATATCAGTCTGGATAAAACCTGGCGCAACGGCATTGACGGTGATGCTTCGCGAGGCGACCTCAAGAGCCAAGGATTTAGTAAACCCGATAATCCCAGCCTTCGCCGCCGCATAGTTAGATTGACCGGCATTTCCAGTTGCCCCAACCACAGATGAAATGTTAATGATGCGGCCGTATCGTGCCTTGGTCATTCCTCTAAGACAACACTTTGAAACCGTAAACACAGATCTCAGATTAGCGTCAATACACTCATCCCACTGCGCATCTTTCATACGAAGCAGTAGGTTATCTCGCGTGATCCCGGCATTGTTAATCAGGATTGTGATTGCACCGAGGTCTCTGGCAACCCCTGCGACAACTTCCTGGACCATCTCAGGCTTAGTGACATCTAGCACCACACCGCGGCCTCTCCCTTTATTTTCAGCCAATAAGGCCTCGAAGGCTGAGACTCCGGTTTCTGTGGTTGCCGTTCCCACGACCGTATAACCAAGTTCGACAAGTTCAAGCGCAATCCCACGACCGATGCCTCGGCTGGCCCCGGTCACTAGGCAGACTTTCGGTTGGTTATTTCCTGTCATCTGCCGCCTCCGTAGTAAAACCTAATCAATACTCAACCAGCATGCTGCCCCAGGTAAAGCCTCCGCCGAATGCCTCGAAAATAATCTTCTGTCCGGGTTTAATGCGGTTGTCGCGAACCGCCTCGTCGAATGCCAGTGGAATCGATGCGGCAGAAGTATTACCGTGCCGATCGATGGTAACGATGACATTGTCCATACTCAGATCAAGACGTCGTGCAATTGCCTGAATAATACGAATATTTGCCTGGTGGGGAACCAGCCAGTCGATCTCGCTTTGGTCGCAGTCGTTGGCCTGTAGCGCTTCAAGGACCGCATCTGCAAGAGCGGTTACTGCCCACTTGAATACTTCTTTTCCTTGCATTTCAGTATACGCCCTGCCAGCAAGGATTTCCTGGTAAGCCGTCGAAACGCCAACGGGCACGCACAATAGGTCCTTGAAGGCCCCATCGGCATGAAGGTGACTTGACAGAATCCCCGGCCGGTCCGACGCTTCGACGATCATGGCGCCTGCGCCATCGCCAAACAACACGCAAGTTGATCGATCTTGCCAGTTGAGAATTCGGGAGAATGTTTCCGCACCAACGACCAATGCGCATTTACTGCCGCTCGTTTGAATCTGACGGTAAACAACATCTAACGCATAGATGAATCCCGCGCAGACTGCCTGGACATCAAACGCCGGGCAACCATGTATTCCAAGACGATTCTGAAGGAGGCAGGCCGTACTGGGGAATACCTGATCTGGTGTAGTGGTGGCTACAACGATGAGATCGATGTCTGCAGGCTTTCGACCGGCGCTTTCAATAGCGCGGCGGGCAGCGTTTTCTGCAAGATCACAAGTAAACTCGGAATCCGCTGCAATATGCCGTTCACGTATTCCACTGCGCGAATAAATCCACTCGTCGGTAGTGTCGAGAAGATTCTCCAGATCGCGATTGCTGAGAATCTTCTCTGGAAGGTAACTTCCGGTCCCGGTAATGCGGGCAAACTTCACACCGGTGTGCCACTCGGCGCTGCGGATCCGGCGAGATCCGAGCGGATATGGAAAACGAGGTCCTTCTCCGCGGCAAGGCGGGCCACATCAATCGCGTGAAAAAATGCCATCCCGTCCACGTCGCCATGGCTTTTAACCACAGTACCGTTAAGGCCGAGCAGCATGGCGCCGTTATACCGGCGATGATCGATTCGATCCCGACACGACCGCAAAACCGGTGCCGCGATCAAGGCAGATAATCTGCTAAAAATGCTCCGGCGAAACTCCTCTCGCATAACTCCAGCAAGCATCTGAACTAGTCCCTCACTGGTTTTCAGCGCAACGTTCCCTGAAAACCCGTCCGAGACGACAATATCGACAGATCCATTAAAGATATCATCGCCTTCAACGTAGCCGACGTAATTAAGGTTGCTGCCCTTAAGAAGCTCAGCTGTTTGTTTAATTGTGTCGCTTCCTTTGATATCTTCACTTCCGATATTGAGCAGCCCAACCGTTGGTTTCGTGACCTGTTCGAGTGTGCGCACCATACTATCGCCCATAAGGCCAAACTGAAGCAGCATTTCCGGAGAACTGTCGATGTTAGCGCCAAGGTCAAGGACATGCACGTGCCCATTCGCTCGAGGTAGTGCGCTGATGATTGCCGGGCGATCGATGCCGGGGAGCATCTTTAAGACGAACCGCGCAGTCGCCATCAGTGCCCCGGTGTTTCCAGCGCTGACACAAGCGTCTGCCTTGCCCTCTGCCAGCAAGTTGATGGCGACTCTCATAGATGAGTCTTTTTTGAATCGAAGCGCGGCTGCGGGAGACTCATGCATATCTACCGATTCGGACGCGTGAACAATTTGCGTCTGATCGGTATGTTTGAGATCTTTGATTGCGGTGCGAATCTGGGCCGAGTCGCCGACCAGCAGGCACCGCAGGTTCGGGTAGCACGTCAATGCCTGGGCCAGGCCGGGCACGGTAGCAGCCATGCCGTTGTCGCCACCCATCATATCTATAGCTAAACTGATGCTCACGCGTGATCCTGAGTTTGAGTCACGGTGAAAACAGACCGGGCCTCAGGCGCGGTGATGGGTCTACCCTACTTCTTCGCTATCCTGAATTACTTTTTTGCCACGATAATAGCCGCTGGCCGTGATATTGTGACGACGGTGGAGTTCCCCTGACACCGGGTCGGTCGACAAGGTTGGCTTGCCGAGCCCATCGTGGGACCGCCGCATTCCGCGCTTGGAAGGGGTCTTTCTATTTTTTTGTACGGCCATATTCTTACTCTTTGTTTAGAATAACGGGATCGTCCAGCCAGCGCCTAGATGCTGGCTGATTGGAACGAGAGGATTTTACCGGTCAGAGTGACCTGACCGCTAGACTATAATTTTAGTTTGCCAACGGTTTCGTGTCAAAAATCAAACAATCGCCAGCCCTGGTCTTGGCATCTTCGTCCCCATATCGTCGGCAATTGCTGAGTCAGTTGGGTCTCGCCTTTAAGGTCCATCACCCTAATATCGACGAGAGCACGATTCCCGGCGAGACAGCCAGGGAATTGGTCAGCCGGCTGGCGACCGAAAAAGCGTTGGCTATTTCAGCCGACGCCCAAGGCGGACTCATTATTGGATCAGATCAGGTTGCAGTCCAGGGAGACAAAATTGAGGGAAAGCCGCGCGACCGACAGGATGCAATCCGGCAGCTGAGCGAAGCGTCAGGGCGGGAGATAACCTTGCAGACCGGCCTTGCGCTCCTTAACTCGACCAGTGGTCGGGTCCAAGTAGACGTTATCCCATACAAAGTCCGGTTCCGAAAACTGACGCGACCCCAGATTGAGGCATACCTTGATGTGGAAGTACCTTTTGGTTGTTGCGGTAGTTTGCGAGCTGACGGGTTGGGCATCGCCCTGCTCGAAAGCCTGACTGGAGATGACCCCAGTGCACTCATTGGGTTGCCCTTGATTCGTCTTGTCGAGATGCTGGAATCGGAAGGGGTCCGGGTGATCCCAGAGCCAGATTCAATAAAGGCGTAAGTCGCTACCAGACGCGCTTGCCTTTAATACGCTCATAACCCTTAACTCCAGCTGATCCAGCAGCTTTAGTTTCCAGTTGGGTTGTGCCGAGAAATCAACGATTTCGGGGGCGCCGACCACATCCCGCGCGACCTCTCGGACAGATCCGAACCCATCGGCAAGGCCAATTGAAATGGCGTGTTCGCCTGTCCAAACCCT
>JBBWVW010000021.1:0-5384 GCA_050256425.1 Arenicellales bacterium | reverse complement strand
CACTGCTCACCGCGATTTTCTTTCGGGCGAATCTTCCGGTGACAGTAGTTGCCGTCTGGATCTCGAACCCACTGACCATGGTGCCGCTTTACAGCACCGGGTTTCTCATCGGTGTATCTCTCACCGGAACACCACTAGTACCCCTGGATGAGATGACTCTTTAATGGCTGGGATCACATTTGCCGCAACTTTGGGCCGGATGCATATTGATGTCGATCCTCGGCGCACCTCTGAGCTACTACTTTGTGAATGCGCTTTGGCGATTCAAGGTGCTTCGAAATCACCCAAATCGAAACCAACCAATCGGCAAGGCTTAACTTCAACTCACTGACCGGACCGGGCCAACGCAGCCAAGCGGTTACCCGATTCGCTCTAGTTTTCCGCCAGACAACTCATATTGAACATCTAAAAGTTCAGCTAAAGCAAGATCATGAGTGGCTACGACTAACGCTTTATCGCCTTTATTGACCAGCTCCAGCATCAATGTTTGAACACCTTGCGCTGTTTTTTGGTCGAGATTACCGGTGGGCTCATCGGCAAGCACGCAATCTGGCTCGGCCACCAAAGCTCGGGCAACCGCGGCGCGCTGGCGCTCTCCGCCAGATAGTTCTGGCGGCTTGTGATTTACCCGGTGCTCAAGGCCTACCCGAGACAACATAGACGTTGCTTTTTGCCGAGCGCTGTTGATGGAATCGCCGCGCACCAGTAGCGGCATGGCGACATTTTCGAGCGCGGTGAACTCGACCAGCAGGTGATGAAATTGGTACACGAATCCAAGGTGTCGATTCCGAAGAGTGCCCAGTTGCCTTGCGCCGAGGCGATCAATACGATGCCCAGCGAACGCGATGTCGCCAGCGGTAGGCTTAAGGAGGCCACCCAAGGTTTGAAGCAAGGTGCTTTTACCGCTGCCGGAGGCGCCGGTAATCGAAACACTGCGGCCTTTGTCGACCTCCAGGTCTACACCGTTGAGAACCTCGATCGGCAAACCCGCTTCGGTAAATATCACCCGGACATCCTTACAGCTCAAGATGGCAGAGGCTTTATTCATAACGCAGTGCCTGAGCGGGCTCAGTGCGGGCAGCTCGCCAGGCCGGGTAAATAGTGGCCACCAAGCTGATGAAAAACGATACCGCCGTTATCGTCGCAACATCCGGCCAACGCAACTCGGCCGGGAAGTCGCTGATAACATAGACGCTGGCAGGAAAAAACTCAATATTGAACAATTCCTCTATCCAGGGAACCAAGCTTTCAATATTCAAAGCAGTCAGCACACCACAAGCTGCGCCGGCCAGAGTCCCGACGAGCCCTATCACTACCCCCTGGACGACGAAAATGCACATGACCTGAAATGGGGGTAAGCCAAGCGTTCGGAGTATTGCCACATCCGACTGCTTGTCCGTCACAACCATCACCAGGGTCGAGACGATGTTAAATGCGGCTACGGTAATAATAAGCAACAAGATTATAAACATCACCCGCCTTTCAATTTTCAAAGCGGTGAAAAAGTTGGCATGTTCTCGTGTCCAGTCGCTGACTCTCAGACCCGGCCCAAGTTTCCGGCCGAGAGCCCCTCCAATTTTGGGGGCCTGGTAGAGGTCTGCCAGTTGGAGCCGGATCCCGCTGACCCCATTACCCGATTCCAACAGGGTCGCTGCATCCTCCATGTGGATAATGGCTAAACCCGAATCGTACTCGTACATATCCATCTCAAAGATGGCACCCACAGTAAAGCGCTTCATTCGCGGCAGAAGACCCGCCGGAGTGATTCTGCCCTTTGGAGCGATCAACGTAACCCGGTCACCTACCGTAGCGCTCAACGCCCGGGCCAACTCAGAGCCCAGCACGATCTGCCACCCGCCGGCCACAAGAGAGTCCCAGGCCCCACTCTGGACGTGTTGCATGAGCGTTGACACGGTCCTCTCGTTCGCAGGTAGCACCCCACGTACCAGCACCCCGGTCACGGCGTCAGCTCGCGTGAGAAGCCCTTGTCCCAATATATACGGCGCTGCCGCACTCACGCCCTGTTCTTCGAGCGCAGTTCTAGCCAGACTCTCCCAATCGCCAAGCCAGCCCCGACTCGAACTGATGGTGACATGAGCGGCGACGCTTACAATCCGTCCCCGCAATTCCCGCTCGAAACCATTCATGATCGACAGTACGGTAATCAGCGCCCATACCCCGACCGTGATCCCCAGGATTGAAATACCAGAGATAAAAGAAACAAAGTGGTTACGCCGTTTAGCGCGCGTATAGCGCAACCCGATAAACAGTGCTAAGGGGCGAATCATAATGACACCACAGGGTCAAAAGCCGATCAGTCGGCGTGTTCTGGGCGCATATGGGGAAACAAAAGCACATCCCGAATCGAGGGACTGTCAGTAAGAATCATCACGTAGCGATCAACACCCAGTCCACCACCCGCATTGGGCGGCAAGCCATGTTCCAGCGCATTGATGTAGTCGGCGTCATAGAACATTGCTTCGGCATCCCCAGAGGCTTTGGACCGGGCCTGCTCGTTAAATCGGGTGGCCTGATCTTCCGGATCATTAAGCTCGGAGAATCCGTTAGCCAGCTCACGCCCTGCGGCGAAAAGCTCAAACCGGTCTGTCAGCTCAGGATTGGATTCCTGACGTCGAGACAACGGCGAGACCTCCGCAGGATAGCCTGTTATAAAAGTCGGCGAAATCAGATTGCTCTCGACTGTTTCTTCAAAAAGATCCAGCAGCAACCCGCCTGCAGATTTATTGACATCAAGCTCAAGGCCCGCACGCTGGCCACAACGCGACAGGGCTTGTGAATCCGCGCAGTCGGCCTCAGACAGATCAGAGTTGTATTCGCAAACTGCCGCTGACATTGATAGCCTTGCAAAAGGGGCGCCGAAGTCAATGGTACTTCCCTGGTAGACTAAACATGAGTCGCCGACCACTTCGATAGCAACCTCACGCAACATTTCTTCTGTGAGATCCATGTAGTCATTAAAGTCAACGTAGGCTTCGTTGTATTCCAGCATAGTGAATTCAGGATTATGTTGGGTACTGAGGCCTTCGTTTCGAAAATTTCGATTCAGCTCGTAAACCCGCTCGAACCCGCCAACCAGACATCGTTTAATGTAAAGCTCCTGGGCAACCCGAAGGTACAGATCCATATCGAGGGCGTGGTGATGCGTTATGAAAGGCCGGGCGTTAGCGCCTCCAGGTATTGGTTGCATAATGGGTGATTCGATCTCGAGGTATCCTCGTCGATCGAGAAAGGCGCGAAGCGCGGTGACGGTAGCCGCTCGCTTTCGAAACACCTCTTTGGATTCACGACTGACTAGGAGATCCACATAGCGGCGGCGGTAACGCGTCTCAACATCGGTCAGGCCGTGGTACTTCTCGGGCAATGGACGTAGCGCCTTAACCAGCAGGCGCAACGAGTCTACGTTGACTGTTAGTTCACCGGTACGGGTTCTAAAGAGGGTCCCCTCAATCCCAACGATATCGCCCAGATCCAGCTTTTTGAAAACCTGGTTATAGGCTCCCTCAGGCAAGCGGTCGCGCTGGGCATAGATCTGGATATCGCCAGACTCATCGCGGATGTTCCCGAAACTAGCCTTACCCATAACCCGCCGAGTCATCAAGCGCCCGGCGATACTTACTTCTACAGCGGCGTCCTCGAGTGTCTCGCCATCTGTATCTGCATAGGCTGCACATATAGTGCCTGAATCATGGCTACGCCGGAAGTCGTTGGGGAACGCCTCCCCGGCCTGCCGTAGCGCATCAAGTTTTGCCCTGCGCTGGGTGACTTGTTCATTTTCGTCAGTTTTACTCATGAGTGATACGATCCTTTAAAGGCCAGCTTTCAAACTGGCCTCAATAAATATCCCAAGCCCGCCATCGAGTACCGCCTGCGTGTTACCTGTCTCAACACCGGTACGCAAATCTTTTATCCGTGACTGATCCAGCACGTAAGAGCGTATCTGGCTACCCCACCCAATATCCGCCTTCGAATCCTCGAGTTCCTGTTGCTGCTGTCGCTTTTCCCGAAGTTGCGCGTCGTACAAGCGGGCTCGAAGCATATTCATCGCTTCAGCGCGGTTACGGTGCTGCGAGCGGTCATTTTGACACTGTACGACGACTCCCGTCGGAAGATGGGTAATGCGCACCGCCGAATCGGTCCGGTTGACATGCTGGCCCCCCGCGCCGCTTGCACGGTAAGTATCTACACGAAGGTCAGC
Source organism: Arenicellales bacterium (assembly GCA_050256425.1). Taxonomy (GTDB): domain Bacteria; phylum Pseudomonadota; class Gammaproteobacteria; order Arenicellales; family UBA868; genus UBA868. The sequence goes on along the minus strand of JBBWVW010000021.1, from coordinate 1,168 downwards.
AGGATTAATCTCCACCTCGATACTATCGTCTATCTCTGGATAAACGAATACGGAGGCAAAAGACGTATGTCGACGATTTCCGGAATCAAATGGAGATTTTCGTACCAAGCGGTGGACTCCAGTCTCGGTGCGCAATTTACCAAAGGCGTACTCTCCCTGAATATGCACTGTGGCGCTCTTGATTCCCGCTACTTCACCACCCGACCGCTCGACCAATTCGGTGGCTAAGTGTTCGTTTTCCGCCCACCGCAGATACATTCGCAACAGCATCTCGGCCCAATCCTGGGCTTCGGTCCCGCCGGAACCCGCCTGAATGTCCAGAAATGCACTCGCCGAGTCCAGTTCTCCAGAGAACATTCGGAGGAATTCAAGTTTCTCGAGTTGTACCTCGATCTGTAAGGAATCTACCTCAATCCCTTCAATTGACTCAGTATCTCCTTCCTCGAGAGCGAGTTCAAAGAACTCGCGGGCATCATGGGTTCTTAGATCTAGACTATCTAACAGCGTTACTGTGGTCCCGAGGCTGGCACGTTCCTGTCCGAGTTTCTGGGCCTCCTGGGGATCATTCCAGATGTCCGGGTCTTCGAGACGGAGCAATACCTCTTCCAAGCGCTCTTTACGCCCCTCGTAGTCAAAGATACCCCCTAAGTGCGCCAATCCGCACCAACATCTGCTTAAGGCGGGCCTTCAGTTCGCCGACTTCTGCCATCCGTTATCACCGATTAAAAACAATTTGTGAATCCGAAGGATACCGGAATTAGCTCGGTGGGTAATAATTCTGAGCGATCTATCCCATTCTTGCCAGCGCTCTATCCACACCGGCCCCGCTTTCAGATAATTCAAAAGTTGCCGACGACTGCCGTTTGCGCCAAAATTCGCAACCTTCCGGCGCGTTCGACCCCCCCGACTTGAGCACCACGACCTATGATCATCGGTATACCGACTGAGAGCGCACTGGGTGAAAGGCGTGTCGCTATCGCCCCAGTAACAATCCCTAGAATCATTGAGCTTGGCTTCGCGGTTCAGGTCCAAAGCGGCGCGGGGGAAGCTGCTGGCTTTTCCGATGACGAATATCTTGCTGGCGGTGCGATGGTTGCTGGATCGAGAGAGGTGCTTTGGGACACCAGCGATATCATTGTAAAGATCCGGGCTCCAGAGCAAACTTCCT
>JBBWVW010000020.1:0-2490 GCA_050256425.1 Arenicellales bacterium | reverse complement strand
TCGCGGTGTTCTGATGATCTTGGGTTCAGCCTTTTTTCTGAGTACCTCGGGCATTGGCCTTAGGATCATTGAGCAGGCCAACGGCTGGCAGATTTTATTTTACCGCTCCATCAGCATGATGCTGATGGTTTTTGTCGTTTTGGCGTTTACCCACCGCGGTCAGATCATTGCGCGTTTTCGGCGGCTGACTGGAGAAGACTGGTTGCTCGCAGTGGTTCTGGGCAGTGGATTTGTAGCCTACGTGTTTGCGTTGCTGGAAACGACAGTCGCTAATGCCCTATTTATTTTCAGTTCGGCGCCGTTTTTTTCGGCCGTACTGGGCTGGTTCATTTTGCGTGAGCGGGTGGCGTCACAAACCTGGGCGGCGATCGCTGCAGCGATGATCGGGCTTGGAATCATGGTCGGTGGCGGGCTGGCTGGAGGGCGCCAACTTGGGAACCTGATAGCGCTTTGGCTGCCACTGTCATATTCGATTTCAGTTATCCTGGTGCGCCGCTCCTGGCAACCTGACATGCTGGTCGCACTGTGTCTGGCCGCAGGGTTTGCAACTTTGGTTACACTGCCTTTCGTGGGTGAATTCTCAATCAGCCGTCATGACCTGGGTGTCTCGTTGTACCTCGGGATTTTCCAGGTAGGGGCGGGTTTTATCCTGATGGTTTTAGGTGCGCGTTATGTCCCAGCAGCCCAGGTGGGGTTGTTGGCTCTGGTCGAACCTGTGCTCGCGCCGACTTGGGCCTGGTTTGTGGTCGCTGAGTTGCCGGCGCAGGCGACGCTGTTGGGCGGCGCGATTATCCTGGGGGCAGTAGGGCTGGACGGGGTGATCTCGATCGCTCGCAAAAGCACCCGAGGCGGCAATCGAACGCGCTAATCGATCGCCTGGTAGGCGGCTGCCATCAGGTCGGTTCGCATCGGCGACAGTGAGCCTAGATTCTGGGTCATAATGACGCCGGCAAAATCCTCTGTTCGATCAGCCCAATAATAGGTAGAGGCAGCACCTCCCCAACCCCCTTCGCCGGGTCCGGAAAGAGAGACCGCCTGACCGGGGTCAAGCATTACCCGCCCCAAAAGGTTAAAGCCATAACCGGGGTTTACAAATGGTCCAAGCCAATATGGCAAGAATTCTTTGGATAAGCGGTTTCGCCACATGAATTCGACCATTTTCCGTGAAATCAACGGCACCCCCATGGGGGTGCATCCGTCCAGGGTAAAGCGGGCAAAGCGCAGGTAGTCCTGTGCGGTTGAAAAAAGCCCATGGCCGCCGCGAGCAAAGCCGCTTTGCGGGTCACTGGGGTAGGATGGTTCTACGTCGAGAAGTTTCAGTGAGGCATCAGATTGCGGTGCGGCAAGAATTTCATCCAGTGATCGACCATACATGGGCAGCAGTCGGTGCTGCTCGCTTTTGGGCACAAAAAACTGGGTCTCATCCATGCCCAGGGGGTCGAAGATCTCCCGTTGCAGCAGGGCACCTAGAGGTAGGCCCGTAACAACTTCCAGGACCCGCGCCAGAATATCGGTCGCGATGCTGTAATGCCATCTTGTGCCTGGTTGGAAAGCAAGCGGAAAACATGCGGCCCGACTGGCGAAGACTGCTAGTGAACAGTCAGCGTCACTGACCAGCCCGTCGGCCTGGTATTGTGCGCCGACCGGGCAATCGGGCATGAAGTTATAGCTGAAGCCTGCACGGTGGGTGAAAAGCTGTTCAATCGTGATCGGCGCGGCTGGCTCGGTGCTGCCGTCATCTTTTAGGACCTGCAGGTCCCGAAACTCCGGCAGGAATTTACCCAGTGGATCAAACAGATGCAGTTTGCAGCGTTCCAGCAGTATGACGGCCATCACAGCAATCACGGGCTTGGTCATCGAGTAGATGCGATAGATGGGCCCTTCAGGCAGGGGTGATGTGGCGGTTTGAGACCCTATGGCGCCGGTATCAAGGAGTTCGCCTTGATGCAGAATGCGCCATTCGATACTGGCGAACTCGCCTTTATCGATATAGTGCTGAGCAATTTCCCCGATTAATGGTTTGCGGTGAGCCAATTGGTTAGAGGACATAGTCATGGGGTTCTAGCGTGGCCAGATGATCATCTGGGTGCAACGAAAATAGGCCAGTGTCTGTTGATTTTCCTCGCTGGTAACCTCTGTATCCCACAACTGCGTCTTTTTACCAAGGTGAAGTGGCCGTGCAACAGCGCGAATTGCGCCGCTGTCGGCTGTGGCCACGAAATTGGTTTTGGTCTCGATGGTGGCAAAGCCGCTAGCTCCCTCGGGGAGAGACTTAATACAGCCGTGCCCGGCGCATGAGTCTGCCAGGGCAAACAGGGTGCCGGCATGGATGCGGCCCTTCCAGGCAAAGTGATGCCTTTCAAGTTCCAGCCGGGCAGTGACCTCCCCAGAATCGGCAAAAGAAAAGCTCATTCCCAGGTGATCAAAAAGATAGCCTGTGCCTTGGGCTTTGAAGTCATCCTTTGTTGGATCGTGTGATGTTGTCATAGC
>JBBWVW010000019.1:0-37174 GCA_050256425.1 Arenicellales bacterium | reverse complement strand
CTCATTGGCTGTCCCGATGACTATGCGGTCGGGCTTTAAAAAATCCTCGATTGCTGCGCCTTCTTTTAGAAATTCCGGGTTTGAGACTACCGAGAAATCGACAACAATATTACGTTTGTCTAGCTCGGCCTGAATAGTCTCCTCCACTCGTGCAGCCGTACCTACAGGTACCGTCGACTTGTTCACTATCACCAACGGATCCGAAAGAAGCTCACCAATGCCCTTTGCTGCCCCAAGCACATGTGCCAAATCAGCCGAGCCATTTTCCCCCGGTGGTGTACCTACCGCGATAAACAGGATGTCAGCAAATTTGACGGCGTCTCCGAGACTTGTCGTAAAGCGTAAACGTCCAACCGTTGTGTTACTTCGAACCAATTCCTCAAGGCCAGGCTCATAAATTGGAATTGAACCATTTTGTAATTGCTCGACCTTGTCTTTGTCGACATCCATGCATAGCACCTGATTGCCGACGTCGGCCAGACAAGCGCCCGAAACCAGGCCCACATAACCACTTCCAATAATCGCAATGTTCATACAGGCAATGACTCTCGGGACCGGGTTTATTGGTAGCAAAAAAGAAGGGCGCCGTCAGGGCACCCTTCTTTAAAACCGAAGCCGGATTTTATCAGTTTTCGAAGGTTTTTCCATCCACCAGTATAGTGTCTGGATTTCCTAGAACAATCTTTTCGCCTATCCCATGTACCGCCAGCAGGTCTTTGGCAGACAAAAATGGTCCATTTGCCGCCCGGTAGGCCACGATCGCCTCTGCTAAAACTGGACCGACCCCTGTGATATTTGCTGACAGGTTTTGCGCATCGGCTGTATTGATGTCGACAGGTTCTGCTCGCAGCACTTGGGAAGCCAGCATTGCTCCCGTCAGAACCAACGCGGCTAATGTATTGATCGTCGATAAAACCATTTTTTACTCTCCTTGTAATTAGATGTTGATTAAACGCTGCCGCAATCCTTGCGGCTGTTAGGATTATTGATTTCATCAAAGTATTTAACAATGGAATTAGTTCACAGAAGTCCTTGCTAATTTAAGATTGCTTTGAAAGGGCGGGCCGAGGTCGTATTCCAACTCCTGCAGCCCGGACATTGCCAATGCAAGGACCTGCCCTGGAAGCCGCAGAAACGACACTCGTATCCGGGACGATCCGAAAGCAACTTGCCGGTTACATGGCGCAGCAATTGGTAATCCGCCCTAATCCGACTATCAGCGGTATCAAGCGCTCGAAACTGCAAGAGACGATGAAGCCCCGGAAGTGATGCCGTCTCATTGACTAATTTTAGAAGCACCTTTTCGGCTTCTCGCTCTGAACCACTTGCAGCCAGGTGGTCCACCAGTATCAGTTTCAATCGCTCATCCCCTGTAGCGGCGATTGCCTGGTCAAGGAAACCTCGAAACAACGAAAGACTTCCCAGAGCGCTCGAACTCGCTTTGACTAAGTGAACCACCTCACAGAGCATTTCCGGGTGTTCACCCCCAAGGCCGCTCCAGGAGCGGACCGCGTCACGATGATTGCCAAAAAGAGCCTGCAAGCGTCCTTCGAGAATTCTCGCACGAGCACAACTCCGGTCGAGTGCCAGCGCGTCAGCGACCTCGGTCTGTGCGAATGGATAGTTACCGGCGCTCACCTCCCTTTCCGCCAGTTCGCAGTGATATTGCGCAATCACTACTCGAAGATCTCCCCCGGTGAGTTTATCCAAGCGACCTGCGACCCCAATCGCACTTTTCCACTCTTTCTCGCTTTCGTATATCTGAACCAGAAGATGTAGTGAGGGCTCAAGTAATTCTTTTCTTCCCGCGGCCTCTAACAAGAGATTCTCAGACCGATCCAACAATCCCGCCTTGTAATAATCGTTGGCAAGCTCAAATAACACCTGGCCCCTCTGTTCGGGGCTCAAACCAGCGCGGGCAATCAGCCCCTGGTGCAGCTGAGTTGCCCGTTCGATTTCACCCCGCCGCCTGAATAAGCCACCCAGAGCCAATTGGATCTCAAGATCCTCATCGTGCTGCTCCAGAGCCTGCACCAGCACGTCCAAGGCTTTGTCGTGCTGCTCTGTGAGAAGGAAATTAAGGCTCTTGAAATAGGCAGCGGGGGCAGGCAATCCGGAGCCAACTTTTCCCCGAGGGACGTTACGATAGCGAGCCGCGAGCCACCCTGACCCGGCCGCAACGGGTAGCAAGAGCACTAGCCAGATGGGGTCCATCGCAACTAGGGGCTCCCGGGTGGCGGCACTTCGACGTCTTGCGAAAGCATCTGCTCTGCCCGATGGCGCCGCAGTTCTCGGCGCAAAGCCAATACGCGAAACAGCCCCGTTAATAGCCCAAGCACAAAGCCGATGACCAGCGCGGCCAACAACGCGATTACCAGTGGCCCTTCCCAGGCCAAATCAAAATAATAGCGCAGTGGCACCTCGATTGGATTTTTTACTGCGAATGTCACGCCGAAAATGCCGATCCCAAGCAGCGCGACCAACAAGGTCACTTTTTTCAGCATAGTCGATTAACCTTCGGGGCGGTCTTCCCAGATTAGAGTCGTCCGGGCTAGCCAAGTCGGACCACCCGGGCCAGATGCCGGATATACGCTGGGCGGATGCGAGTCTACCCAGCCAGTAAACTCAGTCGAGCTCGTCAAATTGGACTTGGGTAGTGACAGGGCTTCGATTGACGCGCTCACGAAGCAAGCGGCCAGGCTTGAAGTGCGCTACAAACTTACCTGGTACGTTCACCGCTTCCCCGGTTTTCGGGTTACGCCCTGTCCTGGGCATTCGAAATCTCAGGCCAATGCTGCCAAAGCCTCTGATCTCAATGCGATCGCCTGCGACCAGAGAGCGGCGCATATGCTCAAGTACAGCATTGACGGAGAATTCGACATCACGTGACGGCAAGTGAGACTGCTCGCGGGCTAAACGCTCAATCAAATCCGACTTGGTCATCGTCTTCATATCATTGCCTGGTCAGTCCGTGAGTCGGAGCGCATCGGTTCACGCGTCCTGTTTTTCAAACTCTTCCTTAAGTTTGTCACCAAGGGATGTCCGCGCAGACCCCTGCCCACTGTACTCCTGAATCGCCTGATCCTCGATTTCTGCGTCCAGCGCCTTTACCGACAAGGTGATACGACGAGTCTTGCGATCAATGCTGGTAACTTTAGCTTCGATCTCAGCCTCTGTATTCAATACAGATCGAGCGTCTTCGACATAGTCCCGTGACAGCTCGGTGGCCCGGAGGTACCCCTCGATACCGTCCCCCAGATCCACGATGGCGCCTTTCGCATCGACACTTCTAATCGTACCATTAACAGACGCGCCTTTTGGATGGGCTCCAACAAAGGCATTAAAAGGATCCTCTTCTGCCTGCTTAACTCCTAATGAGATGCGTTCACGCTCGGAGTCCACCGAGAGCACGACGGCAGTAATCTGATCGCCCTTTTTGAAATCGCGCACTGCCTCTTCGCCTTCCCGATCCCAGGATAGATCGCTCAAATGAATCAGGCCATCGATTCCCCCATCCAGGCCGATAAATACACCAAAATCGGTGATTGATTTGATTTCACCGGTGATCCGATCGTTGCGTTGATGCGTTACCGAAAACTCCTCCCAGGGATTGCCGGTGCATTGTTTCATCCCTAGCGAAATTCGACGCCGCTCAGAATCGACCTCAAGTACCATCACCTCCACCTCGTCACCCAGATGGCAAACCTTATTCGGATGTACGTTCTTGTTGGTCCAGTCCATTTCTGAGACATGGACCAGCCCTTCAACTCCTTCCTCAAGCTCAACAAAGGCCCCGTAATCGGTGATATTGGTAACCTTTCCAAAAATCCGGGTCTTTTCTGGATACCGCCTTGCGATATCGGCCCAAGGGTCCTCGCCAAGCTGTTTCATCCCCAGCGAGACCCGGCTACGTTCACGATCAAACTTGAGCACTCGGACCTTGAGTTCATCGCCCACGCTCAGCATCTCCGAGGGGTGCTTGACGCGCTTCCAGGCGATGTCGGTAATATGTAGCAATCCATCGAGCCCGCCCAGATTGACGAATGCCCCGTAGTCGGTCAGGTTTTTGACTACCCCGGTCACCACCTGACCCTCTTCCAAAGTTTCCAAAAGGGCGTTGCGCTCTTCTTGCATTTCTTGCTCAACGACCGCACGCCTTGAGACCACAACGTTGTTCCTGGCCTGGTCAAGTTTGATCACCTTGAATTCAAGTTCACGGTTCTCCAGATAGGTGGAATCAGTAACTGGGCGTACATCAGTCAAAGAGCCGGGGAGAAACGCACGTACTTCGTCTAGCGATACCGTAAAGCCTCCTTTTACTTTTCCGGTGAGGAAGCCCTTAACAACCACTTGGTTCTCAAAAGAGTTCCTTAAAGATTCCCAGGATTTTTCCCGGCGCGCCCTTTCGCGCGATAGTCGCGTGTTTCCGAACCCATCTTCCAGAGCCTCTATCGCGACCTCGACATAATCCCCAATCGTGACTGAAACGGTGCCATCCGCATCACGGAATTGAGTGGCGGGTATTTCGGCCTCTGATTTTAGGCCGGCATTTACAACTACATAGTCGGCGTTGATATCAACAACCTCTGCAGAGATGACTGCACCGATCTGCATGACCGAGTTTTTGAGGCTTTCTTCTAGGAGTTCCGCGAAATTTTCAGACATTTTTAAATAGGGTGCCGCGATGACTTCTCGCTGACAGCTTGTTTGAGGTGAATTTTAGCCAGTCTACTACTGGCCCCTTTTAGTTCTGAGTCATGATGCCAGGGGTAATGCTCTTAACTGGTCGATTTGCGCAGGCAAGAGTGGACGAAAACCATTACCTGTTCCACAACCTCGTCGATACTTTTGTGGGATGTATCTACTCTAAAAGCGTCTTCGGCCGGTATCAATGGAGACTCTGCGCGGGTGGCATCCTTGCGATCCCGCTCAGCGATCTCTTTCTCAAGGCGCGCGAGATTAACATCGAAACCCTTTTCCTTCAACTGTTTATAGCGCCTTTCTGCCCTGACTTTCGGCGAAGCGTCGAGAAATATCTTAGCATCAGCGTCCGAAAACACCACCGTGCCCATGTCCCTCCCATCCGCGACGAGGCCAGGCAGTTTTCGGGCGGCTCTTTGTCTCGCCAGCAATATCGATCTGACAGCAGGGATAGCCGCGTAGACCGACGCCGCGCGCCCTCCCTCTTCGCTGCGCACCGCATCGGTCACATCCTCCCCAGCCAGTATTATTCGAACTTCACCAGCAGTGCTCTGAAATGTGATTTGCGAATTCCCATCAATATCAGCGAGCTCTTGAAAGTCATCGGGGTTTATCCCTTTGATTCGAGCAGCATAGGCAAACGCGCGGTACAAGGCTCCACTATCGAGAACGTGCCAGCCAAGTCGGCCTGCAACCCGGGCCGCCACAGTGCCTTTCCCGGTTCCGCTCGGACCATCGATCGCCACCACTGGAACCTTTAAGCCGGAATCTTGAATCACAGTTTCTCGACCAGATCCATCCCCAGGGCACAGCCAGTTTCAACAAAACCTGGAAAGGAAGTTGCAATATTCTGGCAATCATGAACCACTACCGACCCACTGCTACAACATCCCGCAACCGCGAACGCCATCGCGATACGGTGATCGCCTCGACTATCAATCGTTCCAGGCCGAAATCGCCCTCCGATGATGTCCATCCCATCTTCGTACTCAATGGCGTTGACCCCAAGATTGCCCAACCCTTGAACCACGGCGTTGATCCGATCGGACTCCTTGAAGCGCAATTCAGTAGCCCCCCGAATTCGGGTGATGCCGTCAGCGCCGGCCGCGGCTACTGCAAGCACTGGAAACTCATCGATAGCGTTGGCCACCAGGCCCTCAGGCACGTCGATCCCTTTGAGCCGTTGAGCTCGGACCCTGAGATCGCATAGTGGCTCGCCCGACTCCTGACGTTGCCCACAAATTTCGATGTTCGCACCCATTAAATTCAAGATTTCCAACACCGCCGCACGAGTCGGATTGATACCAATTCCGCAAAGGGTAACGTCACTACCCGGGCACAGACTGGCAGCCACGAGAAAAAACGCAGCCGAAGAAATATCGCCAGGCACGGTAATTTTTTGCCCGCGTAAGATGAGGCCACTCTCAACACAAATGGGATTGCCTTGTTGCCAACTCCGTCCAGTAAACCCGGCGATCATTCGCTCGGTGTGATCCCGGGTGGGCGTCGGTTCACGAACTTGAGTGCTCCCCTTAGCGTACAGGCCGGCTAGCAAAATACTCGACTTCACTTGGGCGCTTGCCACCGGCAGTTGATAGCTGATCCCTTTTAGGCGAGAAACCGGATTGATCGCCAACGGTGGCTTCCCATCGGCTGCGCCTAAGTCGGCGCCCATACGGCTAAGGGGGGTAATAATCCGCTCCATAGGCCTTTGACGCAAAGAAACATCTCCAGTAAGGGTCACCGGGAAGGCCTGACCGGCAAGCAACCCAGCAAGTAGTCGCATGGCTGTGCCTGAGTTACCCATATCAAGTGGACTGGTGGGCTCTGTTAAACCGTTAAGTCCTACGCCTTTAATCTCCAGAGATCCGTCGCACGGTCCGGAAATATCAACCCCCATTGCCCGAAAAGCAGCAACCGTAGCGAGCACATCCTCCCCTTCAAGTAGGTGCTGTATTTTAGAGTCGCCAACAGCAATGGCCCCTAACATCACCGCGCGATGGCTGATTGACTTATCACCCGGAACCCGGATCAAACCTTTCAGTTGGCTACTTTCACTCGCGATTATCGAACTCATTCGGAGTCCCGTTTTCCGGGCGCTCGCAACTCCTGTATCGCGCTTCTAAGTTCTCGGGCATTCGCAAACCAGGACTCCAGTCGAGGGCCGTCAGCCGATTCGATGAGGCGGTCCAGTTCACCAAGCGTGTCCCGGTATTTGGCAATTAACTCGCGCACGACCGGGCCATTGTGTAACAGAATATCGCGCCACATCACAGGATCACTAGCGGCAATCCGACTGATATCATAAAACCCCCCGGCTGCTAGCGTCATGCAGTCATCGCGGGCTGCCTGCGTGTCCAACAGGGACATCAGGGCATAGGCAACGACATGCGGCAAATGGCTAATCATACCCAGGACCTGATCATGCAAAGCCTCCTCCATGAGCCGAGTTCGCGCTCCGGCGGCAGCCCACATGTCAGTCACCAAATCAACTGCATCTTCATCAGTCTCAGCCAGGGGAGACAGAATGACCCAATGATTCTGGAACAGGTCCACTTTGGCAGCGCTGGCGCCGCTTTTTTCACTCCCGGCCACCGGATGGCCGGGCACAAAGCGTGAAATCTTGCTCTCCAAGGAGGATCTCGCCGCTCGGGTGACACTCCTTTTGACACTACTGGCATCGGTCAGTACGGCCGATGGCCGCAACGCCCGCTTCATAAGAGGCATCAAGCCAATCACAGCGCTGATTGGTGCAGCCAGCATCACGATATCACCAGCGGAGGCGGCTTCCTCGGGGTCGTGGGTCCAATGATCCAGTAAGCCAAGATCCAAAGCATGATCTAAATTTGCGGCACTTCGACCACAGCCAATTATGGTATCAACCCTACCGGAGTCTTTGAGCGCACGGGCCAGCGAGCCTCCGATCAGGCCCACGCCGATAATTGAGACCGTTCCCAGCGACTGGCAGGGCCTTTTCATTGGCTCAGGCCTTCCCCGCCTGGCGCAATGCCATTGCAAGTGTTTCAAGCAAGCGCTGGTTTTCTTGTGGCAGGCCAATGGTAACCCGCAGATGCTCGGGTAATCCGTAGTTAGCGACAGGTCTCACGATCACTCCCTGACCTAACATCGACATATAAATCTGGTTGGCTTTTGACCCAACCTTGACGCAAATGAAGTTTCCACTGGAAGGAATCCAACTTAGCCCCAGGGTCTCAAAGCCGCGACAGAGTTGGCCCTTGCCTTTGATGTTCTCCTCGCGGCTCACTCGAACAAATTGCTCGTCCGATAAGGCTGCTTCAGCCGCCGCAAGCGCAAGCGAGTTAACATTAAATGGCTGTCGGATCCGGTTCAGAGTTTCAGTAATAGCCTCCGAGGCGATCGCGTATCCGACCCGGGCCCCGGCTAATCCATAAACCTTTGAAAATGTGCGAGTAACAACAAGGCCCGGAAAACGCTCCAGTAACTCAACGCCATTGGGGTAGTTGCGGTCGTCAACATACTCGAAATAGGCTTCATCCAAAACCGTGATCCCTTTCTCAGGGAGTCGCGTCAGAAACCTAAGCAATTCCTCGTATCCGACATAAGTACCAGTCGGGTTGTTGGGATTTGCTATAAAAATGAGTTTAGTGGTCTCATCAACGGCCTGCCCCATAGCCTCAAGGTCATGGCCATAGTTGCACGCGGGCACAGTTGAAATAGCCGCATTAACGCTCTGTGCTGCAAGCGTGTAAACCGCGAAGGCGTGGTCAGAAACCACCACGCCGTCGCCTGGCTCAACAAAGCAGCGCACCAAAAGCTCAAGGACGTCGTTAGACCCGTTGCCGAGCGTGATCTGCCTTGCGGAAACCCCCAAGTGGCCACTTAGGGCGTTTTTCAGACGATGCCCGGACCCATCTGGGTAGCGCTCGAGCCCACTGACAACCCTGGTCACCGCAGCCGCGGCAGTTGCTGAAGCGCCCCAAGGGTTCTCGTTGGACGCCAATTTAATAATCGAACTGAGCCCCAGCTCACGCTCAAGCTCCTCAACCGACTTACCGGGCTGATAAGGCTGCAAATGGCGCACCCCTGTCGCGGTAATCGACTCCACATCCAAGGTTTTCTTGCTCACAAGCCGCGTGGATAAGACCCAAGCACCTTAAAAAAGGCGGACTCCTTCTTCATCGCCTCGACGGCGACTTCTACCTTCGAATCCTCTATGTGGCCCTCAATATCAACAAAGAAAACATACTTCCATAATCCCGCACGCATCGGTCGCGATTCAATTCTGGTCATGCTTATACCGGCGTCAGCAAGTGGGGCAAGTTGTTGATACAAGGCGCCGGGCCGGTTAGTGTTTGACATGACCAGACTGGTTTTATCCCGCCCACTCCTACCAACCGGTTCGGTAGATAGAACCAGAAAACGGGTCGTATTCCCGGGATTATCCTCAATATTACGCACTTTTATCTCAAGGTCGTAAAGTGGTGCGGTTGTCGCCGAGGCGACTGCATAGGTAGTTTTGTCAGCCCCTGCGGAACGTGCCGCATCTGCATTACTGGCCTTGGCAACCAGAGGCACCCCGGGGAAGTGGGCCGCTAACCACTGACGACACTGGGCGAGTGCCTGCTGATGAGCTGCGATCTGGGCGGGGGGGCTTGCACCCGGCTGCGCCATCAAGCAGTGTGCGATCTTAAGCTCTACCTCATTGCTGACCACTAAGCTAGTATCCAGCAATAAATCGAGAGTCGAATTGACGCCGCCCTCCGTTGAATTCTCCACGGGTACCACCCCGTACAGCGCCTCTCCCGCCTCGGTCAGACGGAACACGTCCTCTATGCTGATTGCCTCTACCAGTGAAATCTGGTGACCAAATAGTCTGTAAGCCGCCTGCTCACTGAACGTACCACTTGGCCCAAGAGCTGCGATGGTAATCTGAGCTTCGGCGGAACGGGCGAGTGAGATTATTTCCCGAAAAATGAAGCTGGTAGCCTGGGCCGAAAGCGGGCCTGGGTTTTCTTGAACCAGCCGGTCAATAATCTGGGCCTCACGTTCCGGACGGTAAACTGACTCCTCCCGGATCGCTTTGTCAGTGCCCACTTTGGCCGCAAGGCTGACCCGCTCGTTAATCAATCGCAATAGTTCATTATCAATCTTATCGATGCGCGCACGGAGGGTTTCAAGGGTTGAGTTGGGAGACATGTTTAACAAGATCTAGCCTGGCGAGCGATGTTAATGGATGCCTCGCGCACCTAGCGTGCTTTGAGTCGCCTGCGGCTCCACTGTCGTCACGGCAAAAAGCAACTAATCCGCATTTACCAACAAGTGGTGAGGCGCAGCCCTGAATCGCCGAATAATATCATGGGTTGTCGCCGGGCCTATCGACAATCCAACGTTCTTCTCCCACTTTGAAACCGAAAGCCTCAGGCCTCGTCCGGTCCTAACTCATCAACAGCCTCCTCAACCACCTTGCCAAGGCTAGTCAGCTGTTCTTCCTCACCCAACCGCATCAATCTGACCCCCTGGGTGTTTCGCCCGACCACAGTAATCTCCCTTGCCCGCGTTCGAACGAGTCGCCCGCCACCTGTAATCAGGATGAGGTCATCATCATCCAATACCATCTGGGCTCCAACCACAGGTCCGTTCCGCTCACCCACTTTAATAGCGATGACGCCTTGACCTCCCCGGTTCTTACGCGGGAAGTCCGATAACTCGGTGCGCTTGCCGTAGCCGTTTTCAGTCGCGATCAATACTTTCGCTTCATCAGTTCCACTATTAATAATAAGCATTGAAATGACTGCCTGGTTGGATTTCAGTTTGATACCCCGTACCCCCCGAGCAGTTCGCCCCATAGGCCTGACATGGCCCTCGGGAAACCGAATCGCCTTACCCGCGGAGGTGAAAAGTAAAATGTCAGACTCACCATCCGTCAGCCCTACCTCCACCAACTCATCGTTGTCGGCAAGATCGACCGCAATCAGGCCGGCAGGGCGTGGCCTGGAAAAATTCTTAAGAAGGCATTTTTTCGAAATGCCCTGGCGGGTGACCATGAAAACAAATTGCCCTTGGTCTTTATGGTTCAAGGGCAGCACAGCCGTGACACGCTCCCCATCCTGCAAGGGAAGCAGGTTCACTAGCGGTCGCCCACGGGCTTGACGTCCAGCCTGTGGCAACTGGTAAACCTTTAGCCAATACACTTTGCCACGATCGGAAAAACACATAACGGTGTCGTGGGTGTTGGCCACGAACATGGTCTTTACAAAATCGGCCTCCTTGGTTCGTGTTGCAACCCGCCCTTTTCCACCACGGCGTTGTGCCTGATAGTCGGCAACCGGTTGCGACTTAGCATACCCCTCGTGGGATAAAGTAACGACCATGTCCTCCGGGGTGATCAGGTCTTCGTTATTGAGGTCTTCGTGCCGCTCAATGATCTCAGTACGCCGTGCGTCACCATATCGATCGCGGATGTCGACCAACTCCTTCCTCACCACCTGCATCAATCGATCGGGATCTTCCAGAATCTCGAGCAAACGTCGAATTCGTTGGAGAACTTCCGAATATTCGGTGCGAATTTTCTCCTGCTCCAAGCCAGTCAAACGGTGCAGGCGAAGGTCGAGAATCGCCTGAGCCTGAACTTCGGATAGCCGATACCCATCTTCGACCATTCCGTACCCCGATGCGATATCGTCGGGGGCGCTCTCTTCAACCTGGGAGGCGACAAGCATTTCGGAGACAACTCCGGGATTCCAAACCTGGGCCAATAACTGAGATCTGGCATCGCCCGGATTGGCGGCTTTCTTGATTAGCTCTATCACTGGATCAAGGTTCGCCAGCGCAACCGCGAGCCCTTCCAGGAGATGGGCTCGGGCCCTGGCTTTTCTCAGATCAAACAAAGTCCTGCGGGTAACCACTTCGCGCCGGTGAAGAACGAAGTCGTCAAGCAACTCCCGCAGGTTAAATAACCGAGGCTGATTATTTCGCAATGCCACCAGGTTAATGCCAAACACTGTCTGCATCTGGGTGTGCTGATATAGGTTATTCAGAACTACCTCGGGGTTCTCTCCCTTTTTCAGTTCAATCACCATACGCATGCCAGATTTATCGGACTCGTCTCGTAATCCAGAAATCCCCTCCAAGCGTTTATCGCGAACCAGTTGAGCGATCTTCTCGAGCAGTCTGGCCTTGTTTACTTGATAAGGCAGTTCGACAGCTACAAGCGCCGTCCGATCATTACGTTCGATGGTCTCAATATCGACCCGGGCCCGAACGTGGATCCGCCCTCGGCCAGTTTCATAGGCCTCTCGAATTCCACGACTACCGTTAATGATGCCGGAGGTTGGAAAATCCGGTCCCGGCAGCAACTGTATCAATTCATCCAAGCTAACCTCTGAGTGGTCAATTAGGGCAAGACACGCGCTAATGGTTTCAGACAGGTTATGTGGTGGGATGTTGGTTGCCATACCAACGGCAATTCCAGTCGAGCCGTTAACGAGAAGGTTTGGAAACCGCGCGGGCAGTACCGCGGGCTGATGTTCGGTTTCATCATAGTTTGGAACAAAATCGACCGTTTCCCTATCAAGATCGTCAAGTAACTCGTGAGCAATTCGGGCGAGGCGAATTTCGGTGTAGCGCATGGCGGCCGGGGCATCGCCGTCCACCGAACCAAAATTTCCCTGTCCATCCACGAGCGGATAACGCAGCGAGAAAGATTGTGCTAATCGTACAATCGCATCGTAAACTGCGGTATCACCGTGCGGGTGGTACTTACCGATGACATCGCCGACCACCCTTGCAGACTTCTTATAGGGCTTGTTCCATTCGTTACCCAGCACCGACATCGCATACAACACTCGACGATGAACAGGCTTGAGCCCATCGCGTACATCCGGCAACGCTCGCCCTACGATAACGCTCATTGCGTAGTCCAGATAGGACCGACGCATCTCCTGCTCGAGATTCGCGGGTACGGTTTCTTTAGCTATTTTTTCCATAAAGGGCTTGTGGCCCGCTCTATGCGGGGCAAAAAAACGGATGATTGAAGGGTTCGCTTCGCCGCCGAACGAGAACCAAAATGGCAGCGTACTCTACCGCGGAGGAAGCCCGAATTTTATCATAAAACGAAGGTTTCTAACGACCGATTTTGGTGCCCAACGAACCTCAGCGAGGCCTGGGCCCATTCCAGAGTTTGTTTCCCAGATGGCCTTAAAGTCGACCAAAATCTCCAAGTGCCCGAGTGAGCCAGTCCACCAAATTGCCAATCCACGGCACGACTAACACTAAAGAAAGTACGTTTGCTGTCAGCACCCAGCGGGCAGCAGTGGAACCCCGATCGAGCTCGGGTGCAGATAAAACCTGATCGTCTTTGTCGGGCAAGTCAAAATACATTAACTTCACCACCCGAAGGTAATAAAAAGCGCCCACAACTGCCATTACGACGGCGACGATAACGGTCCAGAGAAAACCGTTCTCGAATGCGGCCTGTAAAACCAGAAGCTTGGCAAAAAACCCGGCCGTTGGGGGTACTCCGGCGAGGGAGAACATCACGATCAGCATTAAAAAGGCCAGGCCCGGTCGGCTGTGATTCAACCCCTTCAGATCATTCAGTGCGTCGGATTCAAATTGAGGTTTGGATAAGAGCAGGATAATTCCAAAAGCGCCCAGGGTAATCACGGTGTAGATCAAAACATAACTCAGTGATGCCGAATACCCGTGCGCCGTACCACCCAGGAATCCCAGCAGCAAAAATCCCATATGTGAAATCGTCGAATACCCAAGCATCCGCTTGATACTGGTCTGGGCAATGGCGACTATATTGCCCACCGAGATTGACAACACTGCAGCGATCGCCAACATATCCTGCCAAGCCGATACCCAATCACCAAGGCCATAGGCCAACAACCGAAGCATGATTGCAAAGGCGGCTAGTTTTGGAACTGACGACAGAAACAAGGTGGTACTTGTCGCCGAGCCATCGTATACGTCTGGCACCCACATATGAAACGGTACAACCCCTAACTTGAATAAAAGGCCTGCCACAATCAAGACAACAGCAGTCAGCAATGGGAGATTCGTTGGGGCTAAGGCTGCAGATGATGAGGCCAACTCGGCTAGTGAGAGCGAACCCGTCAGTCCGTATAAAAGTGACATCCCATACAACAAAATACCCGAGGCCAAAGCGCCGAGAACAAAATATTTCATAGCGGCTTCGGCTGCGCGCACCGAATCTCTTTGCATTCCAATCATCGAGTAAAGACAAAGCGCCAGCAATTCCAGCCCGACATAAAGCGTGAGCAGATGATTGGCGCCGATCATGGTCATCATGCCAACCACCCCAAACAGGATGAGTACCAGATATTCAGCTCGCCATAACCCGCGTGCACGGGCATATTCTCGCGAGTAAATCAGCACCCCCGCAGCTCCAATTCCGGTGCCCGCCTTAAGCACAGCACCGACGCCATCGCTTATGACGAGGTCGTTCAAGGCCGTCATCGAGCCGCTATCCAATCCCATCAATGACGCCAATCCGGCGCCAAGCAAGGCGAACAGAGCCAACGGGTAGCCCACGCCAGGGCGTCTGTCGGCCGGCATGAATAGATCTATCAATAGCACCAGGCACGCCACAACCGACAACAGTATTTCTGGCGCAATTACCCAAAGATTAAGGCTGGCAAGAGTCATCACAGCTTCGACACCGACGCATGAGCCAGCAAATTATCAACGCTGGCATGCATCACTTCGAGTAACGGCGCCGGCCACAGCCCCAATGCCATCACCGCAATGGCCACCAGGGCGAGAATCAGGATTTCTCGCGAGTCAACATCATTCATGCCCTCGACAGCGCTATTGGTCAGGGCTCCAAAAACCACGCGTTTTACCATCCAAAGAGTGTAAGCGGCCCCAACCACTAAGGTCAGAGCCGCAGCAGCGGCATACCAGCCATTGACCGAAAAGGTGCCAAGAATCACCAAAAACTCCCCAACAAATCCTGAGGTTCCTGGCAATCCCGCGTTGGCCATAGCGAAAAACACCAGGAAGAACGCAAACACCGGCATTGCCTTTGCCACGCCGCCATAAGTCTCGATGTCTCGCGAGTGCAGGCGGTCATAAAGTACGCCAACACAAAGGAACAAAGCCCCAGAGACGAAGCCGTGTGAAATCATCTGCACCACAGCGCCCTCCATCGCCATCGTCTCAAAAACAAAAAAGCCCAGCGTCACAAATCCCATGTGTGAGATCGAAGAATAGGCAATTAATTTTTTCATGTCCTGTTGAACCAAGGCCACCAGAGCGATGTAGACAACGGCAACCAAGGATAGTCCTATCACCAACGGTGCAAACTGGTGCGCCGCATCCGGGGTGATTGGAATGCATAGTCGCAAGAACCCATAAGCTCCCATTTTCAGGGTAATCGCGGCAAGGATTACTGAGCCCCCGGTTGGCGCTTCGACATGAGCATCGGGCAACCAGGTATGAACCGGCACCATGGGGACTTTCACCGCAAACGCGGCAAAAAAAGCAAAAAATATCAGAGCCTGGGCTGTGGCCCCCAAGGGGAGTTGGTGAAACTCAAGAATATCAAAGGACCCCTGGGCAACCATGTACAGATATATCAAGGCGATCAGCATCAACAGCGATCCCAGCAAGGTATAGAGAAAGAACTTGATCGCGGCATACACCCGATTCGGCCCACCCCAGATCCCGATTATGAGAAACATCGGGATCAACATCGCCTCCCAGAACAGGTAGAACAAGACCGCGTCCAGCGCGCAGAACACCCCAATCATCAAGCCTTCCATGATAAGAAAGGCAGCGAAGTACTGTGCAACCCGTTGACTAATTACCCGCCAGCTAGAGATGATGACAATTACGGTAAGGAAGGTAGTCAGCAGCACCAGCGGCATGGCGATGCCATCGATCCCCAAAGAGTAGTGCACGTTGAAACGTTCAATCCACGGCGTTTTTTCAACGAACTGCATGGCAGCGGTCCGCGTATCAAAACGAGTCCACAGCGGCAGGCTCAAAGCGAAGATCGCGACCGAGAATCCTAATGCCATCCGGCGCGCCGTGGCCGCATTGCGATCATCCCCGGTTGCAAGCACAACGATTCCCCCTAAAACCGGGAACCAGATAAGAAGCGAAAGAAGATGTTGGTCGAACCAGGTCAAGAATCCAATTTCCTAACGAAAGAGAAACCATGAGATAAACAAAACCAGGCCGATGATCATGGCGAAAGCATAGTGGTACACCAGGCCAGTTTGAATCTGACGTAACCAGGTCGAAAGCCGGCCCACCATTGACGCGGTGCCGTTCACCAGGACTCCATCAATCAAACGCCGATCACCCCACTCCCAAAAAGCACGCCCCACCGCAACACTTCCGTCAGCAAAAACCCGTTGATACAGCAAGTCAAATCCGTACTTGCGATCCAGAATCCAGTAGAGGGTCTTAAACCGCTTGGCGAACTGCCCGGGCCACTGTGGCCGCGCGATATAAAATACCCAAGCCCCCCCGATTCCGGCCAAGGCAAGCCAAAACGGTAGTGCGAATGGTGCATGAGCTAACATGGCAAGAGCACCCGTCGGCATGTCACCTCGCTCGTGACCTACCGAGGCAATCGCTGCGCCAAAAAGTTCGCCATTGAGCGCGGGCGCCACAAGGACCCCACCGGCGATGACCGATGGTATCGCTAATAGCACCAAAGGCACTGTCACAACCCACGGCGGTTCATGCAGGTGCGATCTGACTTCTTGATCCATGCGTGGCTTACCGTGAAACGTCAAAAAAACCAGCCTGAAAGAATAAAACGCCGTAATGATCACGCCCAAAAGCACCGCGAGGTAGGCGAAGCCAGCGCCCGGGATCGAGGCGTGATGTACGGCCTCGATAATCGCGTCCTTTGAGAAGAAGCCGGAAAACGGAGGTACACCTGCCAGCGCGAGGCTTCCAACCACACAGGTCAGATAAGTGATTGGCAGGGCTTTACGCAACCCGCCCATTTTTCGCATATCCTGCTCATGGTGCATGGCGATAATCACTGAGCCCGCCGCAAGGAAAAGCAAGGCCTTGAAGAACGCATGCGTTGCCAGATGGAAGATTGCTACTGAGTATGCGGATGCCCCTAAGGCCACGGTCATATAGCCCAACTGGGAAAGGGTGGAGTACGCTACAACCCGCTTGATGTCGTTCTGAACCAACGCGACCAACGCCATCAGTAACGCTGTCAGCGCGCCAATCACCAGAACCACCGACAAAGCAGTAACAGAGAGCTCAAAAAGTGGTGACATCCGTGCGACCAGAAAAATACCTGCGGTAACCATGGTCGCTGCATGAATCAGGGCCGATATCGGAGTCGGCCCCTCCATTGAGTCCGGTAACCAGACATGAAGCGGTACCTGAGCGGATTTACCCATCGCCCCAACAAATAATAAAAGGCAGATCAAGGTCATCCAGCGCCATTCATATCCGAGAGGGCCAATAATCGAGTCATTGACTTTTCCCGGCGCCGCCGAGAAGACTGTCGCGTAGTCCAGGCTGCCAAAAAGTGCGAGAACCGCGCCGATTCCAAGAACAAACCCAAAGTCTCCGACCCTATTGACCAGAAATGCCTTGAGATTCGCCCGAACAGCAGACTCTTTCTCATACCAGAACCCAATCAGCAGATAAGAAACGAGCCCTACCCCCTCCCAGCCGAAGAACAACTGAAGGAAATTGTTAGACATCACCAGGATGAGCATGGCAAATGTAAACAGGGCGATATAACTGAAGAATCGGGTATATCCTGGATCATCGGCCATGTAACCGATGGTGTAGATATGGACCATAAGGGACACAAATGTCACTACAACCATCATCACTACCGACAACTGATCCAGCAGAAATCCAATCTCAAAACGAATCGGACCGCTGGTCGCCCAGGTATAGATGGTGCCGTTATAAACGTTCCCTGAAAAAACATCGATCGCCACCACGAGTGACAACACAAAGGACAAACCGACGCCTGCTATCGCGACACGGTGGGTGGCAGATCGACCGATTTTGGCGCCAAAGAACCCTGCAATCAGAGCCGCCAACAGGCTAGAAAGCGGAATAGCAAGATACAAGAGTTCTTTTGTCATGGCGGCAGCTTAGCCCTGCAGGCGATTGAGATCCTGCACATTGATCGAGCGCCGTGTGCGAAACAACACAATCAAGATCGCCAGACCAACCGCTGCCTCTGCCGCTGCAACAGTCAGGATGAAAAAAACAAATACCTGGCCAGACAGGTCTCCCAGATAATGCGAGAAAGCTACAAAATTCATATTGGCAGCCAGCAATAGAAGTTCAATCGCCATCAAAATGATGACCAGGTTCCTGCGATTGATAAATATTCCTACTACGCTGATCGCGAACAATAACGCCCCGACCACTAAATAATAGGAAAGCGGAATCATGGCTTGCCTTTCTGGCTGGTCGGCATTCGGACGACACGAAGGCGATCCTGCTTACGAACCCGAACCTGTTTTTCCGGAGACTGCTTACGAGTCTGTGGGCGGCGCCGCAGCGTGAGGGAAATTGCGGCGATGATTGCGACGAGAAGAATCAACGCGGCTAACTCGAACACAAAGACATAGTCGGTATAGATGACTTCTCCCAGCGCTCGGGTGTTGTTGTAGTCTGCCGCATGCCCGGCCGGCCTTGGTACTTGCTCCAAGCCAAACTCACCGGAAAGCATTACCAACGTTAACTCCCCGGCCATAACGACAGCAACGATAAGCCCCAAAGGCAGATAGCGGGCAAAACCAGCGCGCATTTGGGCAATGTTGATATCAAGCATCATGATCACGAAGAGAAAGAGCACCATGACCGCCCCGACATAAACCAATACCAGAGCAATCGCCAAAAACTCCGCTTCGAGTGTTAACCACAAGCAGGCAGCGCTGAAGAATGCCAATACCAGAAAAAGCGCGGCGCGCACTGGATTTCGCACAGTAATGACCATAAGACTGGCGATGACCAGGACTGAGGCAAAAACGTAAAAGATGAGTTGCAGGAAAGTCATTGCTTTAACGGTAGGCAGCGTCCGCTTTACGCGCCCGTGCAATTGCGCCCTCATAGGTGTCACCTAGGCGCAACAAATCCAACTTACTGATAGTGCCAGATGCGCCGGTCTCGAAGTGATATTCGTGGAGATCGGTAAGTACTATCGCGTCAACCGGACATGCTTCCTCACAATACCCGCAGTAAATGCATTTGAACAAGTCGATATCGTATCGGGTAGTCCGGCGGGTCCCGTCATCTCGCTCTTCCGACTCAATAGTGATCGCAAGTGCCGGACACACGGCCTCGCAAAGCTTGCAGGCGATACAGCGTTCTTCACCGTTGGGGTAACGGCGTAGCGCATGCAGACCACGAAACCGGGGAGATTTCGGAGTCTTTTCATCGGGGTACTGGATAGTAAATTTCTTGCGAAAGAAATACCGGCCAGTTACCCCTAAGCCTTTGACAAGTTCGGGTAGAAACCAAGTGTTAAAAAAGCGTCTGAACATACGGGAGCGTCAGCCGAACCAGTGACCGAACGGGGTGAAGAATTTTGCAACCCCAATCACGGTAATCCAAACCAGTGTGACGGGAATGAAGACTTTCCAGCCCAGTCGCATAATCTGGTCATAACGGTAGCGCGGGAACGTGGCACGAAACCAAAGAAACAAAAAGGCTACCACCGCCAACTTGCCAAAAAACCAGAACAGTCCCGGAATCCAGACGAATGGCGGGATTTGTGCTGGCGCGTGCCAACCACCAAGAAACATGAGTACGGTCAACGCCGAAATGAGAAGCATATTGGCGTACTCGGCCAGAAAAAAGACGGCGAAGCCCATTCCGGAGTATTCGACGTGAAAACCCGCTACGATCTCTGATTCTCCCTCCGCGACATCAAACGGCGAACGATTGGTTTCTGCGACACCACTAATGAGGTAGACCAGGAACAGCGGAAACAGAGGAATAAAGAACCACTGATGCATTCCGCCCGATTGCGCGAGTACGATCTCCCTGAGATTAAGGCTTCCGGCTGCCATCAACACACCGACCAAGGCGAAGCCCATGGCAATTTCGTAAGCCACGATTTGTGCGGCGCAGCGCATAGCCCCAAGAAACGCGTACTTTGAATTGGACGCCCACCCAGCCACCACTACGCCATAGACTCCCATGGAGGTTAACGCCAATACGTACAACAAACTGGCATTGATGTCGGCGAGCACCAAGGTATCGGTAAAAGGGACCACCGCCCAGGCACCAAGGGCAGGGGCAAGGGCTAATATCGGGGCAATAATAAAAAGATAACGATCCGCATTAGTCGGGACGATCATCTCCTTGAACATCAGTTTGACCGCATCTGCTATCGGCTGAAGTAGCCCACGCGGACCCACCCGGTTGGGCCCGATACGCACATGCATATAGCCAATGACTTTGCGCTCAGCCAACGTGTAATAAGCGACCGCGGCCATCAAAGGGCCAATGATGGCAATTATCTTCATGCCAAGTTGCACGATAAGCGGCAGTTCCGCCCAAAACGCATGGAGCCAGCCCATGGCTTTTAGCCTATAGCCTCAACGGATAATCGATCGGCTACGGTGAGGCCCGATGCCTCGGGGTGCGCCCCAGCGAGATAGATCGAGCCAGGCGGAATGCCGGTATCCGACAATACACCGATACTCACGGAATCGACCTCGTTGAAAACCCGCGCTTTGCCACCGTCGCTCAACCCACGGGACGTCATTTCCTGAGGGTGCAGGCGGCAATAACTGGCGCGCCAACCATCCTGGGTACGCCCTAAAGCCATCGCACGGCGAACAACCGGGTCACCACCATAGATTGGAACATCTCCCACGCGGAACAGACTTCCAGCCACGGCAACCGCGCGCCAAGGGCTTGGACTGCGCCATGCTTGAGGCTGGGTCCGGGCACAGACCTCAGTGGGTTCTGGGAGTTCCATTGATACGTCAGATATATCAACGTAGTCAAAGCCTTCCAAATCAAGAAAATTGCCAAGTACCCGCAAAACCTTCCATCCCGGCCGCGAATTTCCCTGTGATTGGATTGCTGCTCGGGAGAACTGAACCTTCCCATTGCAGTTCAAAAAGGTCGCTGAAGATTCGGTATACGGGGCGATGGGTAACGCGATCCTGGCCTGATCCGGCACCGCTGAGCGGAATGCGCTGAAAGAGATTACGTTTCGTGCCCGTGCAAGGAGTCTATTTAGACTCACCGGGTCCGCATGATCTATGGCCGGCTCCAAACCAAAAAGCACCACGGTGTCCAGATCCAACTCGGTCATCAACTGAGCGTTTGCCCCTTCGCCGGCCGACTTTACACCCCCGGGTAAGCGATGGGGTACTGCGCCAGCCCACCAGGCAGCAGCACTATTGTTTGGGTGAATCCAGCCTACCTGAGAGCCGGTGATTTCAGCCAGCACACTGGCCGCGGCCCGCAGTCCAGCTGCCTCCGGGTGGTTTACAGCGCTCTGGCCGAGAATAATCAGCCCATTACCCCTTGCACCATCCAGGATTCGGGCAAGGGGTAAAAAACGATCCGAGTCGCCGTTTGAATCGATCCGTGACTGCAGGTGTGGCGGCAACGTATCCTTACCCCCCTCAAGCGCCAAAACCAAAGCGCATAAAGCGCCGAGCAAGTCCGGCGGGCTCACCAATTCTCGCGCCGCGACCGCGAAATTAGGATCACCAGCAAAACACCCCAGCATGCCAACCTGCCCCCCCGCCAGCGCCATACGACGTATTCTTAAACTCGCCAAGGGCAACTCTTTGCGCAGATCACACCCGACCAGTAGCGCTCCACCCAGTTGATCAAACTCTGTGAGCGGCGTCTCAATGCCAGGGTAAGTTGGCATTGACGCATCGTCCGAAAAATCTTTTTGAAATAACCGGTGATCAATATGACAGGAGCCCAGGCCGCGAATGAGCTTTTGTAGCAGAAAAAACTCTTCGGCACTGCTCATCGGGTGAATCAGTGCTCCGACGCCCAGGCCTGGTGCAGTTTCTGCCTCTTTCAGAATCCCAACTGCCTCCTTAAGGGCCTGCTCCCAGGAAACCTCTTCCATAGCGTGGCCGGTTCGAACCAAGGGTTGGGTGAGTCGGTCGTCACAATAGGCCCCGGCATAGGCAAATCGGTCGCGATCAGACAACCAGCATTCATTGATGAACTCGTTAGTGCGAGGTACTACCCGTTTCACGCTGCCTTGCGCCGTCTGTATCGTCAAATTCGATCCGAGACAATCGTGCGGGCTCACCGCATCGTGACTCAGGAGTTCCCACGGTCGTGCAGTGAAGCGGTATGGTTTTGAGGTTAGAGCTCCTACCGGGCACAGGTCAATCATATTCCCGGACACCTCGCTATCAACGGTACCATCCAGATACGTTTCGATAACCATGCTCTCGCCGCGGCCAGTAGCGCCCAACTCCATAGCGCCCGCTACTTCTTGGCCAAACCGAACACAGCGGGTGCAATGGATGCAACGAGTCATCGAAGTAGCGATAAGTGGACCCAAATCCAACTCTGGCATGACTCGCTTAGTTTCCAAATAACGGGAATAATCCTGACCGTATCCCATTGCCTGGTCTTGAAGTGGGCATTCACCCCCTTGATCGCAAACCGGGCAGTCCAGTGGATGATTGATCAGTAGAAATTCCATAGTGCCCTGCTGCGCTTGGGTTGCTAACGCAGAGCGAGTCTTAACCACCATACCTTCGGCAACCGGTGTCGCACAGGCCGCCAGTGGCTTGGGCGCTTTTTCGACTTCCACCAGGCACATGCGGCAGTTGGCCGCGATAGACAATTTCTCGTGATAACAAAATCGTGGAATGTAAATCCCAGCGGCATCGGCAGCCTGAATGATCATAACGCCAGGTCGGACCTGAATATCGCGCCCATCAATACTCAAATTAATCACTACTGTTGCATCCATCAGGCCGCCACCTGGGACGGAATCATCGCCTCGAACTCGTGTCGGAAGTGTTTGAGAAAACTTTGTACCGGCCAGGCCGCTGCATCACCCAGCGCGCAGATCGTGCGCCCCTCGATCCGATCCGCAACCGATTTCAGACGATCCAGATCTCCAGGGTTGCCTTGGCCAGACCGGAGTCGTTTGAGCATTCGGTACAGCCAGCCGGTACCTTCCCGGCATGGCGTGCACTGGCCGCAGGATTCAACGAAATAAAAATAAGAGATACGCTCCAGTACCTGAACCATGCAGGTCGAGTCGTCCATTACGATAACCGACCCGGCCCCCAGCGCAGATCCAGCCTTTGCCAGACCATCATAGTCCATGGTGCAGGCCATGATACGGTCCGCTGGAAGCACTGGCACCGACGAACCGCCTGGGATGACTGCCTTCAGCTTTCGCCCGTCCAGAACTCCTCCCGCCAGCTCAAGCAAGTCGGCAAACGGTATTCCCATTGGCACTTCATAGTTGCCTGGTCGATTGACGTGTCCTGAAACCGAGAAGATCTTACTGCCACCGCTGTTTTCAACACCCAAGTCGGAGAACCACTGCGCACCTTTACGCAGAATTGGCGGGATTGACGCCAGAGTCTCGGTGTTATTGATCGTCGTTGGCTGACCAAAGGCCCCAACCTGAGCCGGAAATGGTGGTTTAAAACGGGGCAACCCCTTTTTTCCTTCCAAAGATTCAAGTAAAGCCGTCTCTTCGCCGCAGATATAGGCGCCTGCGCCAAGCTGGCTGTACAGTTGAAAATCAATCCCAGAACCTCGGACATTAACCCCGAGCAGACCCGCGCCACGGGCTTCGACCAGTGCCGCCTCGAAACGAGCCCAAGGCTCATAGTATTCGCCCCGAATATAGTTGTATCCGACCGTCGCCCCTATCGCATAGCCCGTGATTGCCATGCCCTCGACCAGTTGATGCGGGTTGAGTCGCAAAATGTCCCGATCCTTGAATGTCCCCGGTTCGCTTTCATCAGAGTTGCAGACAATGTATTTCTGGCCTTGGGAGTCACGCGGCATAAAACTCAACTTGAGGCCTGTTGGAAATCCAGCGCCACCGCGCCCACGCAAGCCCGACGCCTTGATCACCTCAATCAGATCCTCAGGTGGCGTATGGCCATCCAATACCCCTTCCCAGGCCTGGTAACCGCCACGTTCCCGATAGGACGCGAGGCTCCACGGCTCCTGGGCTTCCAATGGCGGAAGACAAACACGCACCTGACCTGAGCTGCTCATTGGTACGGCTCCAGGATGCTGTGCAACTGATCTGGCTGGAGATCTTCGTGATAATCATTATCGATTACCATCATCGGCGCGCCACCGCATGCCCCCAGGCATTCCGCCTCAAGCAGGGTAAAACGTCCATCGGCACTGGTTTCACCAAAATCAACCGCCAAATCTTCACGCAAGCGATTCACGATGCCCGCAGATCCGCGCAATAGGCAGGAAACATTGGTGCAAACCCGAATTGGATGCCGGCCAACGGGCGAGGTATAAAACATGTCGTAAAAGGTTGCGATTTCAGACACCTCGATGGGCTCAAGGTCCAATATCCCGGCGACAGCTCTCACAATATCTTCACTGATCCAGCCGTGTTCAGCCTGCGCATAGCGTAAAGCTGATTTCACCGCCGCCCTTCGAATTGGATACTTATCCGCCTCGGATTCGACTTTCAGGATTACCGAATCGGATAACTGGAATTCACCTTCCCCACTCAACGATCTATCTCTCCAAAAACGATGTCCTGGGTGCCGATGATCGCGACCACATCGGCCAGCATGTGACCGCGGGCCATCTCGTCAAGTGAAGCCAGGTGAGGGAAACCTGGGGCGCGAATTTTCAAGCGGTAAGGCTTATTAGCGCCATCGGAAATAATATAGATACCGAATTCGCCCTTTGGCGCCTCTACGGCCTGATATACCTGTCCAGGCGGCGTGCTGTAGCCTTCTGTGAATAATTTAAAGTGATGGATCAGAGACTCCATGTCCTCTTTCATCTCGACTCGATCAGGGGGTGCTAGCTTGCGATCTGCGACCATCACCGGACCCTGGTTGTTTTTTAGCCAATCTACACACTGGCGGATAATGTGATTTGATTGGCGCATCTCCTCGACACGAACCAAGTACCGGTCATAACAATCCCCGGTGCTGCCAAGGGGTATATCAAACTGCAGTTGAGGATAAACCTCATACGGCTGTTTGCGCCGAAGATCCCACTCAACGCCAGACCCCCGAAGCATCGGCCCAGTAAACCCTAGCTGCAACGCCCGTTCGGGTGTAACAACCCCTATATCAACAGTACGTTGTTTCCAAATTCGATTATCGGTCAATAATGTTTCATATTCGTCTACGCATCTGGGGAAACGCTCGACGAAAGATTCGATAAAATCCAGTACCGAACCTTCCCTGTTGATATTCTTCTCGCGGGTTTCTTTCTCACCGTGCACCGAAGATGCCGAGTACTTCGGCATCTCGTCCGGCAGGTCACGATAGACCCCGCCTGGCCGGAAATAGGCTGCGTGCAGCCGAGCGCCGGAAGTGGCTTCGTAGACGTCGCAGAGGTCCTCGCGCTCGCGAAATGCGTAAAGGAATACGGCCATCGCTCCGATATCCAGCCCATGCGCTGCGATCCATAACAGGTGGTTTCGTATCCGGGTAATTTCCGCAAACATGACCCGGATGTACTGTGCCCGCAGGGGTGGCGTTGTGCCGAGTAGTTTCTCAATAGCCAGCACGTAGGCATGCTCATTACACATCATGGATACATAGTCCAGCCGGTCCATGTATCCGATACTGTGGTTGTAGGGCTTACTCTCCGCGAGTTTCTCGGTGGCACGATGCAGAAGACCAATGTGGGGATCGATTCGTTCTACCACCTCCCCATCCATTTCCATCACCAAACGCAGAACACCATGCGCAGCCGGGTGTTGCGGGCCAAAGTTCATGGTGTAATTACGAATCTCAGTCAAGAATCGTGATCCTGCCGAATGATCCGCGGCACCGTAACCCGGGGCTCAATCGATACCGGTTCGTATACGACTCGCCCCTTCTCTTCATCGAAACGCATTTCAACGTGCCCACTCAACGGGAAATCTTTCCGGAAGGGGTGGCCGATAAACCCGTAATCAGTCAGCAAGCGGCGCAAATCCGGGTGCCCATCAAACAAAATCCCGAAAAGATCAAAGGCTTCCCTTTCGTACCAGTCCGCGCAGGCAAAAACATCAACTGTACTCGGCACAACCGGATGATCTTCGGCAACATAGGTGATCACACGGATCCGATCATTTCGACTGACCGATAACAGGTGATAGACCACAGCGAAACGCTCCGGGTGCTCTGCCGGACCGGGCGGATAATCGCTGAAATCAACCCCACACAGATCAATCAGTTGTTCGAATCGAGCCTGCGGGTCATCGCGAAGGGTTTCAAGCAATGGGATGAGATGCGCCGTTTGCACAACAAGCGTGTTCTCGCCGTACGCCGTTCGCATTGAAGCCCCAAAGGCCTGGGCAAGCTGCTCCACCTCCGATGCCGGGCCACTTTCTTCCATTATTTGTCGATCATTTCAGCGCGCGATTGTGTCATCACGCTTGATCTTCTTCTGTAACTGGATGATGCCGTATATCAACGCCTCAGGGGTCGGCGGACATCCGGGGACATAGATATCAACGGGCACAATGCGGTCACAACCTCGTACGACCGAGTATGCGTAGTGATAATACCCGCCGCCATTTGCACATGAGCCCATTGAAATTACCCACCGGGGCTCAGGCATTTGGTCGTAGACCCGCCGTAGCGCAGGGGCCATCTTGTTGGTCAGCGTGCCGGCAACAATCATTACGTCGGACTGACGAGGGCTCGCCCGGAAAATAATCCCAAAGCGATCCAGGTCATAACGTGAGGCCCCGGCATGCATCATCTCAACGGCGCAGCAGGCGAGCCCGAAGGTCATCGGCCACATGGATCCCGTTCTTGCCCAGTTAATCAGATCATCCAGGCGGGCCGTCGCCCAACCCTGTGACATGACTCCTTCAAGTGACATAAGGTCTTACTCCCATTCCAGCGCCCCTTTCATCCACTCATAAACAAAACCCACGACTAGAATCAGTAGAAACACTACCATTGCCATGAAGCCAAAAACACCGATCTCGTCGAGCGCGATCGCCCAAGGAAACAGGAAGGCAATCTCAAGGTCAAAAATAATAAACAGGATTGCGACGAGGTAATAGCGAACATCGAACTTCATCCGCGAATCTTCGAAAGCCTCAAAGCCGCATTCGTACGACGACAGTTTATCTGGATAGGGGTTGCTGGGGCTAAGCACCCTCCCGGCCGCGAGCGCAACAGCGCCAATGCCGATTCCCGTTAGCAGGAACAGTAGGACAGGCAGGTAGTTGGCAAGCATCCGACCGGTACAAGGTAGCGGAAAAACCGCCGGGGAATAAAGCGAGGATTCTAGTCTGCCGGTCGTTAAGCGTCAACAAAAAGGGGCTGAGGATGAGGCCTTGATCGGCGCTTCAAGCTATCCAATGCATGACTGCCTCTACCCTTGCTGGGTGCGAAATCAATTTACCCCCCAGTAAGCTTAGATCGAATGTCAGCCAGGGGTCGGCACCGAGAACCTGCAGTTGGATTTGGTCATTTTCCGTAGTGATTTGAAGATCATTGGATTCACACTCACTTACAGAAAAAGCCCGCAGTAGATCAATCTCGGCTTCTGTCTCTTCGCTGTAGATGGTGAGCACCTCAAGCACAAGCTGGTTAGGTAAAAACCGTGGTGAATGATTTGAAGGGTCAAAACGCAGGCGCCCAATCCGTTCCCCAGCCTGGCTAAGTGCAAGTTGGACTCGCTGGCGTCCCTCGAATCGACAGGGCTGCGATTTGCAACGCTCCTCTGAAAACTCTTCTCCAATGTCAGCCCAGTAAATTGCGGCATGGGTTCGATCGATTGCAGAAGATTCCGCCCCGATATATGGAGAACGCGCCTCTTCGCTACCTGCGCTCGGCAACTGGCCATTGTCCTTAACCGCCTCCAGCACTTGCTTGGCTAGCGCAGCAGGGCTGTTTAGATCCTTCAATGCCGGGAAAAAACTCAGATCGGCGCCGGCGTACACGAAGAACCGATCAAGTGCATCTTCAAGCCAGCTTGCGCAATTGGATAACTGGCTAAAACTCAAATCATCGGGCCATGGAAAACACTCCGAAAGTAACCGCCCATCACGGTCAACCAGCAGTGATCCGGCGTCACTAGTTAATCCCTGGTCTCTGACCTGCCGATAATGGGCCGCGATTAGCTGTGCGAAGCCTTCTTGGTCCGGGGTTGCAGCGGCATAACGCAACCAGAATCGTAGCAGCGGCTCTCCCGAAGGAAGGTTGCGCAAAGACTCCTGGCGACTGTGACCCGCAAACGCACGTGGCGTTTGCTCGTCTACCTCAAGGCACAACCCTTGGGGTTGCCCCGCCCATGGTCGGTCAAAAACAACCCATTGGTGTGCGAGAACCTCTTCAACAACGTCACTTGCCACAGCGATGACAATCCCGAATGAGTCGGCGAAGTATTCGTCCAAACGTGCGTCATGAAAAGCTGCTTGTTGCAAACGAACTGGAGCAGTTCCGTTGGGGCCACCGGATCGGCTCACCGGGCCAAAGCGATCTGCAACCGCCAGCGCCCCCGGGGCCCTAGATGCATCCTCACTGATCAGTGCCTGGGGCAATTTGTAGTCCGGAAGTGGATAAAAGAACCGATGTTTAAGAGCCATCGACTCCAGCATATTCACCCATTGGGTCGAATCAAAGGTTCGAATCCCCGCATCTCCACCCAAGAACGTAGGATATCCCGCGACCCCAGCCCACGGACGGCCAAGATGATCTTCAGAAAATCCACAAAGATATTTAGCCCCTATCCGATTCTCGATGGCAACCAGGATTATCCCGCCAGGGGTTAGAGAAGCAACCGCCTGCGAGAGCATCTTCTTGACAGCAATATCGGCACTGGAGTCATCCCCAGAGAAGCGTCCGGCATATTCAAGTACGCCAACAAACAACACCAGATCATAGGTGGCTGCAGGTAAAGTCAGATCGTTGATGTTTGCCCGGACTAAAGATACGCCTTCTAAGCCGTGACAGCGTAAGGCCGCCAGCTGAGCCCGCGCAGCACTTCCTTCGACCGCGTCAACCCGAAAACCTTGGTCGCCCAGATAGCGAGTGATTGCGCCGCAGCCCGCGCCAACCTCCAGCACGGTTTTGCGATCCTTTAGCGTCAAACCACGAAGGATATTTGCTCGAAGCGGCGAAAGGTGGTATTCCAGCGCCCAGTCATTGTGGTTCCGTGCCAAGCCCGCTGCGTCCCAGCGCCGATCGGGGGCCTCATGGAGTATGCGCCCAAGTTCACGCTCCTGGACCTCGCCGTCGCTGTAGTCAATGCCGGGTCTGGAATTCGAGTCGACCCACACCCCGTCTGAAAAAATTAGGGGATTTTCCTCTGAAAGTAAGGGCGGCGAAGCCGCGTCACTCGGTTCAGTCACAGTGTGGCCTCCGATTACGGGCCGTATCTCTAATGAGTTGGCCGCGTGTTTACGGGCCAGATATGGTGCCGAAGGCCGGACTCGAACCGGCACGGCTTGCGCCACCGCCCCCTCAAGACGGCGTGTCTACCAGTTCCACCACTTCGGCATATTCAAAACCACACTCACATCCGGTTTAAGCATCAGTTCCCGGATCCGGGGACCTTTGGAATGTCGGTACTTACTGCGTCCGCATCGTTAACCCCGGCGCCACTCAACTGCGCAGACTCCCCTTGTTCAGCCATGACACTCCGGGACGCGGTGCTATCCTTGGTATAAATATACGCCAAGCTGAGACTTGTGGTGAAAAAGACAGCCGCAAGACCTCCGGTAACCCGGCTGAGAAAGGTCGCTGAGCCCCGACTACCGAACACCGACTGCGATGAGCCGCCTCCACCGAAAGCGGCCCCCATGTCGGCACCCTTTCCCTGTTGCAGTAGCACCAGAACGACAATTCCTACGGCCGAGATTAGGTTAATGACGGTGAAAATACTGGTTGCAAAGTTCATGAGTTAGCTGCCCTGATAATTCCTAAAAAATCTTCAGCCTTAAGCGAAGCACCGCCGATAAGGCCGCCATCAATGTCCGGTTGCGAAAACAATCCAGCAGCGTTTTCCGGTTTGACGCTACCACCATAAAGAATTCGGGTAGATTCAGCGGCTGCCGAATTAGCCCGCGCCAAGCGTTCGCGAACCAACGCATGCACGTCTTGAGCCTGAGCGTCGGTAGCCGTACGGCCGGTGCCGATAGCCCACACCGGCTCGTAGGCGATTATCGCCCGTGGAAAGATTTCCGACCCGGCTTCATTGAGTACTGCCACGAGCTGGCGGGTTACGACCTTTTCGGTGGCGCCCTCTTCACGCTCTTCGAGCGTTTCTCCGACGCAAATAATAGGAACCAGGCCTTTGCTGAAAGCGACCCGTGTTTTATGGGCTACCAATTCATCGGTCTCCCCGTACAGAGCTCGTCGCTCAGAATGGCCCACAATCACATATTCACATCCGGCATCCATTAACATCTCGGCCGCAATCTCCCCGGTGAACGCCCCGGGTTCATGGGTATCGAGATTCTGGCCGCCCACAGAAACGGATGTGCCGTAGGCAGCCTCGGAACACTGTGGAACGAGCACAAATGGTGGGCAAATAACAACATCGACACCGCTGATGCCTGACAGGCCAGCGTGCACATCTGCCATTAACTCAGCTGCCATCACGCGGGATCCATTCATTTTCCAATTGCCAGCAACAAGTGGCGTACGCATCTATGGCCTCCAACGAGGGTTAACGCGCCGGACCGTGTGTTCGGAGCCGGCTGAAGGGGGGGCGATGTTACCGGCCGAACGGCGGCGACGCAACTTTGGCCGCTTCACCAGCAACCCCTGATGCCAGTAAGATCAAGTCTTAAAAACAGTTTTAGGGCCTGTTTCCCGAGCCCACCTTCTCCACGGTGGAAGCTATTTTCGTTGCCATACGACCTACCGCATCCTCACAGTTACCTTCGACCATTACTCGAATCACCGGTTCTGTGCCTGATGGGCGAAGCACGACCCGGCCTTTATCAGCGAGCTCGCGCTCGCACTCTCTAACCACACGTTCCACCTGCTCATTCTGAAGAATACCAAGCGACGAGTCTTGGGCAAAGCGAACATTAATCATTTGCTGTGGAAAAATAGTTAAACCCGCAACCAAATCGGAAAGCTTTCGCTGTGTGCCGACCATGACTTCAAGCACCGCCAAAGCAGCCACTAACCCATCTCCGGTCGTTGAGCGCTCCAGACAGAGGATGTGCCCGGAGGGTTCACCTCCCAATGTCCAGTCTCGGGTGAGCAACTCTTCGAGCACGTAGCGATCTCCCACGTTGACCCTGACGAAGGGGATGCCACTTTGCACACAAGCAATCTCTACTCCAAGATTCGTCATTTGCGTACCCACCACCCCACTGCTGGGTTCGCGGGTCTGGCGTTCCTGGCTTAGTAAATAAAGGATGCCATCACCATCAACCAGGTTACCGTTGGCGTCAACGAGAATAACCCGGTCGGCATCTCCATCAAACGCAATGCCGATATCAGCGCCGGTACGGCAAACGAGCTTGCTCACCGTGCCCGGTACGGTAGAACCACTGTCGCGGTTTATGTTGAACCCGTCCGGCTCAACGCCGGTGGTCACTACCTCCGCACCGAGTTCACGAAACACGAGCGGCGCGACCTGGTAAGCAGCGCCATTAGCGCAGTCGAGGGCGATTTTAAGGCCCTCCAGACGAAGGCCTGGCGGTATGGTGTTACGGCAGTGTTCAGCGTAACGAGGCACAGCGTCAATCAATCGCTCGGCTTTTCCGAGCGCCTCAGGCGCCACCGTCGCCAACTCCTCATTCATCAGAGACTCGATTGCCGCTTCTGTAGCGTCATCCAGCTTACGACCCTCAGCTGAAAAGAACTTAATACCGTTATCATGGTAAAGGTTGTGCGAGGCGCTGATGACAATACCGCCGCATGCACCGGTCTGGCGCGTGAGATAGGCAATACCCGGGGTGGGTAAAGGGCCGGTGAGCGCTATATCCACACCGGCAGCGGAAAGGCCAGCTTCAAGGGCTGACTCGAGAAGGTAGCCCGATATTCGAGTGTCCTTGCCGATAAGGACCCTGCCACGCGCATGCCTGGCCCCCAAAACACGCCCGGCCGCCCAACCCAAATGAAGAATTTCACTTGGAGTGACGGGACTTTTGCCGACCTCACCCCGAACTCCGTCGGTACCAAAATACTTTGCCATGCCTGAGCGTTCCACCTCAATGAGCCGGAGAAAACGATTGTAGGTCGTGACGAATATCAAGGAATCTTTTAGTGAGCTCCACATCGTGAACCCGAACGATCGCTGCGCCACGCTCGACCGCAAGCAAAGCAAGCAAGGCGCTGACCTCTTTGACATCCTCGGGTTCGCAAGAGCGTGCCAGCGCGCGAACAAAAGACTTGCGAGAGATACCCACAACCAAAGGCGCACCACATTCAGCGAGTTGCCCAAGCCTGTCTAGCAGTGCACAGTTATGCTCGCGGGTTTTTCCAAAACCGAACCCGGGATCCACCAGCAAGTTGGATCGATCCAACCCCGCTGTGTGGCAGGCCTCGATACGCCGGGTAAGAAAGCTTCGAATCTCCATCACCACGTCTTTGTATGACGGTTCGTCCTGCATGGTACTTGGGGTTCCCTGCATATGCATCAAGATTACACTTGCTTGTAGACTAGCCGCTGTCTCGAGCGCTCCAGGTTGCCGCAGAGCGCAGACGTCGTTAATCAAGCAGGCGCCAGCATGCACCGCCTCCCGCATCACCTGGGGCTTGCTGGTGTCGATTGAAACCAAAACCCCGTCTGCGGCTAATGCTTCGACAACCGGAAGTACGCGATCTAACTCCTGTTCTACGCTGACGGGGGCTGCTCCGGGTCGAGTGGACTCCCCCCCGATGTCAATCACGTCGGCACCTTGCTTAACGAGTTCCCGCGCATGAATCAGTGCATCGCCAGTGCCAAAGTAGCGGCCGCCGTCACAAAAGGAATCTGGTGTCACGTTCACGATCCCCATAATGAGGGGATCTTTCCCAGGCATTGAGCCCAGGGTACTGGCCAAACTGGCCACCGCAGCGACTATCCGACGGTCACGCCGAATCGCCCGCCGGAGAATCCATATTCGGCTTGATATCCGGCCGCGCAGGCTTTTCCCCCCCGGTGTCGGTCGGTCGACCGCCCTCGTCCCCGGAACTTGGTGGTCGCGGTGTTTCACCTCGCATGATTTGATCGATCTGGTCGGACTCGAGCGTTTCCCAGTCCATCAACGTACTCGCCATCGTCTCGATAATCTCCCTGCGGGATTCGATGATCTGGCGGGCGCGATCATACTGGCCTTTAATGATACGGCTGACTTCCTGGTCGACCTTTTCTGCAATTGCATCACTGATATTACGATGCGTGGTGATTTCACGGCCCAGAAAGACTTCTGAGTCATTATCGCCATAGACCCGAGGCCCGAGTTCATCACTCATGCCCCAACGCTGAACCATTTTCTGAGCCAAGCTGGTGGCCTGCTCGAAATCGTTTGACGCGCCTGTGGTCATCTGCTTCATAAATACTTCTTCCGCGATGCGTCCACCCATCAGCACGGCGATCCTCGCCAGCAAATGCTCTCGGTTGTGGCTGTACCGATCTTCCTCCGGTAGTTGCATCGTGACCCCTAACGCCCGCCCACGCGGAATGATAGTGACTTTGTGTACCGGATCGGTATTGTCCGCAAGGACCTTGGCAACTACGGTATGCCCGGATTCGTGGTACGCCGTATTCAGGCGCTCCTGTTCGGGCATCACCATTGAACGTCGCTCAACCCCCATGACGACCTTGTCTTTGGCAAGTTCAAACTGCTCCATCGATACTGTCTTGCGACCTGCCCGCGCCGCGAACAGCGCGGCTTCGTTAATCAAATTGGCCAGGTCCGCACCCGTAAAACCGGGACACCCGCGGGCGATAACAGATGTTTCGACATCGTCATCGATGGGTACCTTGCGCATATGCACCTTCAGAATCGCCTCGCGCCCGCGGATATCCGGTAGCGGCACATGCACTTGCCGGTCAAACCGGCCTGGTCGCAACAAGGCCGGATCGAGCACGTCAGGCCGGTTGGTTGCCGCAATAACAATAACCCCGTCATTCGCCTCAAAGCCGTCCATCTCAACCAGTAGCTGGTTAAGGGTTTGCTCCCGTTCATCATGCCCACCGCCCAATCCCGCACCGCGCTGGCGGCCGACAGCGTCAATTTCGTCAATGAAGATGATGCAAGGCGCATTCTTTTTCGCCTGCTCAAACATATCCCGGACCCGTGAAGCGCCGACACCAACAAACATCTCGACAAAATCAGATCCAGAGATAGTGAAAAAAGGAACCTTGGCTTCCCCTGCAATAGCCCTCGCAAGCAGGGTCTTGCCGGTACCCGGACTCCCGGTCATCAACACTCCGCGTGGAATGCGTCCACCGAGTTTCTGGAATCGGGAGGGATCTTCCAAAAATTCAACCAGTTCGCCAACTTCTTCCTTGGCTTCATCAACACCTGCCACATCGTCAAAGGTCACGTTATTTTTGTCTTCGGTAAGCATGCGTGCTTTACTCTTGCCGAAGCTCAGCGCACCCCGGCCACCGCCACCTTGCATCTGACGCATAAAGAATATCCAGACACCGATCAACAGCAACAGCGGAAACCAGCTGATAAATATCTGCATTAACAAGGAAGGCTCTTCTTCCTTTTGCGCCTTGATGCCGATATCCGCTTTCAGTAGATCGTTGACCATGCCGGGGTCGCCAGGTGAATAGGTGACAAAACGTTCGCCATTACGAGCTGTCACGTAAATCGCCGAGCCGTCGATCGTGACCTCGTCGATCG
This sequence comes from Arenicellales bacterium, assembly GCA_050256425.1. Classification (GTDB taxonomy): domain Bacteria; phylum Pseudomonadota; class Gammaproteobacteria; order Arenicellales; family UBA868; genus UBA868. The sequence goes on along the minus strand of JBBWVW010000019.1, from coordinate 2,529 downwards.
CGCCGCGCTCAACCTGATTGAGGAAAACCGAATAATCGATCTCCTGGCTGGACCCGCCCTGTTGAGGCGCAAAATTGTTGAAAACGGCCATCAGCACCATGGCGATAACCAGCCAGAGTACGAGGTTTTTGGTCAAATTATTCATGCGTTAGGATTACCAAGGCGTGAAAGGACTATTGTTTTTTTTAAAACCCGGGCAAACGCCCGCAAGGTCCAATTCTGAGAGTTTTTCCATTTAAACACAATTGAGCACACTCGCCCTCCTTTTACCTTAAGGTGCTAAGGGAGTGATAGTCTGCCTGATCGGACCTCGAGTCACGAGGTAAATCTCAGGGCTACGAGAGCGAGAAGCGGGGGGTTTTCGAATCTGGCAGTATCGAAACAAGCTGTTGATCTCGTTGCGCAACCCCATCGCATGGGAGCCCTCGAATAGTTTCGCCACAAAGGCCCCTTTTGGCCTAAGGCAAGACCACGCGAACCGACCAGCGGCAAGCACCAGGTCTTCCATTGCTGCCTGATCAACACTGTGCACACCACTTAAATTGGGGGCCAGATCCGATATTACAAGGTCTGGCTGGCGTGCGCCCAGCGCGTCATCCAGCTTTTGCTGAATATCTGCGTCCGTAAAATCACCCTTTATCTGAAAAACGCCGGGAATCGCGGGAAAATCCAGCCGGTCCAGGGCCACAACAAGACCTTCGGGGCCCACTTTTTGGGCGGCGTACTGGCTCCAACTGCCGGGCGCGGCCCCAAGATCGACTACCACCATTGCGCGCCTGAACAAAGAATCTTTCTTGTCTAACTGTTCAAGTTTGAAAACCGCTCGGGAGCGGTAGGCGCGAGCCCTTGCTTCGCGGACGTAAGGGTCTTTCTCCTGGCGGGCGGTCCAGACCCGACTTCGCGCGGCACGCTTACTGACCATGGCCACCAATGCTATGCTGGAGTTTCATACATCACCACCGTAGTTGAGTGTTAAATGGAACTGACTGGGAAACAACTGAATCATCTGCGAGGGCTTGCCCATCACCTCAAACCGGTGGTTACCGTCGGTGTCGCAGGTGCGACACCTGCCGTTAGCCTGGAGCTGGAACATGCACTCGCTGCTCACGAACTGGTTAAAGTGCGTTTGCCCTCCCTTTTAAAGCCCCAGAAGGCTGAACTTCTCGAGCGGCTATGCCAGGAAACCGGGGCAATCTCCGTTCAGCTAATCGGTCGGGTCGGCGTCGCATACCGGCCAGCGCCGATTCCGCGGATTCATCTGGCTTAGATATTCTAACGCTCACCCATAAGTGCTATGTGCTTTATCGCGGTTGCTGTCGCGGTCCATCCGTCGTTTCCGTTCGTGGTCGCGGCCAACCGAGACGAAACATTTGATCGGCCTGCAGCTCCACTTGGCTTTTGGGAGACCCATCCGCAACTTGCCGCCGGGCGTGATCTGTTTGCCGGCGGCACCTGGTTAGGGCTCACCCGTGCAGGCCGCTTTGCTGCCCTGACAAACTGTCGAACCGAAAACGTCTCGCCCAAACCCGGAGCCCAATCGCGGGGGGTATTGGTGCGTGACTATCTGCTGAATCACTTGGAGACCCGTACCGCAATTGATGACCGGTCGATCGAAACCCTCCTCGGGTACGGTGGTTTTAACCTACTTGCTGGCACCACCTCCGAGCTGAATTTGCTATGCAATGCCACCGGTTTTTCCAGCGTGTGTTCCCAGGGTTTGATGACGTTGAGCAATACCCCGCCAGAGAACCAATGGCCAAAGACCCGGCAGGGGGAAATCGAATTCTCTAGAATTCTTGAGCAAAGCCCCGATCACGGTACTCTGGTCGCCCGACTGTTTGATTTTCTGCGTGATCCAAGGCCACTCACCACTGGATCAGAAGATTCAATAGTAGATCCCAAAGAAAGTCACCAGCGGGTGTTATTTGTTGAGGGCGTAGCGTATGGCACTCGTGCCAGCAGTGTGATTCTGATTGATCGCGGTGGACGGGTGACTTTCCAGGAGCGATCTTTCGATAGCGAGGCCAATTGTTTCGACGAGAGCGCGCTTCAGTTTTCCCTCGAGCATAGGCCCGCCACAATACGCCCGCAGGCGCGGTGAACTAGACCACTGCCAGTTCTGGGCCCTGGGGCGGCCCCAATCATTCTCGCGAACCTTACCGAACCGACGGTGGGTATCGCTGACACTGCCATTATCGGCCACCTCGGCTGCGAGACGCTTATCGGCACAGTTGTTTGTCGCGCTTCTGGGGAAATCACAACCTTTGGCTGTCATCGACCGCGTTGATGCTGGCGAGAACACTCACCCCTTGGTACTGCCTGCCGCAGGTGGCCCCGCAAATCCACCATAACCACTCATTCGCCGTGCTGAGCCTGCTGTAAACGGGCTGCGGCTTCGACCAAGGCTTTGCGGTGAATAAAAAGCTGGATTCTTCGACCGCCGAGTTCGTGGAACAGATAGGCAGCCCGCACTCCAGCCAGGAGCGCTGCGCGGACCTGCACGGGTATCCGGTCAGTTTCAAGATAACG
>JBBWVW010000018.1:0-9857 GCA_050256425.1 Arenicellales bacterium | reverse complement strand
CCGCGCGATTGCTCCTGGAAATAAATCATATTGTCCGTCTTTATAAACGGGACTCCCTTAAGGACTCATACCTTTGCTAGTTGGCTGGTGATGGACGGCGTTTCGTTATATGAGGTGAGCAAATTGCTTCGTCACTCGAGCATCAAGATGACCGAGCGATATGCCCATCTGACACCGGATCACCTGCATCAGGTAGTGGCTGACCGCGGTTTTTCAGCACATTTTCAGCACAGTGAGAATCCCCTAACCGCAGCAGTGTCAAAAAATGGCTAAAACACTGGGGAAAATGGTGGGCGCGGCAAGGTTCGAACTTGCGACCCCTGCCGTGTGAAGGCAGTGCTCTCCCACTGAGCTACGCGCCCCAATAAGGGGGCACGCTGGCGATACCAGCGTGCGTTAGCGCCTTATTATAATTAGAATCTCGCCGTTCACGCCACGGAACACTCGCTGATGTCTTCAATTCGTACCCGTTTCGCTCCAAGTCCTACCGGTTACCTACACATCGGTGGGGTACGTACGGCTCTTTTCAGCTGGCTTTATGCACGCCATCATGGCGGGCAGTTCATCTTGCGGGTGGAGGATACCGACCGTGAGCGCTCTACCCAGGCCTCGGTTGATGCCATCCTCGAGGGCCTGAGCTGGGTTGGGCTCGATTACGATGACGGACCGATCTTCCAGTCGGATCGGGTGGAACGCTACCGCGAGGTGCTCGACACATTTCTGGAGCAGGGGCTGGCCTATCACTGTTACTGCACTCCCGAAGAGCTCGATGCCGTGCGAGAAGAGCAACGGGCGCAGAATATTAAACCGCGCTACAACCGCAAATGCCGCGATGTAATCGATCCGACCCGGCCTGGGGTCAAGCCCGTCATCCGCTTTCGTAATCCCCTGGAAGGCCCAGTGGTATTCGAGGATCTGGTGCGCGGGCGCATCAGTATCAGTAATGAAGAGCTTGATGATCTGGTAATAGCCCGCGGTGACGGCACACCTACCTATAACTTTGCCGTAGTGGTCGACGATATCGATATGGGCATCACCCACGTCATTCGCGGCGATGATCACATCAATAACACCCCGCGCCAGGTCAATATCTTCAACGCTCTGGATGCATCGCTGCCTGTTTTTGCCCATGTGCCCATGATTGTCGGATCCGATGGGCAGCGCTTATCCAAGCGCCATGGTGCAGTAAGTGTTCTGGAATACCGTGATCAGGGTTTTTTGCCCGAGGCTATGCGTAATTATCTGGTGCGCCTGGGCTGGTCCCATGGGGATCAGGAGATTTTCTCACTGGAGGAGATGATTGAGTTTTTTGATCTCGCCCAGGTCAATCGGGCGGCCTCTGCATTCGACGCGGACAAGCTCAAGTGGCTTAACCAGCACTACATCAAGGAGGCCGATGGCCAACGACTGACGCTTCTTTTATGCCAGCGGTTACAAGAAAGGGGCATCAGCCTTGAGGGCGGTCCGCAGCCTTTGGCGGTGGTTGAGGCTTTACGCGAGCGAGCGCAGACGCTGGATGAGCTTGCCGACAAGAGCCTTTATTTTTACCAGGATATCGGCGATTACGACGAGGGCGCGGCCAAAAAGCACCTGCGTCCCGTAGCCGGGCCATTGCTTAAAGATATACGGGAGCGGTTCTCAAAGATCGATGTTTGGACAGCGGGCACTATTCATACGCAACTACAGGCCTGCGTTGAGGCGCACGATTCAAAACTCGGCAAGATTGCCCAGCCGCTCAGGGTGGCGGTCTCGGGTACGGCAGCGACGCCTCCGATTGATGAGACCCTGGCACTGGTGGGTCAGGACAAAACCCTGCAACGTATCCGCGTTGCTCTGGATTTTATTGCCGCGCGAGAAGCGCGTGGTGCTTGACCGAAGCGGACACAACACCGAGAATACTGCGCTCTTCTCGGGGCCGTAGCTCAGTTGGGAGAGCGCTACAATGGCATTGTAGAGGTCGTCGGTTCGATCCCGTCCGGCTCCACCACAGTTGTCCCCATCGTCTAGTTGGCCTAGGACACCGCCCTTTCACGGCGGCAACAGGGGTTCGAATCCCCTTGGGGACGCCACTAGATCAAGTATCTATCCGACTCTGGATTGGTTCTTTTTTGAAATCCGGAGTCCGGCGATTGGTTGCTGCTACTCTCGCTTCCTTACATTAACCGGCGGGTAGTGTCGTCGAGGACCGCTTGGTGTGCCTGTGCCGATAAACGCTCGAGTCAGTACGGGCTCTCGGCGGTAACTTCTTTTTTACTTACTGACAGCGGCTAGTAGTTTTTGTTGGGCAATAGGCTTACCAGGAAAGACTGTCGAGCCAGGCGTTGACTGCCTCGATCAGCAGGTCGCTTGTGCCTGTAAAGTAATGGTCTGCTCCCGGCGCAACGATTTGACGTGATGCCGGGTTACCAGCTTGTTTGATTAACTGCAGACGCTCCGGTGCCATACGATGAACCGCCGGGTAGTCATATTCACCATACAGATCCAGCACCGGTACTGTGAGAGATGCAAAAGGGAAGGGCCGCTGCATCGGTTGCTGATAGTCGGTGGCGCCCATACCAATCCCGATGAAGGCATTGAGACCTTCATCGGTATGCTCTTCCATCCAGAACATGGCCATGTGCGCGCTGCAACTGTGCGCCAGTAGCACCACCGGGGAAATCTCCTGACTGGAAAGATAGGCCAGCGCCGCGTTTATGCGGGGAACACCCTCCCCAAGGATGGGGAGGTAATCGAAGTATTTGGCTGCCTTTTCCAGTACCGGCATCTGCAGTGACAGCGTATGCCAACCCGCTTCCGAAAGTCCGACCCGCAGCGGCCCGATATTCTCGGGCCAGTCGGCATGAAAACCGCGTCCGTGCAGCAGAATAACCGCGCCGCGGGTGCTATCAGTCTCCGAGGCCATCTCCACAGCTGCAAAGTCTGTCCCCTGAGCATTCAGCGTGATCAGGTCGCCCGAGAAAAGATTCGCCTCGACTTCATCGATGAGGCGTTGCTCACGTTCAAGGTCACCGGCGCCGACTGGGGCGCAACACACGAAAACCAGTCCCAGGGCTACCGCGATGCGTTTAAAGAGTATGAATTGCGCCATGCTGTTATTCTCTGGTTGCCGGTCTGCACTCGGCCGGAACCGTAATAATACTAGTTCCAGAGGATTTTCTGGAAAACGCGGGCCGCGCGAACTCACGCTGTGAGCCACCGGATTGCGAGAATAGGTACTTGCCCCAGCGCTTGGATGAGTCGCTGGGTATTTAATGATGAAAGATAGGTTCAAGCAACGTGGAGCTCCTGAAACGTGACTAAAACCGAGAATCTTGTTGAGCTTGCCGGACAGGTTGGGGCGATCATGCTTGAGCGTGGCTGGCGGCTTGCAACCGTCGAATCGTGTACCGGCGGGTGGGTAGCTAAGACGATCACTTCGGTACCGGGTAGCTCGCTTTGGTTTGAATGCGCGCTGGTCACGTACAGTAATGAGTCCAAGAATGCCTTAGCTGGGGTACCAATGGAGCTCATCGGTACCCACGGTGCAGTCAGCGCTCCAGTGGCGGAGGCTATGGCGGGTGGGGTCATCGCCCGAAGTAATGCGAGTGCGGGCCTTGCGGTTACTGGAGTCGCCGGTCCAGACGGCGGCAGCGTGCAAAAGCCTGTGGGCACGGTTTTTATAGCCTGGCAAGTGCCCGGACACGGTGTACGCTCGGAGCGCTTTCAATTTCACGGTGATCGGGATGCTATCCGCCGCCAGTCGGTAGCAGCGGCGTTGGCCGAACTCATCAGCCTCGCGGCCGACCCCTCTGAGAGCCAGTTGTGATGCAGTTCGCTGTGTTCGTCACGCGGTTTATGAAATAATGCCTGCTAGCTTGAAATTACCGATTTTGCCTATTCCCGGATCAACTGAGGCGGGGTAGCAAGGCCGATAATTGCCGGACCGCGCGCTGGCATCACCAAGTCACGGCAGTGTGCTGGATAAATAGTCAAATGTGCAATGGAGCTTTACATGGATGACAACAAGCAAAAAGCGTTAGATGCCGCCCTCGGGCAGATTGAGCGGCAGTTCGGCAAAGGATCTGTCATGCGGCTCGGCGATGCCGAAGTGGGCAAGGGCATCGAAAGCATTTCAACCGGTTCGCTGGGCTTGGATATCGCGCTCGGTATCGGCGGCTTGCCTCGCGGGCGGGTGGTCGAGATTTATGGGCCGGAATCGTCGGGTAAAACCACATTGACGCTATCTGTGATTGCTCAGGCACAAAAAGCCGGTGGCACCTGTGCATTTATCGATGCTGAGCACGCGCTTGACCCTTCCTATGCTCAACGGCTGGGCGTCAACGTCGAGGATCTGCTGGTGTCCCAACCCGACACCGGTGAACAGGCGCTTGAGATCACCGACATGCTGGTGCGATCGGCGGCCGTCGATGTGGTCGTGATCGATTCGGTCGCCGCGCTTACGCCTAAAGCGGAGATCGAAGGAGAAATGGGTGACCACCATGTGGGCCTTCAGGCCCGACTCATGTCCCAGGCCTTGCGTAAGCTGACCGCAAATATCAAGCGCTCCAATACTATGGTGGTCTTCATCAACCAGATCCGCATGAAGATCGGCGTTATGTTTGGCAATCCCGAGACCACTACGGGTGGCAATGCCTTGAAGTTCTACGCCTCGGTTCGACTGGATATACGCAGGATCGGCGCGGTAAAAAAGGGAGAAGAGGTCCTGGGTAATCAGACCCGCGTTAAAGTGGTCAAAAACAAGATCGCGCCGCCATTTCGGAAGGCCGAGTTCGATATCCTTTATAACGAGGGGATTTCCAAGGAAGGCGAACTCATCGATATGGGTGTGGAGCATCAGATCGTTGACAAGTCCGGCGCCTGGTATTCCTACAACGGTGAGCGTATCGGTCAAGGCCGGGATAATGTCCGCGAGTTTTTGCGTGGCAACCCTGATATCGCGTCGACTATCGAAAATGTCGTGCGCCAGAAAATGGGCCTGGATTCCCTTGGCCCCAGCGAGGTCAGTGCGCCGGAGAGCGCGCCGGCGAAGGTGCAAAGCGCCGAAGCCTGATGACCTCGTCTGATGCGGACCTGCCGGCGCAGGTTCGCGACGCCGCTATGCGCTTGTTGGCAAGGCGTGAGCACAGCCGCGAAGAGCTCCGGCTTAAGCTCGTCCAACGCGGCTTCGAGATTTCAAGTATTGATCCGGTCCTCGTAGAGCTGATCGAACAGGATTACCTGTCTGATGCCCGCTACACCCAGGCGTTGGTGTCGCATCGGTCGCAGGGCGGCTACGGGCCCTTGTACATTCGCCGCGAACTCAAAGAGCGTGGGGTGACACCCGATTTGATTGAATCGGCCTTTGCCCAGGCAGACGTATCATGGGATGATGTGGCGAAGGGCCGCTACCAGAGTCGCTTCTCCAATCAGCCTGTTGACTCTTTCAAAGACTGGGCACGCCGCGCCGCTTACTTGCAGCGACGGGGATTCGGCAAGAGCACGATACGCCGGGTACTCGGCGATTGGCAGGGTCGCGGTTAGAATTGACATCGCGCTGGTGTATATACAGGCCGACAGTTGCGCATTATTGGTCAGATCATTGTCATGAAAACTCGCGATATCAGGCAGAAATTTCTCGATTACTTCGCCGCTAACGGCCACGAGGTGGTTGCCAGCAGTTCACTGGTGCCACATCACGATCCCACGCTGCTTTTTACCAATGCGGGAATGGTCCAGTTCAAGGATGTGTTTCTGGGTCAAGACAAGCGCTCCTACCAAAGGGCCGTGACCGCGCAGCGCTGTGTGCGAGCCGGCGGCAAACACAATGATCTGGATAACGTGGGTTACACCGCCCGGCATCACACCTTCTTTGAGATGCTTGGAAATTTCAGTTTCGGCGACTATTTCAAGCGCGAAGCGATCCAGCACGCCTGGACACTGCTCACTGATGGCTTCGGATTGTCACCGGAAAAACTCTGGGTTTCCGTTTTCGATGAGGATGACGAGGCCGCGGATATCTGGCTGGGAGAGATCGGTGTTCCTCGTGAGCGCTTTGCCTACATTGGTGCCAGCGATAATTTCTGGGCGATGGGTGACACTGGCCCGTGTGGCCCCTGCAGTGAGATTTTCTATGACCATGGGCCCGAAGTCGCAGGCGGACCCCCGGGAACGCCCGAGGCCGACGGCGACCGCTACGTAGAGATCTGGAACCTGGTATTCATGCAGTTCAACCGGGATGCGAGCGGCGTCGATACCCCCTTGCCGCGGCCTTCGGTAGACACCGGTATGGGGCTGGAGCGCCTGGCAGCGGTTCTGCAGGGGGTGCACAGCAACTATGAAACCGATCTTTTTGTCGCTTTGATCAAGGCAGCTGCCGAGGTCACTGGCTGTACTGACATAGATAACAGCTCACTGCGGGTGATCGCTGATCACATCCGCTCCAGTGCGTTTCTGATTACCGATGGTGTGATTCCATCAAACGAAGGCCGCGGTTATGTATTGCGCAGAATTATCCGCCGTGCTATTCGTCATGGCTACCAGGCTGGGGCAGCCAAACCTTTTATGCACAAGTTGGTGACACCATTGGTAGAGCAAATGGGCGAAGCCTGCCCAGAACTGGCGGATGCGCAGGATCGCGTTGAGGAGGCTTTGGCGCAAGAGGGAGAGCGTTTTGCTCAGACTCTGGGCCAGGGCATGCGCATTCTCGAGCACGAACTTGCGGATCTTTCCGGTACTACGATACCGGGGGAACTGACGTTTCGACTCTACGATACTTTCGGGTTCCCCGCAGACCTGACTGCAGATTATGCGCGCGAGCGTGGGCTTACGGTCGATATGGAGGGGTTTGAACAGGCTATGGCCGGCCAGCGCGAGCGCGCGCGGGCTGCCAGTCAGTTTCGTATGGACGGTACAGTCAGTGTCAGTGTTGAGGAGCGCACGACTTTTACCGGCTACGATGAATTAAGTGGGGAGGCGGCTGTATTGTCGGTTGTAAAAGGTGATACAGAAACCGATATTCTGACTGAGGGGGCTGAAGGCCTGGTGGTGCTCGAGTGCACGCCTTTTTACGCCGAAAGCGGTGGCCAGGTTGGCGATTGTGGTGTCTTGACGTGGCCGGGCGGCAGTTTTGAAGTCACTGACGCACGTTATCTCGCCCACAAGGTTATTGCACACGCCGGACGGGTAATCAGCGGGACCCTCAGCCCTGGCTCGAAAGTCAGTGCTGCGGTGGCGCAACCGGGTCGGGCAGCGACGGCTGCTAACCATTCGGCCACCCACTTATTGCATGCCGCCCTGCGCAAGGTACTCGGTGAGCATGTTGAACAGAAGGGCTCGCTTGTTGAGCCGGAGCGTTTGCGATTTGATTTTTCTCATAGTGAGCCGATGCCCGACACTCAACTGGATGAGGTCGAGCGAATCGTTAATGCACAGATTCGTGCCAACGACAACGTTAACACCCGGCTGATGGCTCTGGATGACGCGCGAGATGAGGGCGCTGCTGCACTTTTCGGAGAGCGTTACGAGGAGCAGGTTCGGGTGGTTGCTATGGGAGATTTCTCGCTGGAACTGTGTGGCGGCACCCATGTTCAGCGCACCGGAGATATTGGCACTTTCCGAATAGTGTCTGAGAGCGGTATTGCGGCCGGAGTACGTCGCCTCGAGGTGCTAACCGGAGAAGTGGCACGGAAGTACAGCGCGGACGAGACTGCGACCTTGTCACGGTTGGCTGCCTTACTCAAGACTGGCCGGGCGGACCTGGAAGAACGCGCCGTCGGGATTTCTTCACGGGTGCGTCAACTCGAGCGAAAGGTCGAGCAGTTGCAGGGGCAACTTGCCACGGGCGGTGCTGGAGATGACCCGGCCAGCGAAGTGCAACAGGTCAATGGCATTAATGTGTTGGTGAAACGTTACGACGGCGTCGATATCAAAGGACTGCGAGCCATGATGGATCGACTGCGTGATCGGCTTGGCTCAGCCGTCGTGGTGATCGGTGGCGCTCATGATGACAAGGCGATACTCATGGTGGGGGTCAGCAAGGATTTGACGGACCGCTGTCACGCCGGGGATCTGGTCGCTGAAATGGCCTCGCGGGTGGGTGGCAAGGGCGGAGGGCGCCCTGATTCTGCACAGGGCGGTGGCGCAGATATCTCCGGTCTGGATGAAGCCCTGGCGGCAGTTCCGTCGTGGATCGCCTCGCGCTGAGCATAATGCCTTTTTAACCTAAGCCTTTACCACGCCGCCCAAAAGGGGTTTAATGCGCGCCCCAATCAATGGCTAATGTAATGATATGTTTCTGGCGGTAGAAAAATACGGGGGTACCTCAGTCGGCTCGGTCGAGCGGATTAATGCTGTGGCTGATCGGGTTGTGGCATCCAGACAACGAGGCGAGAGCCTGGTGGTGGTCGTCTCAGCCATGGCGGGTGAAACCAACCGGCTGTTAGAGCTGGCATCAAAGATCGATCCCGATGCGGCGGCTCGCGAGATGGACGTGCTGGTTTCCACCGGCGAGCAGGTCACCATAGCGCTATTGTCGATGGCCCTGAATCAGCGGGGCATTGAAGCACGTTCGTATACCGGCGGACAGGTTCGAATTCTGACAGACAACGTTCATGGCAAGGCGCGGATTCGTGATATCGATGCGGCCAGGGTTCGTACGGACCTCGAACTGAACCGGGTGGTGGTCGTGGCCGGGTTCCAGGGTGTCGACGACGCCGGCAACATCACTACGTTGGGGCGCGGTGGATCCGATACCACGGCGGTGGCGATGGCCGCTGCACTGGAAGCTGATGAATGCCGTATCTTTACCGATGTTGACGGTGTCTACACGGCTGATCCGCGAATCGTACCCGAGGCAAGACGACTGGACCAGATTACCGTTGAAGAGATGCTGGAGCTGGCGAGCCAGGGAGCCAAGGTATTACAGACACGTTCCGTGGAATTCGCGGGCAAATATCAGGTGCCGTTGCGGGTACTATCTTCATTTGAGGATGGCCCGGGCACTCTGATCACACACGAGGTAAGCGATATGGAACAGCCGTTAATCGCAGGAATCGCCTATAACCGGGATGAGGCTAAGGTAACAATACGGGGTGTGCCGGACCAGCCAGGTACCGCCTCAAGTATTTTTGGCCCGATCTCAAAGGCGCACCTGAATATCGATATGATCATCCAGAATGTCGCCCAGGATGGCACTACGGACGTTACCTTTACCGTGAATCGGGGCGAATACCCCCAGGCAATGGCACTACTGAATGAAACCGCCAAGGAACTGAATGCCCGTGACGTGGTTGGTGACGATACCCTGGCCAAGATTGCCATCGTTGGGGTCGGCATGCGCTCGCATTCTGGCGTGGCGGCGATGATGTTTGAGGCCTTGGCGGCAGAGGGTATTAATATTGAACTGATTTCGACCTCGGAGATTAAGATTTCCGTAGGTGTGAACGATAAATACCTGGAACTTGCCGTTCGAGCGTTGCACAAGGCATTTGGCCTAGACGGAGTAGGCACCGAGGAAAAACTGGCCGAGGCTAATGACGTCTGACGCACAGTCGAAAGCTCTTGGGTCGTAGTGTAAAATCATCGCAGGTATGTCTGGGCCTATTGGCAGGCCAAGGAAGTGAACGTGATCCTCTTTGAAGGGTGATACCAGGTAACGGAGGGTAGCCAAGATGCTGATTTTGACACGGCGGGTAGGCGAGACCCTGAACATCGGCGATAACATCCAGGTAACAGTCCTGGGTGTCCGGGGGAGTCAGGTTCGGATCGGCGTAAAGGCACCCAAGGATGTGGCTGTACACCGAGAGGAGGTCTTTGAACGGATACACGATGCCGACGAACAGTGCGCAGAGATTCCGGATGAACCGGGACCCTGAAGAAAC